>JACPEQ010000184.1 GCA_016183435.1 Chloroflexota bacterium
ACCAGCCTCGCGCCAAGCGACTCGAGCTCGCGGATCCGTGTGGCGTTCAGGTAAGCGACCTTCTCGACCTCGCCACCACCGGTCCTCGTCACGGTGAAGAGCGCGCTCATCAGGCCGAAGTAATACCGGCTGCGGTCCTTGCCGATGTCCCGCGTCGCCTTCGATCCCACGACGCGCGCCTGGAGCACACGGCCGGTCGGCGAGACCTGCGTCACCTCGATGCGCTCCGGCTCACCGACGTCGAGGGCGCGCTGCGCGAGCTGGTGCCCGAGCTGGGGCGCGGTGATCTCTTTCGTCCACGACCAGCTCGTCCGTCCCCACGACGAGTTCTCCGCCTCGCGGTCCCACGGCGACTCCACGCTGCGCAGGTACGGCAGCGCGTTGGCGAAGACGTTCTCGGAGCTCTCGGTGACGCCTCCGGCGTTCGCGGAGTACAGCGCCTCGATGGCGGCGCCCCGGTAGGTCGCCACGATCCCCGCCGTGCGCTCGACGGCGCGGACCGTCGCGCGGTCCTCGCTCGAGAGTCCGTGGTACGCCTGGTCGCGCACGTCGCCCTCGAGGTCGTAGGCCTTGTGCCGCTTCAGGTGCGTCTCGAGGTACGTGCGCGCGGCGATCGCCTGCGCCGCGAGCGCCTCGGGATGCCAGCTCGACGGCACTTCCGCGCCGACGACCGATGCGAGGTAGTCGAACGTCCTCACCGTGTTCACCACGATGAGATCGCCCTCGTCGTCGATCGCGAGCTCGAGCGTCCCGCGGAACGGACGTCCCTCGAAGGTGACGAGGCCGTCGGTCGAAGTGAACCGGAGCATGACCGGCTTCTGCACCTGCAGGGCGACCTCGCCGATCGGATCGGTCCCGGACAGCACCGCGACCTCGAACGGCACCACCTCGATCGCGCGCTCGGCGCCCGCCGCACCCGCGCTGCGCTCGGCGATGCGCGCCTCGCGCAGCAACGCAAGACGGCTCTGCCGCTCTTCGAGGTCGGCGGGAGGCGTCCGCCGGTCGGGCAGGCGGAACCCGTCCTTCATGCGGTAGACGTTCGTCCGGACCATCACCGGCGCGCCGCCCTGGTGCACGACCGTGCCAGCGGGATCGGTCGCGGTGAGCGTCGCCGTGGACCCGAACCGTCCCGCCACGATGCCGAGCCCGGCGACGTTCACGCGGACGGTCTCCGGCAGCGCGAGCGAGGGTGCCGCGTCGGCCGGAGCGGCGACCGTCGCCATGAGTGCCAAGACCAGAACTAGCCTCGCGAATACACCTCGGGCTTCAGGATGCCGATGAACGGCAGGTTGCGGTAGCGCTCGCCGTAGTCGAGGCCGTACCCGACGACGAACCGGTCAGGGATCTCGAATCCGCGGTAGTCGATCTCGATCGGGACGATGCGCCGCGCGGGCTTGTCGAGCAGCGTGCAGAGCCGTACCGAGGCAGGCTTCTGCTGCTGCAGGTGCTCGAGCACGTAGCGGAGCGTGAATCCCGTGTCGAGGATGTCCTCGACGACGAGGACGTGGCGGTCCTCGATCGGCTGCGCGAGGTCCTTGAGGATGCGCACCACGCCGCTCGACTCGGTCGAGCTTCCGTAGGACGAGACCTCGAGGAAGTCGAGCGACAGCCGGATGGGCACTTGGCGCATGAGATCGGCGAGGAAAGGCAGCGCGCCCTTGAGGATGCTGACGAAGACGGGGTCGCGCCCCGCGAAGTCCGCCGTGATCCGCGCTCCGAGCTCCTGCACCTTCCGTGCGATGCTCGGCGCGTCGATGAGGACCTCGGCGATGTCGTCGGCGGGGGACGGCACGCGGACCTCGGTCGTCATCTGACGGCGATGCTACGGCCCGCGAGCCGCTACTTGTACTTCGTGGTCAGTGCCTCGAGATCCCGTCGGTAGAGCACGCGGATGCGCTTGTCCGGATGGAGCTGACGGAATCGGCGCACCTTGCGGTCCTTCCGACTGGAATTCGACTTCCGTACCTGCGTCAGCTCGATGTACGTCCCGACCTCCGGGAGCCAGAAGTCCGGGGTGAAGCTCTCGACGGCGCGACCGTCGTCCGACCAGCGGAGGGGGAACGTGTGGGGTTCGTATTCCCAGTGGAGCCGATAGAAATCGAGGATCCCGGCGAGACGCCGTTCGCTGCGGTGGGCGAAGCGGGGTCTAACGCCCAGCCCTGTGGCCCCCGCTGAAGAGCCCGTGCACGTCCTCTCCATAGTCGCGCAGAAGCTCGTGCGCAGACAAGACGTCGTCCTATCTACCGCCTCCGCGCGAGGTACAGGCCGACCCCCGCGACCGCGACGACGCCGGCCACGGCGGCCAGGACCAGGGCCGGGCCGGGGCCTTCGTCCGACCGTGGCCCGCTCGCTGCCGCCACGGTGGCCGCGGCCGCCGGTGAGCCCGTGGTCTGCACAGCGACGGACGTGGGCGTGGCCGCGATCGTCGCTGTCGGCGACGGTGACGGTGCCGGGGAGGGCGACGACGCCTGTGTCGGTGCCGCGCTCGGGCTCGGTGACGCGGGCGCGGCCGTCGCGCGCGCGACCGTCTGGGCCGGCGGGGCAGCGGTCGGCGCGATCGTCGGCGGGGGTGTCGGTGCCGGGGTCGGAGCGACCGGCGGGGCGGGCGTGGGTGGCGCGGTCGGCGCGGGCGTCGGTGCCGGCGTCGGGGTGGGCGTCGGCGCGGGCGTCGCCTGACCGAGCACGCGCACGGTGCCGCGCATGAAGCCGTGGACGGCGCAGTGGTACGCGAACGTACCCGCCCGCGTGAAGGTGATCGTCCGGCTACCCGTGCTGAAGACGCCGGTATCGAACGAGCCGTCGTCCGCCGTGGCCGAATGGCTCGCGGTCTCACCCATCGTCCAGGTCACCGAGTCACCGACGTTGATCGTCACCAACGACGGGTCGAAGCGGAGATCCGCGACGATCACCGTCGCGCTGGCGCCCGCGACCGCCACGGAGAGCGCGATGGCGAGCGCCGCGACGAGCGCGGCGACGGCGAACGCGCGACGGGACGCCGCCATACGATCACGCGTCATGACCACGGACCCCTTCCTCGCTCTCGGCCGCGACGCCGCCGCTCTGGGCCTCCACCTTACGGATGCGCAACGAGCGGCGTGCGCGCGCTACGCCGCCGAGCTCGTCGAGGCGACCAAGACCGTCAACCTCACGGCCATCACCGAGCCCGCGGACATCGCCGTCAAACACTTCCTGGATTCCTTCACTGCATACGCGGCACGGGCCTGGACGGGTCACGAGCGGCTCGTCGACGTGGGCAGCGGCGCCGGATTCCCGGGCCTGGCGCTGCGCATCGCACTGCCTGGGATCTCGGTGACCGCCGTCGAAGCGACGGGCAAGAAGGCGCGCGCGATCGAACGGTTCCGCGAGCTCCTCGTTCTGGAGCGTGTCGCGGTCGAGAACGCGCGCGCCGAGGAGCTCGCGCGCACGCCCGCGCATCGTGCCCGGTACGACGTCGCCACGGCGCGGGCCCTGGGGTCGCTGGGACTGTGCGTCGAGCTGTGCTTCCCGTTCCTGCGCGTCGGCGGCGACGCCGTGGTCTGGAAGGGGCGCATCGACGCGGAGCTGCCCGGCGCGAAGAAGGCGCTGTCGGCGCTCGGCGGTGAGATCGTCGCCGTCGTGCCGACGTCGTCGCTCGGACTGGCCGAGGAGCTTCCGGGCCGGCAGCTCGTCGTGATGCGCAAGGCCCGTGCGACACCCGACCGCTATCCACGCACGCCCGCGGAGATGAAGCGCCGCCCGTGGTGATCGTCCCCTCCGTCGACGTCCGCTTCGGCCACGTCGCATACAGAGGGGTCCAGATCCGCTTCAGCCCCTCCGAGCTCGCCGAGCGCTACGTCGAGGACGGCGCGCAGCAGCTGCACCTCGTCGACCGCGACAACGCCGAGCGCGGCGATCCCGCGAACCTGGGGCTCCTCGCCGCGATCGCGAGGCGAGCGCGGGTGCCGTGCCGTCTCGCCGGCGGCATCTCGTCCGTCCCGTTCGCCCGCGAGGCGCTCGACGCCGGATTCAGCGGCGTGCTCTTCTCCTCCGCCGTGTTCGGGAACGACGAGCTCTTGAAGGAGATCGCCCCGCTGGGCCGCGCCGCGATCGTCGAGATCGAGGCACGCGAGGGCGGGTCCCCCCGGGAGGGTCATTGGCTCGCACCGCGCGGCGGCGATGCGACGCTCGTCGAGGTCGCCACGGGGCGCGGGGCGCTCGCGGCGGCGCGCGCCGCGGTCGTCGCCGGCGTTACGGACCTCTACGTCATCGACCTCGGCGCGGAGGGAGCGCTGGGCGGCCCCGCCCTCGAGCTCCTCGAGGCCATCCGTTCGTCCCTCGGCGGGCTCGCGAGGGGCATCCGCTTCCACACCGGCGGAGGGATCGCGTCGGCCGACGACGTCCGCGCGCTCGCCGGGTGGGGCGTCGCCAGCGCGGTGGTCGGCCGAGCGTTCCTCGAAGGGCGGCTCACGCTCGCCGAGGCGCTCGCCGCCGCGCGATGAGCACGATCGCCCTCCTCTCCGACATCCACGCGAATCTCGTCGCGCTGGAGGCCGTGCTCGCGGCCCTCGGCCGCGTCGATCGGATCTGGGTGATGGGGGATACCGTCGGCTACGGCCCGGACCCGTCCGACGTGCTCGCGCTCCTGCGGGAGCGCGACGCGATCGTCGTGGCCGGGAACCACGATCTCGCGGCGGCGACCGGCGAGGGGCTGGGCATGTTCAACCCGTACGCCGCCGCCGCCGTGCGGATGCACCGGTCGTGGCTCTCGGCGGAGGAGCGCGATCACCTCGCGTCGTTGCCGCTCACGCTCGAGACCGAGGGCTTCACGCTGTGCCACGGGAGCCTGCGCGACCCACTGTGGGAGTACGTCATGTCGGGAGGCCAGGCGGCCGCGACGCTCCGGCTCGCGAAGACCGCGCATTGCTGCAACGGCCACACCCACATCCCGGCCGCGTTCCGTTCAACGGCAGCCGACGCTACGCGATCGGCGGCCGGGGCGTACGAGCTCCTCGCGGCAAAGCCGCTCGTCGCCAGCCAGGTAGGGATCACGACGGACCTGTCCCTCCCGCTCACCGGGCGGCTGCTGGTCAATCCCGGCAGCGTCGGCCAGCCCCGCGATGGCGACCCGAGAGCGGCCTACGCTGTCGCGGACACAGATGCCCGGACCGTCGCGTTCCGACGCGCGCCCTACGACGTGGCCGCGACCCAGCAGCGCATCCGCTCGCGCGGGCTGCCGGGGATGCTGGCCGACCGCCTCGCGATCGGCTTCTAGGGGAGCGATGGGCGCAGCGTGACCGGCGAGATCGATCCCCCGGGCGATCGCCGCGAGCCCGAGCGCCCGGACCCCTCGTCGCTCGAGCAGCGCACCAAGCAGGCGGGCCGGCTTCCGGGCGATCGGTACGTGAAGATCGTCCGCCCGAAGGAGTTCCGGCGGGGCGCCGGCGGGATCTACGTCACGACGAGCGAGGCCCTCGCTCCGAGCTCCCGCGCCGGCCGCGTCTACGACGGGGTGCGCCGCGTGCTCTTCGGCCGGCCGCTGCACACCGAGGCCGAGGCCGAGGAACGCCTGTCGAAGAAGACGGGGCTCGCGATCCTCGCCTCCGACAACATCTCGTCCTCCGCGTACGCCACGGAGGAGGCGATGCGCGTCCTCGCGCTCGCCGGGACCGGGGCGCTGTTCCTGACGATGCCGGTCGCCGTCGCCATCGTCGGCATCCTCGCGATCGTCGTCCTGTCCGAGACGCGCGTCATCCGCGCGTACCCGCACGGCGGCGGCAGCTACGCCGTGGCGAAGGAGAACATCGGCGTCGGCGCGGGCCTCGTCGCCGCGTCGGCGCTGCTGATCGACTACGTCCTCACCGTCGCGGTCTCGACCGCCGCGGGCGTCGCCGCGATCAGCAGCTTCGTTCCCGAGGTGCACGACCAGCGCGTGGTCTGGGGCGTCGTCATCATCGCGGTCCTCGCGATCGGGAACCTGCGCGGGGTGCGTGAAGCGGGCGTGATCTTCGCCGCGCCGACGTACCTGTACATGATCGGGGTGGTCGGGCTCATCGCGTTCGGCCTCTACCGCATCGTGAGCGGCGACATCCCGGCGGCCGCGCGGCCGCCGGACCCGTTCCCGGCCGAGGGCGGCGAGCTGCTCGGGATCTTCCTCATCCTCAAGGCCTTCAGCTCCGGCGCCGTCGGCCTCAGCGGAAGCGAGGCCGTCGCGAACGGGACGCCGAACTTCCAGAAGCCCGAGGCGCGCAACGCGGCCGTCACGGTCGTCCTCATGGGCACGATCTTCGGCACGATCTTCCTGGGCCTCACGTACCTCGCGACCACCATCGGCGTCGTCCCGAGCATCGGCGAGAAGGAGACCGTGAACAGCCTCATCACCCGGTCGATCGTCGGGAACGGACCGTACTGGTGGTTCGTCCAGCTCGCGACCGCCGTGATCCTGCTGCTCGCGGCCAACACGGGCTTCACCGGCTTCCCGCGCCTCGCGTCGGTCCTCGCGAACGACCGCTTCATGCCTCGCCAGTTCGCGTTCCGCGGCGAGCGGCTCGGGTTCTCCGTCGGTATCGTCTCGCTCGCGATGATGGCCGCGTTCGTCCTCGCGGCGTTCGGCGGCAGCGTGACGCAGCTCATCCCGCTCTACACGCTCGGCGTGTTCCTTGCCTTCACCCTGTCGCAGAGCGGCCTCGTCCGGCGCTGGTGGCGCCTGCGACCGCGGGCGTGGCAGCTCTCGGTGGTCGTCAACGTCATCGGCGCCGTGGTGACCGGCATCACGCTGGTGATCGTCGCGTACACGAAGTTCTCCGGCGGGGCGTGGATGGTGCTCGTGGTCCTGCCGCTCAACGTCCTCCTGCTCTACGGGATCAGCGCGCACTACCGCTCCGTCTCGGACGCGCTGACGCTCGAGGACCTCGATCAGCCGCTGCCGCGGCCGCTGCCGCCGATCGTGATCGTGCCGATCGCCCGGCTCGACCGGTCGGCGGTGCAGGCCCTCGCGTTCGCGTGCTCGATCTCGCCGCACGTGCGCGCCGTGCACATCGGGTCGAGCCACGCGTCCGCGCAGGAGTTCCAGCGCCGGTGGGACCGCTGGGGCGGGCGTCGTCTCCCCGACGGGCGTGAGATCCCGCTCGACGTCATCGACTCGCCGTACCGCGCGCTGCTCCAGCCGCTCCTGAAGTACATCGACCGGATCGACGAGCGCGACCCGCGGCCGATCACGGTCGTCCTCGCCGAGTTCGTGCCGCGCCACTGGTGGGAGTTCATCCTCCACAGCCAGACCGCGTTCCGGCTGAAGGCGGCCCTGCTCTTCCGCCCGAACACGATCGTCATCGACGTGCCGTACCACTTCCGTGACACCGCGGATCTTTCTCAATAGCCGTCGGCTCGCTTCGCTCGCTCGCGGCTAGCCGCTCCGCTCTTGTGGAGCTCGCTCGGACGGGCGGAGCCCGATCCTCGCTCGCACTCTCTAGACTTCGCCGCTCATGGCGTACCAGCGCATCCTCGTCCCGCTCGCCGGCACGGCGGTCGATCCCGATCTCATCCGGCTCGCCGTCAGCCTCGCGAAGCCGGGCAAGGCCGAGATCCTCGCCGTGCACGTGATCGAGGTGCGCTGGAACCTCCCGCTCGACGCCGTGCTCGAGCCCGAGCTGGACAGCGGCGAGGAGCTCCTGGCGAGGGCCGCGCGCGTCGCGCAGCAGGCGGGCGGGGAGCTGCAGACCGAGCTCCTCCAGGCGCGCGAGGCGGCCGCGGCGATCGTCGACACCGCGCGGGAGCGCGGCGCCGACCTCGTGCTGATCGGCATGCCGTACCGCAAGCGCCTGGGACGCACGTACGTGAGCCGCACGGTCGAGGAGGTCTACCTCGGAGCGCCGTGCGCGGTGCTCGCTTATCGTCAGGAGGAGCCCGTGAGATGAAGGTCCTGATCGTAGGCAGCGGCCGGGTGGGCGCGACGCTCGCCGGGGTCCTCAGCGACGAAGGCCACGACGTGACCATCGTCGACGTCGAGCGCGCGTCCTTCGCCCACCTCCCGGCCGGCTTCAAGGGCACGACGTACCTCGGCAACGGGGCCGACCTGGACGTGCTCCGCCAGGTGGGCATCGACGAGGTGGACTGGTTCCTGGCGCTCACGCAGGGGGACAACCGCAACCTCATGGCCGCGCAGATCGCGAAGGAGATCTTCGGCGTGAAGCGCGTCATCGCGAAGGTGAACGACCCGATCCGCGCGGAGATCTACCGGGAGAAGGGGATCCCGACCCTCTCGCGCACGACCATCCTCGCGGTGCTGCTGCGCGCCATGCTGCTCGAGGAGCCCGAGGTGGGGGAGGTGCTCATGGAACGCACCCTCGCCCTCGAGAAGCGGCTCACCGGGGAGCAGGCACCGGCCCCGCCGTGGGTCACGGCGAAGCGATAGATGTACGTCGTCGTCGCCGGCGGCGGCGAGGTCGGCTTCCACCTCGCGAAGGCGCTCATCGAGGCGGGCCACGAGGTCATGGTCATCGAGTCCGATCGCCGCCGCTCGCAGTGGATCGAGGAGCGGCTCGGTTCCGTCGTCCTGAACGCGCCGGCGGACGAGGGACGCTACCAGCTCGAGGCCGGATGCCAGCGCGCAGACGCGGTGCTCGCCGTCACCGGCGAGGACGCGAAGAACCTCGTCATCTGCCAGCTCGCCCGCTACAACTGCGGGCCCCTGGGCCGCGTCATCGCGCGCGTGAACGACCCGAAGAACGAGATCGTCTTCAAGACGCTCGGCATCCAGGAGACCGTCTCCTCGACACGCGTGCTCATGAACGTCATCGAGCAGGAGCTGCCCACCGGCGGATTCCTCCCGCTCATGCCCCTCACCGGGTCGCACCTCGAGCTCATCGAGGCGGAGATCGCGGCGGGCTCGCCCGCATCTGGGAAGGCCGTCCGGGCGCTGAAGCTTCCGGACGGCGCGCTCATCGGCGGCATCGTCCGGGGAGGGAAGATCGTCCCCGGGGTGGGCGAGGCGGTCCTCGAGACCGGCGACCGCGTGATCGTGTTCTCCCCGACGGCGGTCGAGGCGGACGTGCGCAAGGCCCTGTTCGGCTGAGCAGGCCGTATTCCGACCCTCGCTCGGGGGGACCCCTCGCTCGGGCACGGGTGCTCGACCTCGTCGCTTCGCGCCTCCGTCTGCGCGCCCGCGGCACGAATTCCCATCGTTGCTAGGGACCTTGACAACGCCATTGTCAGGGTCTATGTATATGAGGCGTGGCACGTGCGAGCAGGCCCGTCTACGTTATCTCCATCGCCGCCAGCCTGGCCGGGTGCCATCCCCGGACGCTCCGGATCTATGAAGAGGAAGGCCTCGTCGATCCGGTGCGCACCGAGACGAACATCCGGCTCTACAGCGACGACGACCTCCGCAGGGTGCGCGCGATCCGCTACCTGACCCAGGTGCGGGGCGTGAACCTTGCGGGCGTCAAGCTGCTGTTGCAGCTCCGCGACATCGGCGATCTGCTCGAGGAGATCGCCGGGTCGTGGGACGACGAGGAGACTGGCGGACCTGGGACCGGCACGGCACGCTTCTGATGGAAATGAGGACGACATGACCAACGAGACCCAGGACCAGCAGGAGCGCACCTACCCGTCCGAGCTCCCGCTCGTGCCCCTCCGAGAGGCGGTGATCTTCCCGAAGATCGTTACGCCCCTCGGCGTCGGGCGCGAGAGGAGCGTCAACGCGATCAACGCGGCGATGGCGGCCGAGAAGCACTACGTCATCCTCGCCGCGCAGAAGGACGCGGAGGTCGACGACGTCCAGGCCGAGCAGATCTACTCGATCGGCACGGTCGCGGAGATCGTCCGTCTCCTGCGCATCCCGGACGGCAGCGCGCAGGTCATCGTCCAGGGTCTCGATCGCGTGCGTATCACCGACTGGGCGCCGGAGAGCCGCTACTTCAAGGCGCGGTTCGAGGTGCTGCCCACCGAGCTCGGCGGTCCCGTCGAGCGCGAGGCGCTCATGCGGAACGTGAAGACGTCGTTCCAGCAGTACGTCGACAACGGCGGCTCGATCCTGCCCGAGATCGCGATGACCGCCAAGACGATCGAGGACGCCGCGCATTTCGCGGACCTCGTCGCGACGAGCCCCGACCTCACGCTCGAGCAGCGCCAGCAGCTGCTGGAGACGCACAGCGTCGTCGAGCGTCTGCGCTTCCTCTCGGTGTTCCTCGCCAAGCAGAACGAGATCCTCGAGCTGAAGGCGAAGATCCAGAGCGAGGTCCAGTCGACCATCGACAAGACGCAGCGCGAGTACATCCTCCGCGAGCAGATGAAGACCATCCAGAAGGAGCTCGGCGAGGACGAGGGCTCCGCGGAGCTGAAGGAGCTCCGCGAGAAGATCGAGGCCGCCGGCATGCCGGAGCAGGTGAAGGACAAGGCCCTCAAGGAGGTCGCGCGCCTCGAGAAGATCCCGCAGGCCTCTCCCGAGACCGGGGTGATCCGCACGTACGTGGACTGGCTCATCTCGGTGCCGTGGAACGTCGCGGCATCCGACGACTGGGACATCACGGCCGCCGGACAGATCCTCGACGAGGACCACTACGGCCTCGGCAAGGTGAAGGACCGCATCCTCGAGTACATGGCCGTGCGCAAGCTCACGAAGGACGTGCGCGCGCCGATCCTGTGCTTCGTCGGCCCGCCCGGCGTGGGCAAGACGAGCCTCGGCAAGAGCATCGCGCGCGCGATGGGCCGCAAGTTCATCCGCATGTCGCTCGGCGGCATCCGCGACGAGGCGGAGATCCGCGGGCACCGGCGCACCTACGTCGGCGCGCTCCCCGGCCGGATCCTCCAGAACATGAAGGTCGCCGGCCAGATCAATCCCGTGTTCATGCTCGACGAGATCGACAAGGTCGGCGCGGACTTCCGCGGCGACCCGAGCTCCGCGCTCCTCGAGGTCCTCGACCCCGAGCAGAACTTCGCGTTCTCGGACCACTACCTCGAGGTGCCGTACGACCTCTCGAAGGTCATCTTCATCACGACGGCGAACATCGAGGACACCACCATCCCCCCGCGCCGCGACCGTATGGAGGTCATCCGCCTCCCCGGCTACACGGAGGACGAGAAGATGCACATCGCTACCGGCTACCTGCTGCCGCGTCAGCTGAAGCAGCACGGCCTCGCGGGCGAGGCGGCTCCGGTCGAGGAGCCCGCCGCCGAGGGCGCGACGGAGACCGCGCCGGACGCGGTGTCGCCGCAGGACAGCAGGCACGCGGAGGTGCCCGGTCCGACCGTCACGCCGACCGAGTCGCCGCGACTGACGATCACCGAAGACGCGCTCCGCAAGATCATCCGCGAGTACACGCGCGAGGCTGGCGTCCGCAACCTCGAGCGTGAGATCGGCGCGATCAACCGCAAGATCGCCCGCAAGGTCGCCAGCGGCGAGATGGCGCAGGCCACCGTCGATGGCGCGGACATCGCGACGTACCTCGGCCCCGAGCGCTTCGAGTATGGCCTCGCCGAGAAGGAGGACATGGTCGGCGCCGCCACCGGCGTCTCCGTGTCCGAGCACGGCGGCGACGTGCTCACCGTCGAGGCGACGACGATGGATCAGGGCTCGAAGACCGAGGAGTTCGTGCTCACCGGCCAGATCCAGAAGGTCATGGAGGAGTCCGCGCGCGCGGCGCTGTCGTACGTGCGGGCGCACCAGGCGGAGCTCGGCGTGCCGAAGGGATTCTTCAAGGATCACGCCATGCACATCCACGTGCCGGCGGGGGCGATCCCGAAGGACGGCCCCTCCGCGGGCGTGACGATGGCGACCGCCATCGTCAGCGCGCTCACCGGGAGGCCGGTGCGCCGCGACGTCGCGATGACCGGCGAGATCACGCTCCGCGGCAAGGTCCTGCCCATCGGTGGGGTGAAGGAGAAGCTCCTCGCCGTGCACCGGGCCGGCATCACGACCTTCCTCCTGCCGGAGAAGAACAAGAAGGACCTCGTCGACATCCCGAAGGAGGTCCTCGACACCGTCGAGGTGAAGACCGTCGCCACCATCGACGACGTCCTGACGATCGCGCTGCAGAAGCACGCCCGCGTGACGCCGCCGGCGACCGGCTACCGCGACGTCGGCCGGCCCGCGCCGCCGCCCAGTTGAGCGAATGAAGGGGGGATCGCGGGGGGCAGAGCCCCCCGCGTAGTCTGCGATGCCGGTCGAGTACAAGGACTACTACAGGATCCTCGGCGTCCCCAAGGAGGCGAAGACCGAGGACATCAAGCGGGCGTACCGCAAGCTCGCCCGGCAGCATCACCCTGACCTGAACAAGGGCGCCGACGCAGAGCGGCGCTTCAAGGAGGTCAACGAGGCCAACGAGGTCCTGAGCGACCCGGACAAGCGCAAGCGCTACGACCAGCTCGGCCCCGACTGGGAGCGCTTCGCCCGCGGCAGCGGCGGACGTCCCGGCCAGGGCGGGTTCCAGTGGGTGTTCACCGGCACGCCGGGCTCGGGCGCGCAGGACGTTTCGGACTTCTCGGACTTCTTCCGGACGATCTTCGGCGACGTCGGCGGGTTCCCGGGCTCGGGCGGCGAGGCGCGCCGCTCTCCGAACGGCCGCTCACGGGTCCGTCGCCACGCGGGCGAGGACCTGGAGAGCGAGGTCGAGATCACGCTCGCCGACGCCTCGAAGGGCACGCAGCGCTCGATCGAGATCCGCCGCGAGGACGGCGCCTCGCGCCGGCTCGACGTGCGCATCCCCGCGGGCGTCCGCGACGGGCAGCGCATCCGGCTCGCCGGCCAGGGCGGACCTGGTGGTGGCGGTGGTCCCGCGGGCGACCTGTACCTGCGGATCCGCGTGCATCCGCACCCGTTCTTCCGCCGCGAGGGTGACGACATCCACGCGGAGCTGCCGGTCGCGCTGCACGAGGCGATCCTCGGCGCGGAGGTGACCGTGCCGACGCTGAAGGGCCGCGTCGCGCTGCGCGTGCCGCCCGAGACGCAGAACGGCCGCGTCATCCGCCTCGCCGGGCAGGGCATGCCCCGCTCCGGCGGCGGCCACGGCGACATGTTCGTGACGGTGAAGGTCGTGCTTCCGCAGAAGCTGAACGAGGAAGAGCGCGAGGCCGTGCAGAAGCTCGCGGCGCGGCGCGCGAACGAGGACGTGAGGAGCCATCTGCTGTGATCGATCCGAACAGGCTCACTGAGAAGACACAGGAGGCGCTCGTCCAGGCGCGGGCGCGCGCGGTCGACAACGGCCACGCGGAGCTCGACGTCGAGCACCTCGCCGCGGCGCTCCTCGCGCAGGACGGCGGCACCGTGTCGAGCCTCGTGCGCGCGCTCGGCGGCAGCCCGCAGCAGCTCCTCGCCGCCATCGACGCCGATCTCGGCAAGCGCGCACGCGTGAGCGGCGGCAGCATGCAGATCGGGGTGTCCGGTCGGCTCGGCCGCGTGCTCCAGCAGGCGCAGCGCGAGATGGGATCGCTCGGCGACGAGTACGTCTCGACCGAGCACCTGTTCCTCGCGATGCTCGAGGACACCGGCACGACCGGACAGCAGCTGAAGCGCGCCGGCGCGACGCGCGACCGCGTGCTCGAGGCGCTGCGCGGCATCCGCGGCAGCCAGCGCGTGACCGACCAGAACCCCGAGGGCAAGTACCAGGCGCTCGAGCGCTACGGCAGGGATCTCACAGAGCTGGCGCGCAAGAACAAGCTCGACCCTGTCATCGGGCGCGACGAGGAGATCCGCCGCGTCATCCAGGTGCTGTCGCGGCGTACGAAGAACAACCCCGTCCTCATCGGCGACCCGGGCGTCGGCAAGA
>JACPEQ010000182.1 GCA_016183435.1 Chloroflexota bacterium
GCATGGGCATCGGCGGGCTCGGCTATCTCGCGTCGCCCGCGGTCGTCGCGGCGTCCGCACTGCTCGGCTACATGGGCCCGCCGGACGAGCTCGGCCTGCGGTGGGACGCGGAGCGCTTCGGCGATATCGCCTCCTGAGCCCGGCGGCGTGTGCCTGCTTCACGTGCCCATGGATAGACTAACCATGATTAGACTATGTGCCCAATGCCGGATAGCCGCTTCTACGACAGGGAGCACGAGTCGCGTGAGATCGCAGAGTTCTTGGGATCCGATCGAAGCGAGCTCGTGCTGGTCTACGGACGCCGAGGCGTCGGCAAGAGTCGCTTGCTCGATGAGGCGATCGGCTCCACCGACGTAGCCCCTGCCCCGGGACCAGGTCGAGCCGTCCGCGCGAAGACGAAGAACGCGAGTGCATCGGCGTATCCGATCACCTATAGGTACACCGCCGTCGATCGCGTCATGTCTCTGCAGCTCGAGGACATGATGCGACCCCTGTACGCGGTCGGCGCGACCGTACCCGGACCGGTGCGCCGCTTCGAGGACTTCCTTGATGCGCTCGGTCATATCGCAGAAGGGCAGCGTCCGCACCCCTTCCCTGTGGTCCTCGACGAATTCCCATACCTGGCTCGAGCGGAACGAGGAGTGCTGACGGTCGTGCAGCGCTGGTGGAACCAGATCAAGACTCGTCGGAAGAATCTCAAGCTGTTCCTTGCCGGATCGAATGTGTCGTTCATGGAGCGCGAGGCTCTTGCTGATGATGCCGCTCTGCGGAGCGTGCGCACCGGCAACCTTGAGATCCTGCCGCTCACGTATCGGCACGCCGCGCACTTCTACGCGCAGCTCGACGCGCTCGAACGCGTCGCCGCCTGGACCGTGTGGGGCGGGCTCCCGGCGACCCTCGAGGAGATCCGTGGCGCTAGCGGTCTTTGGGAGAACATCGAGCAGACCACGCTCCGACGCGGAGCGCGGCTCTATCGCGAGCCAGAATGGCTGCAGTACACCGAGCTTCGGACCGAAGCGATCTACTCGTCCATCGTGAGGGCGGTCGCCTCAGGTCGTCGTACACCAAGCGATATCGCGGATGCGGTCGGACGCAAGAGCGCCAGCGAGGTCACGCCGTATCTCACAAGGCTGCTTCAGGGACGGATCCTTGTCCGGAAGGCTTCCATGACCGCGGCCGGCGAGCGGGAACGTACCGCCCAGTACCACGTTGCCGAGCCGTTCCATGCGTTCTGGTATAGGTTCGTGGATCCATACCGCGCCTTGATCGATCTGTCGAACTCCGGTGCTGCGCTCGACGTGCTTCGCGATCCGGCGCGTGGCCTCGACAAGCTGATCTCAGAGCACGCTTTCGAGGATATCTGCCGGACCTTCTTGCTCGAAGCCACCAGTGCGGGGCGATTACCGTCCGATCTCCGCTTCGATCGGGTGGGCTCGTGGTGGCTCGCGACGCGTGACAGCTCGGACGAGGTCGATATCGTCGCGTTCGCGTCCGGACGCCTGACCGCGATCGGCGAATGTAAATGGACCAACGAGCCGGCCGGTGAGGAGTTGCTTGCCAAACTGGACCGCATCAGGCACTCGGCGAGCGAGGAGCTTCGGCCGGGACCGATGGTGCATCGCCTGCTCTTCTCCCGGAGCGGCTTCGACCGCGACCTGCGAAGACGGGCGGCCGACCCGCGAGAGAAGATCCTCCTGTTCGAACCGCGCGATCTGTACTGGTAAGGCCTCGATGTGCTCGGCTGGATCAGAGCGGTGGCCGGCTTCCCGGCGGCGACAGTCGAGGTGAAGCGGCCCTCGCTCACGAACTCGACCCCGAGCTTCTCGGCCATGAGGCGAACGTGCAGCGCGCCCGGTGGGTAGGTGACGAGGGTGCCAAAGAGGTCGAACACCACGGCACGCGTCGGCACCGCCATCGCGGACGTCGACCCTCAGGCCACGCGCACACCGCGCTGGTACACGGCCCAGACGCGCCACAGCGCGCGCGGGTCCGAGAGAGGGTCGCCCGCGACGAGCACGAGATCGGCCGGCATCCCCTCTTCGATACGTCCCGCGTGATCGACGCCGAGCAGCTCGCCCGCGCGCCACGTCGCCGCGGCGAGCGCGTCGTACGGCTCCAGCCCGGCATCGACGAGAAGCTCGACCTCGCCCGCGAGGAAGCCGGCGCGCACCGAGCCGCCGCCGAAGTCGGTGCCGGTCGCGATGCGCACGCCCGCGCGCTTCGCGGCGGTGAGCGACGCGTACGCCCTCTCCTTGCGCCTGGCCACGCGCCCGCGGCCCTCGGCGGTGGTGAAGCGCTCGATGCTCGTCGTGCGCGCGAAGGCCTCCCACGAGGGGAAGACCGAGAGCGTGGAGACGAGGGTCACGCCGTTCGCCGCCATCGCCCGCGCGACGTCGTCGTCCAGCTCGAACCCGTGCTCGATCGAGTCGACGCTCGCCCCGGCGGCGACGCGCGCGCCCGCGAGGAAGCCGGAGTGCGCGGTGACCTTCGCGCCGCGAGCGTGGATCGCGACCACGGCTTCGCGCACGTCGTCGACCGTGAACGGCGACGCCTGCGAGCGATCGGGCGCATCCATGTACAGCTTCACGAGGTCCGTGCCCAGATCGAGCTGCCCGAGCGCCGCGTCCTTCAGCTGGGGACCGTCGGCGGTGACCCACATGTCCGGATAGCCCGTCTTCCCGATCCACGTGCCCGCGACCCGGATGTAGGGCTGCCCGGGCTTCCCGCCGAGCTCGTCTCGCACCGCGATCGAGAGGGGACGGCCGCCGGCCATCGGGGCGCCCACGTCGCGCGCCCAGAGCACGCCGGCGCTCACGAGCCGCTTGGCGTTGTCGCGCGCGACCTGCCGCAAGACGTCGGGCGGATCGCCTCCGCGCGCGATCCAGTGACTGCCGCCCTGCATCGTCAGGTGGCTGTGACAGTCGACGAGCGCCGGCACGATCGTCGCCCCGCCGGCATCGACGACCTCGGCTCCTGAGAGGTCGGCATCGTCGTTCGGCCGGACCCACTCGATCCGTCCGCCGCGGATGGCGAGGCTCACGCCGACGCGGAGCCGATCCGAGCGTCCGTCGGCCAGGGCCGCATCGTGGAGGACGAGCCGCTCCGGCCGTGGCATGCGGCGCGGAGCGTACGGGACAGCGGCTGGCCAGGCACCTGCATCCACGACAGCGTCGCCACGCGTGGCGCAGGAGGAGCTGAGCACATGGGAGCATCGGATCGATGAGCGACGACCGCGACCTCGACCGGACGGAGCCGATCGACCAGGTGCCCGAGCCGGAAGCCGCGACGCGGCGCTCGGGCTCGCACTGGCTCGGCAACGCGATCGCGATCCTGCTCGTCCTCGCGGTCGGTGGACTGATGGCCGCAGGCGCGGTCCGGTCGTTCGTACCGACACTGCGTGGTGCCGCCGGGGCGACCCCGTCACCCTCCGCGACCGCCGCGCCGAGCCCCTCGTTCACGCTCCGGCCGCTGCCGACGTTCACGGCGACACCGACGCCGTCCCCCACCCCGACGGCGTTGCCGACGCCCACGCGGGCGCCGACGCCGACCCCGCGCGCCACACCGACCCAGACACCGCGCCCGGCGACGTCAACACCGATCAGGACGACGCCACGGCCGAGCCCGACGAAGTAGCGCTCAGCGCAGCTGCGCGTCGAGGAACCCGATCAGCTGCGAGCGGTACTCGTCCGGGTAGCGCGCCGATGCGCCGACGTGCCCGCAGCCCGTCGCCATCCACAGGCGCGTGCCGGCATTCGCGCTCGCTGCGCGCAGGTCTCGGGCGTGATGGGGATCGATGAGCGTGTCGCCGTCACAGTGGACGCTCAGGAACGGCACGCGTGGGTTCGCACGGACCACCGCGGCGGGATCGACCTCGCCGGCGTCCAGCCCGAACAGGACCCTCGCCGCGAGCACGATGACCGCGGTGTACCAGTCCGGGAGGCCGGTCTCGCCCGGACCCGCCTCGTCGACGATCGACGGCCCATCCGCGTAGGCCGAATCCGCGACGACGGCGGCCACGTCCGGCCGGAGCGCGACGCCCTGGATCGCGACGGCGGCGCCCATCGACTCGCCGACGAGCACGATGCGTCCGGGCGGGAACCCGAACCCGACCAGGACATCGACCGCGGCGGCGACGTCCTTGCGCTCGTGCTGCCCGAGCGAGAAGCGGTCGCCGTCGCTCTCGCCGTGTCCGCGCATGTCGAAGAGCAACAGGCTGTACCCGGCGTCACGCAGCCAGCGGGCGACCCGCAGGGTGTGATCGCTCCCCAGGCGGTTCGTGTCCTTGCCGTGGACCAGCACGGCCGCCTTCTCGCGCGACGCTGGGACGAACCAGCCGCGCAACGTGAGGCCGTCGGCGGTGTGGAAGCTCACCGGCTCGGCCGTGGGCGCGAGCAGGAGGTGGGAGCGCGTCAGCGGCGCGCGGTCGACCCGCGTGACCTCGTCCGCGACGTACACGGCGACCGCGATCGCGGCGACGAGGGCCGTCACGAGCGCGGTGGCACCGAGGCGCAGGGCGCGCATCTGCGCATCATGCACAGGCCGTCCGGCGCGCCGCGGGCCGCAGTGCGAACATGCGCGTCGTGACCGACGAGCGCGCCAACAGCCGGACGCTGCTCGACGGACCGCGGCGCGCCTTCGCGCGGTCGATGATGCGGGCGGTCGGGTTCACGGACGAGGACTTCACGCGCCCGCTCGTGCTCGTCACGCACGCGTACACGGACCTCCAGCCGTGCAACTTCAACCATCGCCGCATGGCGGAGCTGGTGAAGGAAGGTGTCCGCCAGGCGGGCGGCACGCCGATCGAGGCGACGACGATCTCCGTCAACGACGCGATCTCCATGGGCACCGAGGGGATGAAGGCGTCGCTCGTGTCGCGCGAGGTGATCGCCGACTCCATCGAGCTCTTCGCGCGCGGCCACCTCGTCGACGCCGTGGTCGCCATCAGCGGGTGCGACAAGACGATCCCCGCGGCGGTCATGGCGCTGGCGCGCCTCGACCTCCCCGGACTGATGCTCTACGGCGGCTCGATCATGCCCGGGCGGTTCAAGGGCAAGGACGTCACGGTGCAGGACGTGTTCGAGGCCGTCGGCGCCCACGCGCGCGGCGCGATGACCGACGCCGAGCTGCGCGAGCTCGAGATCGGCGCCTGCCCCGGCGCCGGCGCGTGCGGCGGGCAGTTCACCGCCAACACCATGGCCACGGCGTTCGAGGCGCTCGGCATCTCACCGGCCGGCTCCTCGGGCGTGCCGGCGACGGATCCTCGCCGCGATGAGGTCGCCCGCGAGTGCGGCCGTCTCGC
>JACPEQ010000045.1 GCA_016183435.1 Chloroflexota bacterium
CGAAGCGGGCGACCTTCACCAGGGTGGGGCGGTCGCCGAACGCCGAGCGCATCGCGCGCACGTCCTCGAGCGGCACGCCACGGAGCCAGCGCTCGGCGATCCCGTTCGGCAGGACCGCGGCGTCGACATCGATCTCCGCGAGCGCCGCGCGCATGAAGCGCGAGACCGTGGTCACCGTCGCCGCGCGCTGCAGCGTCGCGAAGTCGACGACGCCGAAGCCGTACGTGTTGTTCGCGTTCCAGAACAGCGACGCGGCGTCGCGGCGTTCGCGGACCGCGAGCAGCAGCGCGGTCCCGATCGCCGCGTCCGCGGTCTGCCAGTCCTCGAACAGGACGACGGTCCGCTGCCCCCGCTCGGCGGCCGGCAGGATCACGTCGTCGACGAGATGCCGCGGGACCGTGCGCGAGAAGTCGCGCCACTTCCCGTCCTCGCCGTCGTACACGTCCTTGGGATGGAAGGCGCTGATCCACTGTCCCCAGCGCTGGAGGGTGAGGCGTCCTCCGAGCCGCCGCTCGATGGCCGGTAGGTCCGGATCGCCGACGAAGAGGTGGCGCACCTCGTACCCGCGCTCGACCAGCGCCTCAGCGAGGTCGTTCATCCGCGTCGCGAGCCCGCCGACGAACGAGTACCGGTCGGGACCTTCGAACGCGACGAGCTGCACCAGCGGACGCATGACGTCGCGAGCCTAACGGGCGCACTCGCCGCGGGTCGGGCACCATAGCCTCGCTCGCTATGCGACCGATCGACCGCATCCGTCAGGACCCCGCTGAGGTCAGGCGCACGTTGGAGCTGCGCGGGTTCACGGCGCCCGTCGACCGCATCATCGAGAGCGACGCGAAGGTCCGTGCGCTCAAGCAGGAGTCCGAGACGCTCAAGGCGGAGCGCAATCGCGCCAGCAAGGGCGGGCCGCCGACGCCGGAGGTCCGCGAGGAGATGCGGAAGGTCGGCGAGCGCATCAGGGCGATCGACGCCGACCTCGCCGTCGTCCAGACGCGGATCGATCATGACCTGCTCTGGATCCCCAACGTCATCGACCCGAGCGTCCCGAAGGGGAAGGACGAGAAGGACAACCCCGTCATCTCGCAGGATCCGGCGACGGAGGTGCAGTTCGCGGCGAAGCCGCACTGGGACCTCGGAGAGGCGCTCGGGATCCTCGACATCCCCCGTGGCACGAAGCTGTCGGGGTCGCGCTTCTACGTCCTGCGCGGCGCGGGTGCCGCGCTCCAGCGTGCGCTCATCGCGTGGATGATCGACCTGAAGCTCGCGCATGGGTTCGTCGAGATCTACCCGCCGTTCCTCACGAAGCGCGAGACGCTCACCGCGACGGGCCAGCTGCCGCACTTCGACGAGAACCTGTACCGCGATACACAGGACGACCTGTGGCTCGTGCCGACGGCGGAGCCGCAGCTCGTGGGCATGCACCGCGATGAGACGTTCGAGGCGACCGACCTGCCGCGGCGCTACGTCGCCTACACGGCGTGCTTCCGGCGCGAGCACATGAGCGCGGGCCGCGACGTCCGGGGGATCAAGCGCGGCCACCAGTTCGACAAGGTCGAGATGGTCATCCACTGCCTTCCGGAGGACTCGCCGCGCGAGCTCGAGCTCATGCGCGAGCTCGCACTCGACGTGCTCCGCCGCCTGCGCATCCCGGCCCGGCTGGTCGAACGCTGCACGGGCGATCTCGGATTCAACGCGTTGAAGGGCTACGACCTCGAGGCATGGGCCCCGGGGCAGCAGGAGTGGCTCGAGGTCTCGTCGATCTCGAACTGCGGCGACTTCCAGGCCGAGCGCTCGAGCATCCGCTTCCGCCGCGAGGCAGGGGCGAAGGCCGAGCTCGTCCACACGCTGAACGCGTCGGGGCTGGCGCTGCCGCGACTCATGATCGCCGTCATGGAGAGCTACCAGCAGGCGGACGGATCGCTGGCCATCCCCGAGGTCCTGCGGCCGTACATGGGCGGCCGCGAGCGGATCGCGATGGGGGAGTTCGCACTCTAGGGGGATGAGGCCGCCGCGTGCGGCGGCCTCATCCCGATGTGCTAGCCCGCGATCTGCTTGAGCCGGTTCACCAGCGCGGGCGGCGTGCTGAAGATCTTCTCGATCACCTGCTTGGTCTGAGCGGCGTTCTTCGGGTTGATCTCCTGCTTCGCCTTGTCCGCGGCGGCGAGGAACTCCTTGTCCTTCATGGTCTTCTCGAAGGCATCCTGGAGCGCCTTCACGCGCTCGGCCGGGATGCCGGGAGGTGCCGCGTAGGGCCGCCCGATGGCCTGGCGCGCGAAGATCACCTCGAGGATCTGTCTGTCCTCCGGGTTCGTGATCAGCTCGGTCGCGATCGGGACGTTCGGCAGGTCCGGATGCTTGTTCAGGCTCATCTGGGTGAGGATCGTGACGTACTTCGTGTCGATCCAGTCCTTCTTCGTGCTGATGACGGACGACCACGACCAGCCGCAGCGGCCCATGACCTCGCCGCGCTCCAGCGCCAGGAGCACGTCGTTCCCGCCCGGGTAGCCGGTCTTGAGCTCGAACTTCGTACCCACGAGCGCGTTCATCACCCGCGGGAAGAAGCCGGTGTCGTCGTTAGGACCGGTCGCGCCGACCGTCACGGTCTGCTTCTGCGCGTCGGCCAGGGTCTTGACCGGTGACGTGCTGCGGACGACACACACGCTGACCTCTTCGTTCATGGAGCCGATCCAGTTGAGCTCCTTCGACTTGAACTGGACGCCTTCGTCATTCCGCAGCTCCGCTTCGGGCAGGCCCCGCCCGAAGGTGCCGAACACGGTGCCGTCCTTCGGTGCCGCCGTGAAGATGTAGTTCAGCGCCTTGATGCTCCCGGCACCGTCCATGTTCTCCACGATGACCGTGGGGTTGCCGGGGATCTGCTTGCCGATGTGTGCCGCGAGCGTGCGGGCATACGTGTCGTAGCCGCCTCCCGGCGTGTATCCGACGATGATCTTCACCGTCTTGCCTCGATAGAACGCCGCGACCGGGTCCTGCGTCGGCGCGGCGGTCGCCGCCGCCGTCGGCGCGGCCGTCGCCGCGGCCGTTGCCGCCGAGGTCGCCGCCGGTGGTGGCGTGGTCGCTCCGCCGCAGGCGGCCGCCACCAGCATCAGGGACGCGAGCATCGCGATAGCGCGCATGGTCCGTACCTCCTCCTAGTTTGTGATGGCCGGCAGCGGGATCGCTCCGGCGGGCAGCGGGATGTGCAGGGTCTGAACGAAGGTCAGCTCGACGAAGAGCCACGCGATGGCCGCGTACGCGGCGGCCTTCGGCCAGGCCTCCCCGGCCGCGAGCCGCAGGTAGACGAGCGCGAACAGCGGGATGGTCAGCTGGAGCCCGATCGTCCACATGGATACGAAGAACGCGATCGCCCAGATGAACGCGGAGCGGGAGACCACGGCCTCCGACGGCACGGGAAGCGGGATGACCCGCCTCGCTTCACGGGCGACCTGGAATGCCGCGAGGACGAGCGCCGGGACCGTTATGGCGTTCGCGAACAGTCGCGCACGGGTCGTGAAGCCGGTGTTGATCTCGTACGCCGCGTAGGCGAGCACGGCGAGGACGGCGAGACTGAACAGGAGCGCTCCGCGCCCCGCGAGCACGCCACGCGAGAGCCCGGTCGGACCGGTGCTCACGCCGCGGCACCCTGGGCCGGGACTCGCGACCGGCGGTCCGCCCGCTCACGGCGGATGGAGTAACCGACGCCGAGCAGCGCGATGCCGATCAGGGCGAGCGTGATCGGCCGGAGGAGGAAGCCCCACTCATAGAGCTGATGGGAGAGGAACAGGTAGCGCTCCGCGGTCGGCCCGAGGACGAACGCGAGGAGGAAGGGGGCGCGCGGCCAGCCGAACCGCACTGCACACCAGCCGACGGCACCGAAGACGATCATCACGACGACATCCAGGACGTCGCTGTGCGTCGTGTATGCACCGAGGGTCATGAGCACGAGCAGGAACGGCACGAGCCAGGTGCCCTTGATGAACGTCAGCGAGACGAGCTGCCGCAGGAAGAGGAAGCTCAGCGCGACCGCGAGGACGTTCGAGATGACGATGACCCAGACCATCGAGAACGTGATGTCCAGGTGCTTCGTGAGCATCTGCGGCCCGGGAACGACCCCGAGGATGAGGAAGGCGCCCAGCAGGATCGCCATCGCCGTGCTCCCCGGTACCCCGAAGGCCACCGTCGGGATCAATGCGCCGCCTTCCTTGGAGTTGTTCACCGATCCGGCGGCGAGGACGCCCTCGATCGAGCCCCTCCCGAACTCCTCCGGGGTCTTCGAGGTCTGCTGCGCGTGCGCGTACGCGATGAACTGCGCGGTCGCGCCGCCCATGCCGGGGATCAGCCCGATGAAGACGCCGATCGCGCTGCAGCGGAGCGTGACCGACCAGTGCCGGAACGTGTCGAGGATCCCGTCCATCACGCGCGTGATCGGGCCGGTCGCGCCTTGCGCGATGGCGGCGTGCGTGCTCATCAGCTGCAGCGTCTCCGGGACCGCGAACAGCCCGAGGATGACTGGGATGATGCTGAGGCCGTCCCACAGGTAGAGCTGCCCGAACGCGAAGCGTGGCTTCCCGGTGAACGGATCGAGCCCGACCATCGCGATGAGGAACCCCAGGAAGGCCATCAGGAAGCCTCGCACGAGGTTGCCGCCCGCGAGCGCGACGACGAAGGTGATGCCCAGCATCGCGAGCATGAAGAACTCGGGCGGCCCGAAGGACAGCACGAGGGGCCGCATGATCGGCACGGAGATGGCGAGCACGGCCGCGCCGATGACCGCGCCGACGAGCGAGCTGGTGAGCACCGCACCGAGCGCGCGGCCGGCCTCGCCTCGTTTCGCCATCGGATGACCGTCGAAGATGGTGGCGACCGCCGTGCCCTCGCCGGGGATCCCGAAGAGGACCGAGGTGATGTCGCCCGTCGTGGCGACCACGGCGTGCATTCCGAGGAGGAAGGCGAAGGCTGGGATCGGGTCCATGTCGTAGATGAAGGGGAGCAGCAGCGCGAGCGTGACCGCACCGCCGAGGCCGGGCAGGATCCCCACGACGAACCCGATCCCGACGCCGAGCACCAGCAGCCCGGCCGTCGGCCATTGCAGGACCGTGATCAGGCTGCCGAAGAAGACGTCGATGATCCCCCTCCCATGTCCCGCTGGCGGCGAATGGTATGACAATTGGACCCATCAGGCGGACCGGACGGCCACTTCGCATCGGCATCGCGCTGGACGAGGTCCGGCGGTTCGGCCGGGCGTGGCGCGTCCGCTGGCTTGTGCGGAACGGCAGCGACCGCGCGATGACCGTCCATCAGGCATGGCACCCGCACGGCCGCTTCCGCAGCTCGCGCCTCTCGCGCGCAGTGCGGATCCCGCCCCGCGGATCGGCGACGATCGAGGTCCCGGCGCGGACCGACGCGCGCCCCGGCGAGGTCGTCGAGAACTGCTTCCTCATCTTGCGCGTCGCGTCGGGCCGCGAGCGCTTCCGCGTGCTCGCGCGGTCCACGCTCGTCGTGGACCCGGATGGCACGCCACGGCCCCGGGTAGAGGCCGTGGACGTGCATCCCGCTGGACGCTAGGTTCGGTCGCATGGCGCTCCCTGAACGCGATCGCTACGTCCTGGAGCGGATGCGCGGCTGACGCCGCAACTGAAGGGCGACCTTCGAGGAGACCACGGGTATGGTCTCCAGCGCGGTGAAGATGTCGAAAGCGGAGCTCGTGCGGACGCTCGCGCGCATCAAGCGCGAGCACGCCGGAGATCCGGAATACCAGGAGCTGCGGAAAGCGTTGCCGAAGTCGTGGCCGGTGTAGCAGCGCGCGCGAAGGATCCCGACGCCTTCATCGACGAGCTCTGGGGCTACGCCCGCGTGCTCCACATGAAGGAGCACCCGTGGTTCAAGGGCGTGCGCGAGCACCGCTGGACGCACGAGCAGATCGTGCGCGCCGAGATGCAGCACTACCTGCGCGTTCGCATGAACCCGGTGTTCTTCGGGTACATCGTCACGAACGTCGTGAACGAGCGGAACTACGAGCTCATGCCGATCGTGATGGAGAACTTCATGGAGGAGCTCGGCGGCGAGAGGACGCACGTCGACGTGATGCTCCAGTTCCTCGAGGAGGCCGGCCTCACCCGCGATGAGGCCGACCGCGCTGAGGCGGCGCCGGGCACGCTCGCGGCGATCGAGATGATCGTCGGATGCTGCCAGCGGCGGAGCGCGCTCGAGGGCATCGCGATGCTGTCCTTCGTCGAGGCCATGCACGGCGGCCCGGACGGGGCGGCGGCGGGGATGTTCGAGGCGATGACCAAGCACTACGGCTTCAGCGCGCGCGCCGCGGCGACGTACGAGCTGCACGCCGAGCAGGACACCGGGCACGGTGACCGGCAGATCGAGGCGATCCGGCGCTTCGCGCGCGACGAGGCGACGCAGGAGAAGGTGCGCGCCGCCGTGAAGCTCGGGCTCGAGGCCTTCAACTTCGAGTGGGACGGCCACGTGCAGGCGATGACCACGGAGCGCACGTACTGGCGGGGCCTCGCGCCGCGGATCGAGCTCGCGACGCCGCACTTCCCCCTACCGCGGTCCGGCTAGAGGTACTTGCGCCCTTCGAGCCGATCGGGGACGGCCAGGCCGAGTGCCGCGATCTGCGGCTCGACCTCGGCGATGTACTGGCGGCGCGCCTCTTCATTGGTGCGACGCTTGAGACCCCATTCGATGTAGCGCTCCGTTCGGGCCGAGCCCGAGCGGCCGAACATGTCCAGGCCCACCTTGTACCAGCGATCGACAGACCGCTGCGCGGCCGCCTTGCCCTCGGGCCCGCTCTGGACGAGCTTCTCGAGCTGCTGCTGGCCGTACGAGATGTGCCCCTTCTCCTCACGGAGGATCACGTCGAGGTAGTTGTCCACCGGCTGGTACGACGACCCGATCATCTCCTCGAGCTGGTACTGGCCGACCTTGTCGATGAGCATCCCGAAGGCCGCGAAGTCGGCCCACTCCGGCATGTCCTCCTTGAACGCGTCCACCTCGCGCCGCGAGCGTGGGCGCGTGAGGATGTCCGAGCGGTCGATGTCGATGAGCTGGAGCATCCGCAGGAACTTGCGGCAGTGGTCGATCTCCTCGGCGGCGATGCGCGCGACGCGCCACTGATCGTCGACGGTGGGAGCGCGCAGCGTCCAGTGATCGACGTAGATGTGCGGGCCGCCGATCTCGCAGTCGGCCTGGATGGCGAGCAGCCGCGTGAGGAGCTCCTTGTACTCCTTCGGCATCTTCTCGAAGTCCTTGGGCTCGATGCGGTCGGTGAACGGCGTCATCGGTCAGCTACCCCCTCTGTTCCGTGCCGGAGCATAGCGAACGATCTCAGCGGAATCGGGTCAGTGGCCGCTTCCTCACGATGGTGTCGACGAGCGCGGGCCTGCCCTCCTTCACGGCGCGCAGCGCGCGCTCCAGCGCGGGCCGTACCGCGCGCGGATCCTCGATCGGCCCTTCGGCGTGCCAGCCGAACGACCGCGCGAGCATCGCGAAGTCGGGCGCCGGATCGCTGATGTCCATCCCCAGGAAGGCGTTCGCCTCCGGCGTGCCGCGCTGCCGGGCGACGCGGATCTGGTGCTCCCAGTCGTTGAAGTAGGCGCGGTTGTTGTACATGACGACGAGCATCGGCAGGCGGTCGTGCGCCGCCGTCCACAGCGCGCCGGGGTCGTACAGCAGATCGCCGTCGGGCTGGATGTCGACGACGAGCTTGCCGGTCCCGCGGTACGCGAGCGCGACGCCGAGAGAGGTGCCGATCTGCGTCGCCGTGCCGAAGCTGCGCCCCGGGTGGCGCGCCGGGCCGTCCATGTCCCAGAGGCGCAGCGTCCACTCCTCGAGGGTGTTCGCGGTGAGGACCCAGTCCTCGCGCTGGATGACGTCCCAGACCTCGCTCGCGAGGCGCGCCGGCGTCATCGGGGCGTCGTCCCAGCCCTCGCGTGCCGACTCGGCCCAGCCGGCGCGGATGCTCTGGTGGAGGGCGGCCACGCGGTCGCGTGCCGCGGCGCGCGCGGGATCGTCCTTCCGGATCCGTTCGCGCAGCAGCGCGTTCAACGAGGGAAGCGCGATCGACGTATCCGCGACGATCGACAGGTCGACCGGCTGGAACTGCCCGAGGTCCTCGGACCACTTGCTCGAGCGGAGCTCCGAGAGTCCGATGTCGATGACCTTGCAGCCCGCCGGGGTGCGCGGCCGTTTCGCGCGATCCTTGCTGTCGCGGTCGAGCTGGTTCAGCGCGCGGTACAGGTCACCGACGTCGACCGCGAGCCCGGCGTCGGCGGTCGCCAGGGCGTCGCCGCCGGTGACGTTCAGCGCGTGGCGGTTCGGGAAGTTCAGCCGTCCGTTCAGGTCGACGACGCCTGCACCGAGGATCTCCGCGAGCGCGACGAGGTCGTAGAACGCGGACGGGTGCCGCGCCGTGAACTCCGTGACGATGACCGGCCGCTCCGCGCCCGCGAGCCATTCGGCCGCGCGCTCGAGCGCGCGCGGGTCGGCCTGGACCGGTGTCGGCAGCGCGCCTTTCAGCACCGCGCCGACGTCGACGGGCGCGGCAAGCTCGTCCTCCTGCAGTCCCGCGTCGTAGCACAGGTACACGGGTCCGGCCGGCTCGGTCGTCGCGATCCGGTACGCGCGCGCGAACGAGGCCGGGAAGTCACCGATGGTGGCGGGCTGGTCGTCCCACTTCACGTAGTCGCGCACCGCGTTGCCCTGGACGAGCGCGCTGTGGATCCAGTCGATGTACGGGCGGCGCTTCGTGCGGTCGAGCGGCCCGGTCGCGCCGATGAGGATCATCGGCACTCGGTCGATGAAGGCGTAGTAGATGGTCATCGCCGCGTGGAGCAGGCCGACGACGTCGTGGACGATCGCCGCCATCGGCTTGCCGGTGACCTTCGCGTATCCGTGTGCGATGGAGACGGCGATCTCCTCGTGCGTGCACAGGATCATCTCGGGCCTGTTCGCGCCGTAGTTGACCATCGAGTCGTGCAGGCCGCGGTAGGTCGCGCCCGGGTTCAGCGCGGCGTAGGGGATGCCGGACCCGCGCAGGAGGTCGACGATGACGTCGGACCCGTAGCGCTGCGCGCCGTACGAGCCGGGCACCAGGGCGGGTCCCGCGGTCGGCTTCGCCATCACGTCTGTCACTCTTCATCCTCTCCGAAGCTGCGCTGCAGGGCGCGCGGGCGCCAGCCGTCGTCGCGCATCGCGACGCAATGCTCGACCGGGAACTCGACCCACACGTCCTGCCCTCGGCGGAGCTGCACGGACGGATGCGCCCGGGCGCGAACGAGCGTGTCGCCGACCGCGACGATGCAGTCGAGGTGATCGCCCAGGAACGCGGCGATCTCGAGCTTCCCGCCGAACTCGTTCGGCCGCCGCTCGGGCGCGCCGCGCACGACGACGTTCTCGGGGCGCAGGACCAGAAGACCCTTCTCGCCGGGCCGCAGATCCTTCGGCATGGAGCAGCGCACGCGCCCGCCGAGCGCGGCGATGCCGTCCTCGACCACGTCGCCGGCCAGGAACGTCGCGTTGCCGACGAAGTCGGCGGCGAAGCCCGTCGATGGATCCCGGTAGATCTCGCGCGGCGTGCCTTCCTGGACGATCCCGCCGTCGTGCATCACCGCGACGCGGTGCGAGAGGAAGAGCGCCTCGCCCTGGTCGTGGGTCACGTAGACCGTCGTGATGCCGAGCCGTCGCTGCAGCTCGCGCAGCTCGATGCGCATGCGCTCACGCAGCTTCGCGTCGAGGTTGGACAGCGGCTCGTCGAGCAGCAGCAGGCGAGGCTTGCGCACGAGCGCGCGCGCGAGGGCGAGGCGCTGCTGCTGGCCGCCGGAAAGCTGGGGGGCCGGGCGGTCCTCGAGACCCTCGAGACCCACGAGCGCGAGCGCCTCCTCCACGCGCTTCCGCACCTCGGCCGACGTGGCGCGTGCCCGGCCGACCCGCAGCGGGAAGGCGACGTTGTCGAACACGTTCATGTGCGGCCAGATCGCGTACGACTGGAACACCATGCCGAGATCACGGTCGTACGGGGGGACGAACCTGCCGTCGCCGGAGAGCACCTCGTCGTCGAGCTGGATGGTCCCGCCCTCCGGCCGCTCGAGCCCGGCGATGCAGCGCAGCGTCGTCGTCTTCCCGCATCCCGACGGTCCGAGCAGCGTGTAGAAGCGCCCGTCCTCGACGGTGAAGGAGACCCCCTGGACCGCACGGACGCCGCCGCGATCGGTCGTGTACGTCTTGCGGAGCGACGCGACGGTCAGCATGGCCACGACTACCCTCCCTTGACCCCGATCCGCGAGCTCACGCGCTGGGTCAGGCCCACGACCACGACGAGCGAGAGCACCAGCAGGACCGACAGCGCGGCCACCGCGTTCGACTGTCCCGAGACCTGGAGGTCGAAGATGACGAAGGACACCACGATGCTGTCGTGCGAGACGAGCAGGACGGACGACGAGAGCTCGCGCACCGACACGACGAACACGTAGATCCAGCCCGCGACCAGCGACGGCCACAGGAGCGGCACCACGATCTTGCGGAACGTCGTGGCCCAGGACGCCCCCGACGCCGCCGCGGCTTCCTCGAGCTCATGGTGGAGCTGGAGCATCGCGGCGCTGTTCGTCCGCATGCCGTACGGCATGTAGCGCGTCACGTACGCGACGACGAGGATGATGAGCGTCCCGTAGATCGGGATCGGGAAGCTGATGAGCTCGAAGATGAGCGCCACCGCCAGCACCAGTCCCGGGATCCCGATCGGCAGGAACGCCAGCAGGTCGAGGATGCGACGCCCGGGCAGCCTCGTGCGCACGACGATCCACGCGATGACCGCGGTGAGCGCCATCGCGATGGTCGCGGTCGAGACGGCGAGCAGGAGGCTGTTACGGGCGGCCAGCAGCGTGTCGGGGTGTTCCAGGACCGTGACGTAGTTCTTGAGCGTCAGCCGCTGGAACATGTCGAGGCTCGGGATGTAGAACGGCAGCAGTGACACGAAGAGGAGCACGAGGAACGGCATCACCACGACGATGAGCAGGTACAGGACGAGGAACGCGAGCGCCGGCCAGCGCCAGCTCCCGAGTTCGATCGTGCGCGGGCGGTAGCCCTTGCCGGTGATGGTCGCGAAGCGCTCGGCGCGCCGGGTGAGACGTCCGTACCACCACACCCCGACGGCGCTGATCGCAAGGAGACCGACGCCGAGCGATCCCGCCGAGCCGTAGTCCTGGGGGTATCTGCGCAGCGCCTCGTAGATCTCGCTCGTGAAGACCGGGACCCGCGCTGGGATCCCGATCAGAGCTGGGACCTCGAACGACTCGAGGCCGCGGATGAACATGATGAGCGCGCCCGACGCCAGGGCGGGCATGAGGATGGGCAGCGTGACGGTGCGCAGCGTCCGCAGCGGTCGCGCTCCGCTGGTGACCGCGGCCTCCTCCAGCGACGGATCCATGGCCCGCATCGCGCCGACCATGACGAGGAACACGAGCGGAGACAGGTGGAGCCCTTCGGCCCAGATCATCCCAAGCAAGCTGTAGATCTCGAACGGCGGATCGGTGAGCCCGAGCAGCGCCATGAAGGCCTTGTTGATCACGCCGATCTTCCCGCTCGCGAGGTAGACCCACGCGATCGTGCTCACGATCCCCGGCACGATGAGCGGCACGAGCGTGACCGCGAAGAACGCACGGCGGAAGGGAACGTTCGTGCGCTCGACGATGTACGCGAGCGCCGTGCCGAGCGACAGCGCGAGGACCGCCGTGCCCACCGCGTAGAGGAACGAGTTGGAGAGCAGCCGGTACGTCCGCGGGTCGCTGTAGACGTTCGCGTAGTTCGCGAGGGTCAGCCCCTCCCGGCCCTCCACCTGGAGGCTGCCGAGGATGAGCATCGAGAGTGGCAGGACGGTGAGCAGGAGCAGGAACGTCGCGGCCATCGCCGGGATGACGACGCCGGAACGCGGCAGCGCGGGGAGCGCGAAGGACGCTCCCCGCGCCGCGGTCGCCACTACTTGACGGTCTTCTTCCAAAACTCCTGGTAGGCCGGGAACTTCTCCGCGAGCGTGGGTCCGGTGTAGTAGATGGTCTTCGGCAGGAGCTTCTCGTTCGCCGCTCCCGGCCGCGCCGGGACCCGGAACAGGTCAGCCAGCACCTTCTGGCCCTCGGCGCTGAGGTACCAGTTGACGAACACCTTCCCCGCGTTCGGGTGCGGAGCGCCCTTCACGAGACCCGGTCCGTCGATCGTGACGACGCCTTCCGTCGTCATGTAGTCGACCGGCGCGCCCGCCGCCTTCTTCTGCTCGGTGCTGTGCGCGTGCGCGCCCCAGAAGACGGCGCCCTGGCCCGCGATGAGCTTGTCCAGCGTCTCGGTGTGCCCGTCCGACGGCGTGCAGTTCGCCATCGTCCGTGTGAGCAGGGCCTGCGCCTTCGCGGGGTCCTTGTACTTGCGCTCGCCGAGGCCGAGCAGGACCTCGACGTCGTTGGCCTCGATGAGGCACTTGCCCTTCCACTTCGGGTCGGCCAGGTCCTCGAATGACTTCGGGGCGTCGGCCGCCTTCACCGCGGTCGTGTTCCACGCGATCGTCTCGACGCCCAGCCGCGCGGCGTGCCACACGCCGTTCGCGTCCTTCAGGTCGGCGGGGAAGCCCGAGGCGGCGGGAACCTTCCACGGGTCGACATATCCGGCCTTGATCGCCTGGAACAGGTCGATGCCACCGGTCTCGAGGACGTCGGCGAGCACCTTGCCCGCCTTCGCTTCGGTCATGAACTGCGTCACCAGGCTCTCGCTCGACTTGCGGTTCACCGTGATCTTGATGCCGTAGGCCTTCGCGCTCGCCGCGAAGGTGTCGCCGACCTTCTTCGAGTCGCTCGACGACAGCGACGTGTAGAGGACGACGGTGCCCTCGGCCTTGGCCTTCGCGATCGTGTCGGCGTCGAGCTCGCCCGCCGCGACGGTCGGCGCCGCTGTCGGAACGGTCGTCGGCGCCGTCGTGGGCTTCGCGGTCGCCGCGCTCGTGGGCGCGGCGGTCGGCGCGGGCTGGGCGGTCCCGCCGCACGCGGCGGCGAGGAGCGCGATGACCGCGAGCAGGACGGGAACGGTGGACGTACGTCTCGTTCGCATGGGCCCTCCCCCTGTCGTAGACCTGGAATGTCCAATTGTTATACCTTTCCTGTCCAGCGCTCGGATCACTCGGGGAGGTGCCGCGTGGGCGAAGAGGGCAGGGTCTTCCTTCGTGGCATGAGCTCCAGCGAGTACGGGCTCGACGAGTTCCGCCGCCGGCAGCGCACCGCGCCGCGGGTGCGGCGGAAGGGCACCGTCACCGACGACGCGAGCGTGGCGCACTCGGGCGATTCGTCCGAGTCGCGGACCTGGTGGGTGCTCGGACCGGGCGACGAGCCGTTCCTCACGCAGACGCTCCAGGTCCACTTCGTCGAGCTCTTCCCCGGGGGCTCGAACCGCGGCCACGGGCACCAGAACGAGGCGTGCTTCTACATCCTGGAAGGCCGCGGCTACGAGATCCACGCCGGCAAGCGGTACGACTGGGAGAAGGACGACCTCGTCGTCGTGCACAACGACTCCGTGCACCGCCACTACAACGCCGACCCCGATCGGCGCGCGCTCGCGCTGATCATGAAGCCGAAGAGCGCATGGATGTACCTCGGGCTCATCCAGCAGGGCCGCGGCTTCGGCGCCGACCCGTCGGCCTACGGGCCGCCCGAGGACTGGTCCCGGCTCTGGACGAAGGGCCTCGAAGAGAAGAAGAAGGTCGTGAAGCCGGCGGACACGCGCTGGGAGGACACGCGCGACGGCCGCATCCGGGTCCTGACGTCACCGCGGCGGACCGACGTCCGGGCGAACGCGATGGACATCTATCAGCAGGAGATCGCCCCCGGCTCGCGCACGGCGAAGCACTGGCACATGGCGGACGAGGCTGTGTACGTGATGAGCGGCCGCGGAACGAGCATCCAGTGGGACGTCGAGGCGCAGATCGGCGAGCGCTACGAGGCTCGCGTGGCCAGGGATCCGAGCCGGTGGACGTTCCAGGCCGGCGACCTCGTGTACGTGCCGCAGAACACGGTGCACCAGATCGTGAACGACGGATCGGAGCCGATCCTGGCCCTCGTCGCCCAGAACCGCGTGTTCAAGCTCATCGGCTACGACTCCGTGGTGCACCTTGAGGACGCGCCCGCGGGCGGGCGCGAGGTGGTCGGGACCGCGCGGGTCTGACGTTCGTGACCCTGCTGCTCTCGAATGAGGACGTCGATCGGCTCCTGACGATGGCCGAGGTCATCGACGTCCTCGAGGTCGCGTACCGCGACCTCGCCGCGGGACGGGGGACGGATCGTCGCCGGTCCGACAGCTTCGTGTAGACGCCGACACCCGGGGCGTTGTACTCGCTGAAGTCCATGGACGGGATCTCGCCCGCATTCGGGGTCGGGGCGGTGCGGATCGACTCGGACGTCGTTACGTGGCCGGAGCGCGACGGGAACATGCGCCGGGAGAAGATCCCCGCGGCTCCACCGGCGAGCCGCTCGCGATCCTGCCGGACGGATACCTGCAGCGCTTGCGGGTCGGCGCGACGAACGGGCTCGCTGCCAAGCGTCTCGCGCGCGCCGACGCACGCACGGTCGGCCTGATCGGATCGGGGTGGCAGGCGGGCGGCCAGGTCATGGCGCTGTGCGCGGTGCGGCCGGTCGAGCGCATCCGCTGCTACAGCACGAGTGTCGAACATCGGGACGCGTTCGCGCGGGAATGGTCGCCGAAGCTCGGGGTCGACGTCCAGCCGGTCGGCTCGCCCGAGGCGGCCGTGCGCGGCGCGGACGTCGTGCTCTGCGCGACGAACTCCGTCGAGCACGTCTTTTTCACGCGCTGGGTCGAGCCCGGCATGCATCTGTCGT
>JACPEQ010000185.1 GCA_016183435.1 Chloroflexota bacterium
CCGCGTCGAGGCGGTCGAGGCGGTCGCGCACGTCATGCGGCGCGCGGGCCATCGTGGCGACGCCGGCGGCGTTGTCCGTGATCGGGCCGAAGGTGTCCATCGCGAGGATGAACGCGGCGCTCATCAGCATGCCCATCGTGGCGACGGCGGTGCCGTAGATGCCGCCGTGCGGCAGGCCGGTCTGGGCGCCCCACTGGGTGCCGAAGAAGTACGAGAGGAACAGCGAGACCGAGATCGCCATGACCGACGGACCGGTCGTCTCATACCCGACGGCCGTCCCGGAGATGATCGTCGTCGCGGGGCCCGTGCGGGCCGCGTTGGCGATCTCCTTCACCGGCCGCGAGCCCCCCGACGTGTAGTAGCGCGTGATGTACACGAAGACCTGGCTCGTCAGGATGCCGACCGCGCCGGCGTAGAAGAACCAGTGGCCGCCGCCCTTCTCGTTGAGCATCTGGTTCGTCGTGAACCACATGAACAGGAGCGAGAGGCCGGTCACGATGTACGAGCCGAGGCTGAGCGACTCCATCGGGTCGCCCGTCTCCCTGCCGCGGACCGACCAGATCCCGATCACGCTGGCGAACAGTCCGAACCCGCGGACGACGAGCGGGAAGAGGATCCACAGCACGTTGCCGGTCGCCGCGAAGATCGCGACGCCGAGGATCATCGCGCCGATGTTCTCGGCCGCGGTGGACTCGAAGAGGTCCGCGCCACGGCCGGCGCAGTCGCCGACGTTGTCACCGACCAGGTCCGCGACGACGGCCGCGTTGCGCGGGTCGTCCTCGGGGATGCCCGCCTCGACCTTGCCGACGAGGTCGGCGCCGAGGTCGGCGGCCTTCGTGTAGATGCCGCCGCCCAGCTGCGCGAACAGCGCGACGAACGACGCGCCGAACCCGAAGCCGACGATCGTGAAGGGCGCCTCGGCCGGCTTCGCGAAGCCGTTGTAGGCGATGAAGATCAGGAAGACGCCGATGAGCGAGAGGCCCACGACGAGGATCCCCGAGACGGCGCCGCCGCGGAGCGAGATGCGCAGTGCATCCGCGAGGCTCGTCCGCGCCGCCGCCGCGGTCCGCAGGTTGGACTTCACGGCGACGAACATGCCGATGATCCCGGACAGCATCGAGGCCGTCGCACCGACGAGGAACGCGATCGCGGTCTTGAGGGCCAGCTCGGTCTGCGAGATGCCTTCGACGCGCTCGAACGCGTACACGACGCCGCCGACGACAAGTGCGCCGAGGAGCGCGAGCATCGCGATGGTGCGGTACTGGCGGCGGATGAAGGCGACCGCGGCGACGTAGATGGCGCCCGCGACCTCCTGCATCTCGGGGGTACCGGTCTCCCCCTTCAGCACGTCGTACGCGAAGTAGGCCGCGACGGCGATGGCCACGAGCCCGGACAGGGGGACCACCCAGAGCAGCGGTGAGGCTTCCAACGCAGGGACCTCCTAGGCGTGTCGGTCGGTCGAAAAGCAGTTCACAAGAAAGGAGCGCTCGACCCGACGGAGGGGTCCGCAGCGCTGTCGGTCAGCATATGCTGGCAGGCATGGCCGGTCAAAAGAGCCCCAAGCAGCAAGCCAAGGCGGATGCCTCCGAGAAGGCGAAGAGCGCCGACCGCGAGTGGATGACGACGGCCGAGCTCGCCACGAAGCTGGGATGGCGCGAGCACTCGCTGCGCGACGCGCTGCGTGACCGTCACCTCGACGGCGTGCACCGGACCGCGTTCGGCTACAAGATCGATGCGGGAGCCGTCAGCGCCATCCAGACCGCCATCGGTGCGCCACCCGCGAAGGGCAACTCCTCGCTGAAGGCCAAGCCGAAGAGCTAGCCGCGCTTCCGGAGCCGCGCGGGAGTGATCTGCAGCTCCTCGCGGTACTTCGCGACCGTGCGGCGGGCCAGCCGGATGCACCGCTCCGTCTACGCTAGTGCAGGCCGCATGCCAGCAGAGCTTCCGCTCGTTCCTACGGCCACGGCGCTGGCGAGCAGCGCCCTTCTGTTCTTCCTGCCGCGCGCCTCGAGGCTCGCCCACCGTAGCGCGATCGCGCTCATCGTGGCGGGTGCGTTCCTGCCGATCGCGCTGGACCCGCTCGTCGACCCCACGCGCAGCGTGGGACGCGCGCTGTGGCAGTGGTCCGCGGTCGGCGGGCCGACGATCCAGGCCTCGTATCGCCTCGACGCGCTGTCGGCCGTGTCGCTCGCGCTCGTCCTCATGTTCGCCGGGGCGGCGATGGCGACCGCGAGCCGGATGGAGCGCCGCCACCCCGCCCTCGCGGCGCTGATCCTCGCGATCGGGCTCGTGGCGATCGCGCTGGTCGTCACCGATGACCTCGTGGCCGCGATCGTCGTCCTCGCGGTGCTCGCCCTGATCACGATGCTCGCGCTCTTCGCCGTCGCGCCGGTCGCCGCGACCGCCCGGGCCGCGGGCTACCTCTCCTTCGGGCTGCAGGCGTGGATGCTCGCGGCCCTGCTGATGTCGCGGAGCGGCAGCCCGACGTTCCAGCTCGGGTCGGTGCCTCCGCTCGCGGTGACCGCGGGCGTGATGCTCGCCGCCACCCTCGGGGCGCTGCTGTTCGCCGGGCTGTACCCGGTGGTCGCGTGGAGCACGGATGACACCGAGGCCGCGCGGGACCTCGGGCCGCTCGGCAGCCTCGTGCTCATGCCGGCCGGCATCGGCGCGACGTTCCTCCTCATCCGGCTCCTCGGCGCGAGCGACCTCGCCACGACGGAGATCGCGCTGCCCGAGCTGAGCTTCGAGGTACGGCTCGCGTTCGTGGTCCTCGTCCTCCTCGCCGTCGCCCTGTCGCTCGCGGCAAGCGGCGCCGTGCCGATGCGCCCGATCGCGGTCGGCGTCATCGCGATCGTCATCGTCGCGGCGCTCCCCTCTCTCGGCTGGGCGCACGTGGTCCTGATCTCCGCGATCCTCAGCGTGGCGTACGCCGGCGTCGTGTCGCTCGCGCTGCCCGATCACTGGGAGACCGTCCGTAGCGACCTCGCGCTGGTGGCGATATGGGTCGCCATCGCCACCGGATCGCCGCTCGGCATCGCCGGCGGCATCGTGGCGCTCTTCGCGCGCGCGGCGGCCGCGTACGCGAGCTCACTGTGGCTGATGCCGCATCGCGACTACGTCGCGCTCGTCGGCGGCTCCGCGGTGTTCGTCGCCGGCGCGATCGTCGTGGGGGCGGGCGCGCTCACCTCGGTCGATCCGTTCGTCGCGGGCCTCGCGATGACCGCGGTCGTGCTCCTCGTGGTCCTGGAGCTCGCGCAGGTGGGCCGCCGGTTCCGCGTCGCCGAGGTCCCGGCCGGGCTCGACGTCGCGTCCGCCATCGCGGCGTTCGGCGTCGCGCTCCTGGCCACCATCGTCGTCGTCCCGCTCGAGGCCGACCTGCGACGACACCTGCCGGCACCGGAGGCGATCTCGCCGGCGCACATCGGCGCGATCGCGATCGGCGCGGCGATCGCGGTCGTGCTCGCGCGCACGGTCCGGCCGCTGCTCCCGTACTTCGAGGCGGCGGCGGAGCGGTCCGGCCCGGCGATGCGTGCGCTCGATCCGGCGCCCATCGGCGTCGGCGCGTTCCGCGCGATCGAGGCCGCGGCGACCCGCTCGAGCGTGGCCTTCGGGCTCTTCGAGCGCCGAGCCGGGGTGTGGCTCGCGACCGCGGTCATCGTCAGCCTCCTCGTCTGGGCGGTCCGGTAGATGGTGCTGCTCGCGGCGGTCGCCCTCACGACGCTGATCGCCAGCGGGGCCACGCGCCTGCGCTTCACGGCGCTCGCGTTCTTCGCGGTGTCCATCGCCGCCAACGTCATCGCCGCGGGCGCGACGACGGCGGCGCAGGCCGCGGTGCTGGCCGTGGCCGGTCTCGCCGCGTCGGGGATCCTGTTCGTCGCGGCGCGTGACGGCGAGTACGGCGAGGACCCCGGCTGGAGGCTGTGGGTGGCGACGCTCATCGCCGTCGTGGCGACCCCGGCGGCGTTCGCCTCGTTCCGCACGATCACCGCGGACGTGCCCGAGCTCGCGCTCTTCCCGTCCGACAACGCCACCGTCGTCGTGCAGGTCGCCGCGTTCTGGCTGCTCAGCTCGGGGACCGCGATCCTGGTGACGGCGCGCGGCGCCGTCCGCACGTCGCTCGGCGCGCTCCTCATGCTCACCGGCGTCCAGCTGCTCATGCGATACGCACCGGGCCCACAGCTCGAGCTGACCATCGCGGTGGCCTGGGTCGAGGTGGTGGTCGCGCTCACCGGCGCGTTCCTCATCGTCAACGAGCGGGCAGTGCGCGAGTGATCACCGTCGTGATGCCGCTCCAGCTGCTCGCGGCGATGGCGCCGATCGTGTTCCTGCTGCGGAAGCGCGTGGTGATCGCCGCGCCGCTCACCCTGCTGACCCTCGCGGTGGCCACCGCGCTGGTGGCGCTCGCGCCGGACGCGGCATCGTCACAGATCCTCTCGCTGCAGCTGACGATCACTCCGCTCGGGCGGCTCGCGATCGTCGCGCTCCTGGTGATCCTCGCGGCCATCGTCCTCGACGTGTGGCTCGACGAGCCCGCGTACAACTTCTTCCCCACCGCGCTCGGCGTCGGCGCGGTGGTCGTCGCGGTGCTGCTGCTGACGACGCCGCTCGCCACGTACTCGATCCTGCTCGTCGGCCTGCTCCTGCCGGTCGGATCCTTCACGTTCCAGATCCACCGGAACCGGAGCGTCGAGGCCGCGATCCGGCACTTCGCGTTCGTCTCGCTCGGCGGGACGATCGGCCTCGCGGCGCTCGCGCTGGCCGAGAGCCTCCCGCGCGACCAGCCGCAGTCGACCTTCGTGCTCCTCGTCGTCGTCCTCTATGTCGCGTTCGCCCTCAAGCTCGCGGTCATCCCGTTCCACACGCACGCGGCGCTGCTCGCGGCCGAGGCGCCCGCGACCGCGCTCGCGCTGTTCTTCGGTGTCCTGACGCCGATGACGGTGATCGCGTTCGCGCAGATCCTCATGCAGTCGGCGCTGCTCCCGTCGATCGTCCAGCTCACGAAGGTCCAAGATCTGCTCCTCGGGATCGGCGGCCTCTCGGCGATCGGCGGCGCGCTCCTCGCGACCGGCGCGACCGACCTGCGCCGGCTCGTGGTGTGCTCGGTCATCTCGGACCTCGGCATGGCGCTCGTCGGCGTCGGGACCTTCTCCGGCCCGGGCATCGTCGGCGGCATCGCCATCGCGCTCGCGACCGGCGCGAGCGCGACCCAGCAGCTCCTCGCGGCCGGAACGCTCGAGCGGCGCGCGGACGGCGGACCTCCCCGCGCGGCACGCGCGCCGATGGCCGCCGCGGTGTTCGTCGCGGGCGGCATCGGCCTCATCGGCGCCCCGCCCGTCGTCGCGTTCCCCGGACGCTTCTACGTCGAGCTGATGGCGTACTCGTTCGCCACGTGGCTCGGCGCCGCGCTGGTGATCGCGACCGTGCTGCTGCTCATCGCGCAACTGCGCGTCGCGTTCGGCTTGTTCTCCGAGGGGCTGCCGTCATGGCGACCGGAGCGCCGCCCGGTCGCGGGCGTCGTCGGCGGGCTGATCTTCGCCGCGCTGCTCGCGGGCGGGATCGCGCCCGACGCGTTCCTGCGGCCGATCGCCGCGTTCGCGGAGGAGTTCCTGCGGGCATTGAGGCCGCTTTGAGGACCAACGCGCAAGGATGCGGACTAACGCCTCTGCACTGGGCAAGTCGGCGACTTCCGAAGCGTACTAAGGCGCACCTTCGTCGGTCATCCACTTCTCGACATCGCGCGTGTACTCGATGACGCCGTCCGGGAACCACAGCGCGATCTCGCTCGCGGCGGTCTCCGGCGCGTCGCTCGCATGGACGAGGTTGCGCAGTCCGACGAGCGCGTAGTCGCCGCGGATCGTCCCCGGCGCCGCCTCGTGCGGCCGCGTCGCGCCGACGATCGCTCGCACGACGGCGATGGCATGCGGGCCCTCGAGCACCGCGGCCACGACCGGCGACGCGGAGATCGTCTTGACGAGGTCCCCGAAGAAGAACTTCCCCTCATGCACGGCGTAGTGCGTCTCGGCCATCGCTCGCGGGACGCGCAGCGCGCGCATCGCGACGATCCGGAAGCCGCGCCGCTCGAACCGCGCGAGCAGCTCGCCGACGATCCCGCGCTGCACGGCATCCGGCTTGAAGACGATCAGCGTGCGCTGGACGTTCGAGGCGTCGCTCATGAGGCCATCTCCATGATCTGCGGCTGCGGCGCCGATATGCCGCCGACCGCGGCACGTGGGCCGATGGCGGCGACGTACGCGAGCTCCGGGCGAAGGTACTGGCGCGCGACGCGCTGGATGTCCGCGGCGGTGATGCCGTCGACGATCGTGCCGATCTCCTCGGCGCTCCGCACGCG
>JACPEQ010000186.1 GCA_016183435.1 Chloroflexota bacterium
CGCCGATCGCGTCAACGCGATGTCACGGCGTGGCGATCCGCGTCGCGCGCCTCATCACGTCGCCCGAGGTCGCGCAGCAGCTCGGCGCGCGTCGCGTGGAAGAGGTGATAGCGCTCGAGGTCTGCGCCCAGCGAGTCGACCTCCCGTAGCGCGCTCTCGGCTCCCGCGACCTCGCGTAGCGCGATCGCGCGGTTCAGTCGGACCACCGGTGATGGGCTCATCGCCGCGAGCGCGTCGTAGAGACGGAGGATCTGCGGCCAGTCGGTCGCCGCCCACGACAGGGCTTCGGCGTGCACCGCCGCGATCGCGGCCTGCAGCTGGTACGGACCGGGGCGGCGCAGGGCCGCGGCACGCTCGATGAGCCGCACCGCGCCGGCGATCTTCGTCGGGTCCCAGCGCGAGCGCTCCTGGTCCTTCATGAGCACCATCCGGCCGCGCTCGTCGAACCGCGCGTCGGTGCGCGCGAGATGCAGGCGCATCAGCGCGAGCAGGCCGAGCACCTCAGGCTCGTCGGGCGCCGACCGCGCGATGAGCGATGTGAGCCACTCGGCGTCCTCCGCGAGGTCGCGCCGCGTGGCCCGCTCTGGTCCGCTCGCGAGATAGCCCTCATTGAACACGAGATAGAGCACCGCGAGGACCTGGCCGAGCCGCTCCGGGAGCTCCGATGGCTCCGGCCGTCTGAGCTCGATCCGCGCCTCGACGATCTTGCGTTTCGCGCGGACGATCCGCTGCGCGAGCGTTGCCTCCGAGACGAGGAACGCGCGCGCGATCTCCACGGTCGTGAGCCCGAGCACCGAGCGCAGGGTGAGGGCGATCTGCGCCTCCCGTGCGAGCGCGGGATGGCAGCAGGTGAAGATGAGGTCGAGCCGGTCATCGGTCTCGGTGCGCACGATCGGTGGCGCCTCCTCCAGGAGCGCGAGCTTTCGCTGGTAGCGCGCTTCACGGCGGATGCGGTCGATGCCCCTGCGCCGCGCGACCGTCAGCAGCCAGGCGCCGGGCGCGTCGGGGATGCCTTCGCGGGGCCAGTGCTCGAGCGCGGCGACGATCGCGTCCTGGACGAGCTCCTCGGCGAGGTCGAAGTCGCCGAGGAGCCGTGTCAGGCGCGCGGTGACCCTGCCCGCCTCGTCGCGGAACGCGCGGTCGATCGCGTCCGATGGATCGACGTTGACGGCGACGTGCCTACCGAGTGTCCTTCGGCATGCTGCTGTCGTCGCGGCTCTCGACCACCGGTCGGATCTCGATGGTCCGCAGGACGGGCCAGCCCTTCGCGAGCTCGATCGCGGCGTCGAGATCCGGGACGTCGATGATCGCGAACCCTCCGAGCGCCTCCTTCGACTCGATGAACGGACCGTCGGTCACGGCGATCTTGCCGTCCTTCTTCCGGATCGTCGTCGCGGTCTTGGTCGACTTCAGCTCCTGCCCGTCGACGATCCTGCCGGCGGCAGCGTGCTCGCCCCACCACTTCCCGACCGCCTCGTACCCGCGCCTGATCTCGTCCGGATCCGCGCGCCGCTCCGAGTCCTCGTCGCTGACGAACATCAACATGTACTTCACGTCGCTGCCTCCTTCGGCTTTCTCACCGGTACGACGCTCGGGCCCCGCCGTTCTCGACAGTGTCGTCCAACGAGGCGTGCCCAGCTCCATAGACCGGCTGTTCGGTGTGGGACACTCCCGTTCGTGGACGTTCGGATCGTCTCACTGCAGCTCCACCACGCGAAGGGCCTCCGGCCGACGCCGGTCGATGCGGTCACGGGCCGCGTCGGCGGCGGGATCGAGGGCGACAGCCACGTGAAGAAGACGACGCGGTCGGTGCTCGTCGTGGACCGCTCGACGCTGGACGACCTCGGCCTGAGGCCCGGCGATCTTCGCGAACAAGTGACGATCGAGGGTCTGCGGAACGTGACCATCCTGGAGCCCGGCACGCTGCTCCGCGCCGGCGGGATCACGCTACGCGTGAACGGGCCGTGCGAGCCGTGCACGCACATCGGCGAGATGAACGGTGTCGACGACCTCGAGACCTTCCGGCTCGCGCTCGTCGGCCGGCGCGGTGCGGCGTGCACCGTGGTGGCGGCGGAGGCGGTCGCCCGCGTCGGAGATCGTGTCGATGTCATTTCTCCCGTCGCGGCCGCGTAAGCACCGTTCCGCAACGTTCTCGCCACTAGTGCGCGACCCTTGCTCTCGGCTACCTTTCGCCTCGGTGAACACCGCAGCCACGATCATTGCCACGATCACCACCGCAGCAGCGGAGGTACGAGGCTAGGTCGCGGTCGCAGGAGCCCAGAGCGATCCCGACAAGGCCTCCCGAAAAGGGAGGCTTTCGCATATCTGGAGCGAGAAAGGACTGCTGAGCGTGGTCGAGGAGCACGACGCCTGTGCGCTGGTGGCGGCGGCCCGCAAGGACGGGCGGCCGACACGTGCGCTGCTGGACCTCGCGCTCCACGGCCTGGTCTGCCTCCATCACCGCTCGGGAACGGTGGACGGGGAGGGCGACGGCGCCGGCGTCCTGACCGACATCCCGCGCGCGCTGTGGGCCGGCCGCGTGGGCGATCGCGCCTACGACCCGCACTTCGCGGTCGCCCACCTGTTCGTGCCGACGACCGGCGACGAGATCGAGGAGCAGGCGGTCCGCCGCATCTTCGAGCGGCACGGCCTGCGCATCCTCGCCGAGCGGCACAGCGGCCTCGACGTCGGCGCGCTCGGTCCGCGCGGACGTGCGGGTGCCCCGCGGTTCTGGCAGATCGGCCTGTGGGTGGGCGGGTCGCAGAGCTCCGGCGCCGGCCGCCTGCACGAGGCCTGGTACGACATCGAGCGCACCACGTCCGCGACCGTGGTGAGCCTCTCGCGGCGCAGCGCCGTGTACAAGCTCCGCGGCGACGCGCTGCAGCTGCCGCGGGCGTTCGAGGACCTCGCCGATCCGCGGTTCGCGACCTCGATGGCGTTCGGCCACAACCGCTACGCGACGAACACGACGACGAGCTTCGAGCGCGTGCAGCCGTTCGCCGCGATCGCGCACAACGGCGAGATCAACACCGTCGAGCGCCTCCGGTCGGAGGCGCGCATGCTCCGGCTCCCGCTGTCGCGCGACGGCAGTGACTCGCAGGACGTCGACGCGATCGTCCGCGGCATGGTGAACCGCTTCGGCCTGACGCTCATCGAAGCGATCGAGCTGATCTTCCCGCCGATCGTGAACGAGATCAAGCGGATGGACGGGCCATCGCAGGACCTGTACATGCACGCGCGCGCGGCGTTCGGTCCGTTCGCGCAGGGCCCGGCCGCGATCCTGTCCCGTGTCGGCGACACGTGCGTCTTCACCGTCGACGCGCTCGGTCTGCGGCCGCTCTGGCACGTCGAGACGCCGGACGAGCACGTGTTCGCGAGCGAGCGCGGCTTCGTCCCGCTCTCGCGCTACGTGCGCGACCCGCGTCCGCTCGGGCCCGGCGAGCGCGCGGCGCTACGGCGCACGCCGGACGGGTGGCGCCTGCTGGAGGCTGCGGAGGTGCGCGATCGGTTCCTGGCCGCGTGGCGTGAACGCGGCGTCAAGGTCGATGGCCTACGCGACAAGCTCGACACCGGCGGCCCAGTGGAGCAGCCGGCGGTCACGACGCGTCGCGGCCGCGGTGTGGCGCGATGGGAGATCGGCACGCCGCCGGACGAGCTGACCGACGTCACGCTCCGGCGCGAGGCGCAGTTCGCGGCGTTCGGCTGGGAGCCCGACGACGTGCGCATGGCGAAAGCCATGTCGGACACGAGCAACGAGCCCATCGGGTCGCTCGGGTACGACGGCCCGCTCGGCGCGCTCGCGGAGCGGCGCGCGAACCTCGCCGACCACCTCCACGAGACGGTCGCCGTCGTCACGAACCCGGCGATCGACCGCGAGCGAGAGATCGAGCACTTCTCGACGCGCGCTCTCCTCGGACCGCGGCCGTCGCCGCGTGGCCGCGGGCCGCTGCGCCAGTGGATCGAGCTGCGGCAGCCGATCCTCCTCGGCGGGCACGCGCCCGAGACCGGACTGCGCAGCGCGGACCATCGCGCGACCGCGCGGAAGCTCGGGACATGGATCCTCGAGGACCTCGTCGCCGCGTTCGGCCGCCACTACGCGCGGGGGCCGATCGTCCTCGAGGCGCACCGCGACTGGGAGGAGCATCCGCGCGACGCGCTGGCGCGTATCGCCGCGGCCGCGTGCCGCGGCGTCCGCCGCGGCGGCCACCTCGTCATCATCCAGGACCACGGCGTGATCGACGAGGGCCGCGCGTGGCTCGACCCGCTCCTCGTCGTCGCCGCCGTGCACCGCGCGCTCGTCGAGCAGTCCTCAGGGGCCGGATCGCTGCGTCGCGACTGCGCGCTCATCGTCTCGGCGGGCAGCCTGCGCAACCTCCACGACATCGTGGTCGCGCTCGGGCTCGGCGCGGACGCCGCGCACCCGTACCTCCTGCTCGAGCACGCGCTGTCACAGGAGGACCCCGACGCGCTGCCGAACCTCGTCGAGGCGTTGCGCAAGGGCATCGAGAAGGTCATCTCGACGCTCGGGATCCACGAGCTGCGCGGCTACGGCCGGCTCTTCTCCGCGATCGGCGTCGCGCCGGACGTCGCGCGCCTCCTCGGGATCCGCACGTTCTGCGCGGACGAGAGCGTCGGGCTGACGTGGGAGCGCATCGCGGAGGACGGTCTCCAGCGCGCCGCGATGCTGCGCGAGCGCACGCCCGCGCGGCTCGAGCCTCCGTTCCGCATCTACCCACGCGTGTGGAAAGCGGCGCTCGCGGTCGCCAACGGGGAAGCGCCGTACCAGACGTACGCCGAGAGGCTGCGCGAGCTCGAGCGCGAGCGCCCGGTGTCGCTCCGCCATCTGTGGGACCTCAAGGGCATCGAGAGCGGGATCGCTGGGGAGACCGAGATGCTCGCCGACACGAGCGCGGACGAGCACTCCATGCCCTTCTACATCTCGTCCATGTCGTTCGGCTCGCAGGGCGAGACGGCGTACCGCGCCTACGCGGAGGCCGCGTTCCGCATGAACATGCTCTGCGTCAACGGCGAGGGCGGGGAGCTGCCCGACCTGCTGGGCCGGTACCCGCGGAACCGCGGCCAGCAGATCGCGTCCGGCCGCTTCGGCGTCTCAGCGCTCCTCGCGAACTCCAGCGACTACCTCGAGATCAAGATCGGCCAGGGGGCGAAGCCCGGCGAGGGCGGCCACCTGCCGGCGCGCAAGGTCTCGGCGAAGGTCGCGCTCGCGCGCAACGCGAAGCCCGGGATCGACCTCATCTCGCCGTCCAACAACCACGACATCTACTCGATCGAGGACCTCGCGCAGGTCGTCCACGAGCTGAAGACCGTGAACCCGCGCGCGAAGGTCGCGGTGAAGATCCCGGTCACGCCCGAGGTCGGGATCATCGCCGTCGGCATCGCGAAGTCGGGAGCGGACATCGTCACGCTCTCGGGTTACGACGGCGGGACCGGGGCCGCGCGCATGCATGCGCTGCGGCGCGCGGGGCTGCCCGTGGAGATCGGCGTGGCCGAGGCGCATCGAGCCCTCGTCGCGGCCGGCCTGCGCCATCGCGTCGAGGTCTGGTGCGACGGCGGCATGAAGGGGGCCCACGACGTCGCGAAGCTCATGTGCCTCGGCGCCGATCGCTGCGGCTTCGGGACGTTCGCGATGGTCTCGATCGGCTGCACGATCTGCCGCGGCTGCCAGCTCGACACGTGCCACGTCGGCATCGCGACGCAGATCGAGAGCGTCGCGGAGGCCACCGCGCGCGGGCTGAAGAAGTTCGAGCCCCAGGAGATGGAGCGGGCGGTCACGAATCTCATGCGGTCGTTCGGCGCGATGCGCGAGGAGCTCGCGGCGATCGCCGCGCGGCTGGGCGTGGAGCGCACCGCCGACCTCGTCGGCCGGAGCGACCTCCTCGTGCAGGCTCGCGGGGCCGATCGCGTCGTGCTCGCGACGCTGACGACGCCGGCGGTCGAGTGGCAGCGGCGCGAGGCGAAGCCGGTCGCGGTCGGCGCGGTCACGATCGCGACGGCAAGCGAGGCGACCGTCTCGCGGACGCTGGACGCGCGCGATCGGTTCGTCGGCACGCCGACCTCCGGCGGGATGGCTCGTGCGCGCATCTTCGGAGGCGATGTCCCCGAGCTGCGCGTCATCTTCAACGGCGGCTCGGTCGCGGGGAACGGCGCGGCCGCGTATGCCACCGAGGCTCTGACGCTCACCATCAACGGCGGCGTGCAAGATGGCGCGGCGAAGACCGCGCTCGGCGGCAGCGTCGCGATCCTGAAGGCGCCGAACGGGCAGGGCCGCTACGTCGACGGGTCGGTGGGGAAGTGCTTCGCGTACGGCGCGCAGCGCGGCCGGTTCCTCGTGCAGGGCGGCGCCGACGCGCGCGCGGGCATCCGCCTGTCCGGTGCCGACGTCGTCATCGGCGGCGACGTGCGTGGCTTCGCGTTCGAGTACATGACCGACGGGCGTGGCGTGATCCTCGGCGATCCGGGGCGCTGGATGTGCTCGGGCATGTCCGGCGGGGCCGTCTTCGTGCGCCACGACCCCGCGCGCGGGCTCGACGACGCCGGGATCAAGGACCGCGTCGCCAAGGGCGCGAAGGTCGCGGCCCGTCCGCTGGCGGACGCCGATCGCGCGAGCCTCGCGGAGCTGCTGCGGGCGTACGCTGACGCGCTCGCGCGCAGCGGTCAGGCCGCGGCGGCGGTCGAGGTGATGTCGCTGCTCGGGATGCCCGACGCGTTCCGCGTCATCAAGCCATCCGGCGAGGTCGTGGACCAGACCATCTCGACCGAGTGACGCCGGGGCACGAGGGTCGCTCTCGTGCCTGGAATGGCGGACGAGGACCACAAGGCAGAAGAGCGTCGCTATTGGAACGGGAAGCGCGGCGAGGAGAGCGAGGCGAGCTGAACGCGTCCCGGATGAGACAATGGATGCGCACGGGGTGTAGCGCAGTCCGGTAGCGCGTCGCCTTTGGGAGGCGAAAGTCGTGGGTTCGAATCCCACCACCCCGACAGACCGCTGAGGGGGAACTCGCTTGTTCGCACTGTGGGGACGCTTCGTCC
>JACPEQ010000188.1 GCA_016183435.1 Chloroflexota bacterium
GAGCACGACGAGCCCGGCCGTGCCCAGCAGCTCGAGCGCGAAGAACGCGCCCACGATGTCGTCCACCGGCCACCACTGCGCGAGGGTGTTCAGCAGGTTCGCGCCCCAGACCCGGTCGTGGAAGGTGAGCGCCTGCAGCTGCTGTGAAAGGAACGCGCCGGGCGACCACAGCAGGAACGGGAGCGTCAAGCCCGCGGCGACGCCGCCGGAGATGGCGAGGTATCGCCGCCAGGGCGCGCCCGTCGTCGCGAGGTGGCGGAGCGCGAACGGCCAGATGAGCAGGGCGAGCTGCTTGAACGCGAGCGCCCACCCGAGCGCGACCGCCGAGACGGCGAACGCGATGCGTCCGCGCGGATGCGGCAGCGACGTGAACGCGAGCGCGACGAAGCCGACGACCACGAGCAGCGCGGCCGCGACGTCGTTGCCGCCGTCGGTCGTGCGGAACGCGGCGATGCCCCACACGGCGTAGAGCATGGCGACGAGCGCCGCGCGTCCGGTGCCCACGCGCGCGCCGGCGACGACGAGGACCGCGATGGTGACGATGCCGGCCCACGTCTCGATGCGGCCGATCTCGATCCCGCCGCGGTACGGCAGCAAATAGAACAGAAACTCGCCCGGCGGATACACGAACGGCGAGCCGATCGGCTCCGTGCTGAGCATCACGTGGTCGTAGGGGTTGCGGCCGTTCATCAGGACATCGATGGCCTCCGCCGTCGCCCGGAGGACGTCGCTGCCCTGCTCGAGGAGGTCGCGCTGCAGTCGCTCGACGCCACCGACCGCGACGGCGTAGAGGCCCGCGCCGAGGCCGATGCCGCGGCCGAGCGCGCCGGCGACACCGAGCGCGACGCCCACGAGGAGCAGGCCCATGCGCTCGACGCTTGGAGCACTCAGGTCGATCGCGCCGATCGACCACATGATCCCGGCGAGGACCGCAACGAGCGCGAGGTGCCGGTCGCTGAGCCCGTTACTGGCCGGTGGCGGCACGGAGCCTGGCGAGCGTGTCCTGGAGCTGCTGGATGCGACGGCCGTACTCCGCGAAGTCACCGTTCCGCAGCGCCGTCTGCGCGGCCTCGAACTGGTCCGAGGCCTCGCGCACGAGCTGCGCGACGGATGCGGCCGGCGGGGGACCGGTGGGTGACGGTCGCGCGGTCGGCGACGGCGACGGGCCGGGGCTCGGCTGCGGCACGGGCGTCGTCGGCGGGATCCCCGCCGCCGTCTCGCTGAACAGCCGCGACAGCGCCTTCTCGAACGTGTCCTCCATGACGATGCGCTCCTGCGTCGCGAGGATCACCCGGCGCAGCTCCGGGATGCGGCCCTGCGTCGCCTGCACGAAGAGCGGCTCGACGTAGAGGAACGAGTTCCCGGCGGGCAGCACGAGGAGGTTGCCCCGGATCACGCTCGCCCCACCGCCGCCGAGCAGCGTGAGCTGCGCGCGGATCGAGGAGTCCGCTTCGATGCGCGACTCGATCTGCAGCGGGCCGAAGATGAGGCGCTCGCGCGGGAATCGCAGCACGCGCAGCTTCCCGTACTCCGGCGGATCGGCGCGGCCGGCGATCCACGCGACCATGTTGTCCCGGTCCCGGCCCGCCGGCGTCATCGGCACGAAGAGCACGAACTCGTTCCTGTTGGAGCCCGGCAGCGTCGTGGAGACGTAGTACGGCTCGATCGGAGCGGGCTGCCCGCCCTGCGCGAAGATCTCGTTCGCGATCTTCCACGCGTCCCCGCGGTTGTAGAACTCCTGCGGGTCGGTCATGTGGTACGTCGCGAAGATCTCGACCTGCGCGCGGAAGAGGTCCTCCGGGTAGCGAAGATGCGCGCGCAGCGACGCCGGCATCTGCTCGACGTCCTTCCCGAGGAGGTCCGGGTAGATCTGGCGCAGCGTCCGCACGACCGGATCCGTCTCATCGACGACGTAGAACGTGACAGCGCCGTCGTACGCGTTCGTCAGGACCTTCACGCTGTTCCGGATGTAGTTGGCGGCGCCGCGGAACTGCGAGTAGGGGTACCCGCTGCCCGTCGTGTACGCGTCGTGGATCCACCACATCTGCCCGTCCGCGATGACCACGTACGGGTCGCGGTCGAACGACAGGAACGGCGCGATGAGCTGCACGCGCTCCGCGATGTCGCGGTGGAAGAGGATCCGGCTCTCCGACGTGAGCTGC
>JACPEQ010000191.1 GCA_016183435.1 Chloroflexota bacterium
GACGGTCGAGACGCTCCGCGGGTTCGTCGCGAAGCTCGGCAAGACGCCGGTCATCTCGAAGGACGTCGCGGGCTTCATCGTGAACCGGCTGCTCGTGCCGTACATGCTGGACGCGATCCGCGTGCTCGAGCAGGGGATCGCGACCCCTGAGGACATCGACACAGCGATCAAGCTCGGCCTCCGGCATCCGATGGGGCCGTTCGAGCTGCTCGACTACACCGGCCTCGACATCGGCCTCCACGTCGGCGACGTCTTCTTCGAGGAGTTCAAGGAGCCGCGCATGGCCCCGCCGGCGCTCCTGCGCCGCATGGTCGCGGCCGGCCACCTCGGCCGGAAGACGGGCAAGGGCTTCTACGAGTACGACGAGAAGGGGAACAAGAGGTAGGAGACGAGCCGCTCGACGCGCGCAAGGCCGCGGTCTGGTCGGTCATCGCCGGCGCCGCCCATCTCGCGGTCGCATCCGTCGGGCACGTCGGCTATCCGTACGTCTACGACGCGCTCATCGCGGTCGGCTACGGGCTCATGCTCCCGGCCATCGCCGTGCTCCATCCCCGGCACCGGCGGATGCGTGAGAGCGGCTCGATCCTCGCGACGATCGCAGGCACCGCGACGGTCGCCGTCGGGCTGGCCGGGTCGGTCAACGTCGATCTGCAGCCCGCGGCGCTGTTCGTCCTCGGGATGTGGTGGTGGACGATCGGGAAGCTGTGGGCCGAGACGGGGATCCTCCCGCCTCTGCTCGGGTGCGCGACGGCGGCGCTCGGCGCGCTGGCGCTGGCGAGCGGGCTGTTCGCGTCCGTGAGCATCGGGCTGTCGGTCGTCCGGCCAGGGCTCCCGGACCTCGCGGTGTGGGCGATCGCGCAGGCTGCCCTCGGCGTGTGGCTCGTGATCTTCGGTGGCACGCTCTCACGTACCGTCACGGACGTACCATCGCGCTGATGGCGGTCCGGACACGAACACCATCCGTGAAGCCGCGTCACGAAACGCTCGGCCTGACGCTCGACGACGTGAAGGGCATGTACCGGAAGATGCTCGAGTGCCGGATGCTCGGCGAGCGGATGATGCAGCTCAACCGCATGGGCCGCGCCGCGTTCGTCGGCGTCGCCGACGGGCACGAGGGCGCGGAGATCGGCTCGGCGTGGTGCATCAGACGCGGGACGGACTGGGTGCATCCGTACTACCGCGACGTCGGTGTCGCGCTCGTCCTCGGCCAGTCGATGAAGGACCAGTTCCTCGGCGTGTTCGCGAAGGCGACGGATCCGAACTCCGCCGGGCGCCAGATCGTGAATCAGTTCAGCGACGTCGAGGCGAAGATCGTCACCGGGTCCGTGTGCATCGCGACGCAGTTCCCGCAGGCCGCGGGGATCGCGCTCGCCATGAAGATGCGCGGCGAGGACAGCGTCGTCTTCACGTATGGCGGCGACGGCTCCACCAGTCCGGGCGACTTCCACGAGGCCGTGAACTTCGCGGCGATCCACCACCTTCCGGTGGTCTTCATCATCGAGAACAACCTGTACGCGATCTCGACCCCGAACGCCCTGCAGATGTCCGTGGCGCCGCACGAGCGCGCGAGGGGCTACGGCATCCCCGGCCATCTCGCGGACGGCACCGACGTCCTCGACGTGTACGACAAGACGAAGCGGGCGATGGAGCGCGCGCGGCGCGGCGAGGGACCGAGCATCGTCGAAGCGACCTGCTACCGGTACCGGCCGCACTCGAGCGACGACGACGACAGCCGCTACCGCTCGAAGGACGAGCTGAAGGACTGGCTCGCGCGCGATCCCATCGACCGCACGCGCGCGTACCTGCGCGAGCATGGGGTCGCGGAGAGCGAGCTCGAGGCGATGCGCGCGGCGATCGCCACGGACATCGAGCGCGCCATCGACGAGGCCGAGGCCGAGCCGGATCCGCGGCCGGAGGATCTGCTGCGCCACGTCTACGCGGAGGGGCACCCGCTCCCCGACGGCACGCGCGCCTGAGGACGGCGCCATGAGGGCGCTCGCCATCGTCGTCATCGCGACCCTCGCGTGCACGTCCCCCGCGCCGACGGTGGCGACGCCCACGCCGACCGCCGAGGGCGGCGTCCTGAACGTGGTCGCCCTCCTGGACCTCTCCGGTCCGCGCGCGGCCATCGGGAGGCAGCAGCGCGACGCGCTCCAGCTCTGGATGAGCCAGCAGCGCAGCTCCGCACCGCTCCTGAAGGTGTTCCGGCTACGGACCGTCGACGTGGCCGGCAGCGACGCGAAGCTGCTCATCGAGCTTCGGCGCGCGGCCGTCGAGGAGATGGCCGACGCCGTCATCGTCGGTCCGCCGGTGACCTACGACGACACGCTCGGCCGTGCGGTCGAGCTCGCCGGCGTGCCGGTCCTGTTCACGCAGCCGCTCGGGCTCGATCCCGCGGGCCGCGGCGGGGGACGCTGGGCGTTCGCGCTCGCGCCGACCCTCTCCCGCATCGCCGAGCTCGCCATCGACGACGCATATCAGCGCGACGTGCTGCGGCCGTCGCTCGTCCTCACGGACGGGCGCGAGCGCGTCGACCCGGTGGCCAGCGCGCTCACGGCGGAGATGGAGCGCCGCCGGCTCGACCCCCTGACGCGGGTCGCGATGCCCGCGGACGGGAGCGTCGTGCCCGTCGTGCGCTCGAGCCTGTCGGTCCTGCGCAGCGTGCACTGCACCGCGCTGCCGTCGTCGTGCGTCAGCCTCGCGACGCTCGCGCGGTCGATGAGCGCGCCGACCTTCTTCTACCTCTCGTATTCGACGGCGCCGGCCGACCTCGCGGATCACGCCGATCTCGCGCAGCGCGCCGTCTTCCCGGGCAGCCGCGCGCTCCTCTCGGTCGCCACGCGCCCGCTGCGGCCGATCGACCAGGCGCGCGACCGCTTCGTGCAGGCCTTCGGCGAGAGATACGGGCCGGCGGGGACACATGCGGCGGTCGCGCACGACGCGCTGGCGCTCATCGCCGCGGCGACGGAGCGCAGCGGCCCGGACGACCGCGCGGCGCTGCGCGACGCGCTCGAACGGATCAGCATGCCGCTCATCGCCGGCACGTACGCGTTCACGTCCGATCGCCATGCGGGATCGGATCCCGCCGATCTCGCGTACCTCCGCTGGGCTGGATCCACGCTCGCGCCGGCGCTGCTCCCGTCGCTCGGGACCGGGCTGCCGACGCCGGCGCCGACCGCGACGCCCGTCCGCTCGCCATCGCCGTCCGCATCGCCCTCGCGCTCCCCGAGCGCGACGCCGTGAACAGCGAGCTCGACCGCCTCGTCTACGACTGGAACACCGACGGTCGTGCCGCGCGCGCCGCGTACCGCGAGGTCGAGCTGGACGACGAGACGCTGCGCGACGGCCTGCAGGGACCGTCCGTGCGCAACCCCCCGCTCGACGTGAAGAAGCGCCTGCTGCACCTCATGGACGAGCTCGGCATCGACAGCGCCGACATCGGCCTCCCCGGCGCCTCCGACCGCGCACGCGCCGAGATCGTCGAGCTGGCGCGGGAGACGACGAAGCTGAAGAAGCTCCGCCCCAACCAGGCCGTGCGCACGCATCCGCTCGACGTCGGCGGCGCCGTCCGCGCGGCCGTCGAGTCCGGGGTCGCCATCGAGACGTGCGCGTTCATCGGCTCCTCGCCGATCCGGCGCTACGCCGAGGACTGGTCGCTCGACACGATGCTGAAGAACGTCGAGACGTCGGTGAGCGCCCTCGTGAAGGAGCAGCTGCCCGTCATGTTCGTCACCGAGGACACGACGCGCGCGGACGCGGACACCCTCGTGAAGCTGTACGAGACCGCGATCGGCGCGGGCGCGAGGAGGATCTGCTTCTCGGACACCGTCGGGCACGCGACACCCGATGGCGTCCGCAATCTCCTCACGTTCGCGCGCGACGAGGTCGTCCGCGGGCGAAGCGTGAAGATCGACTACCACGGCCACAACGACCGCGGGCTGGGCACGATCAACGCGCTCGCGGCGACGGAGATCGCCGACCGGGTGCACGGGTGCGCGCTCGGGATCGGCGAGCGCGTGGGCAACAGCTCCATGGACCAGCTGCTCATCAACCTGTACCTCGACGGGGCGATCGCGCGGGACCTCACCCCGCTCGTCGAGTACGTCTCGCTCGTCTCGGAGCACTGCGGCGTCCCCATCCCACCGAACTACCCCGCGCTCGGGTCGGATGCCTTCCGCACCGCCACCGGCGTTCACGCCGCGGCCGTGGTGAAGGCCATCCGCAAGGGCGACCGCGCGCTGGCGGACCGCGTGTACTCGGGCGTGCCGGCGAGCGTGCTCGGCCGCGCGCAGGGCATCGAGGTCGGGCCGATGAGCGGCGAGTCGAACGTCGTGTTCTGGCTCGAGCACCGCGGGTACGAGCCGACGCGCGAGCGGATCGACCGGATCATGGCGGCGGCCAAGGAGTCCGACCGGCTGCTCACCGATGAACAGCTGAGAGGCCTCGCGGGTACCTGATGACACTTGTGACGGGGGAGCGGCGCGAGGCGTTCCTCGCGGACGAGAAGGACGCGAGGGCCACCTGGGACGCCGCGGTCGCCGCGGTCCCGGTCACGGCCGTGGCCGACCGCGTCCTCGCCGACGACCGTTCGGTCAAGGACCTCGTCGCGCACATCGCCGCGTGGGAGCGATGGGCCGAGGAGCGTCTCGCGGCGCGCATCGAGGGCCGCGCGCCGGTGCGCATCCCCGACTGGCACGCGTTCGAGCACGACTTCAACGCGCGGGCGCACGCGCGCTGGCGGGACGAGCCGTGGGACGCGGTCGCCGCGGAGGCCGCGGCCGCGTACGCGGCCTTCCGCGAGCGGGTCGAGCAGCTCGACGACGAACAGCTCGCCCGGGCCGAGGAGCTCATCAAGGGCTGCGGCAGCAGGCACTACGCCGAGTACGTGGGTCAGCTCCGCGACCTGGTCGACCGCCTGTCGCCACCCCGTTGACTTAGTCCACTTGCTTAGTCAAGATACTTCCGAGATGAAGACCGTGAACATCCACGAGGCGAAGACCCATCTCTCCCGGTTGATCGCGCGCGCCGAAGACGGAGAAGAGGTCGTGATCGCCCGTGCTGGGCGTCCTGTGGCCAAGCTCGTGCGTCTCCAAAAGAGCGGGAAGCGGCCGCTTGGCACCGCCCGCGGGAAGATCGTCATCCACGGCGATCTGAAGGCACCGCTCCCGAAGTACCTCCGCAAGGCTTTCGGGATGTGAGGCTCCTCCTCGACACGCAGGCGTTCATCTGGGCGATCGCCGACCCGGGGCGCCTATCCGAACGTGCACGGACTGCGATGCAGGATGAGGTCAACGAGGTGTACGTCAGCGCGGCGACAGCGTGGGAGATAGCCATCAAGGCCCGTACCGGGAAGATCGGCGTTGTTGGCGATCCGCAGCGCTTCGTTCCGGAGCAGATCGCAGCGAACTCCTTCAGCCCGCTTCCCGTGTCGATCCGTCACGCGCTGAAGGTCGCCGACCTTCCGATGATCCACAGGGATCCGTTCGACCGCCTGCTGGTCGCGCAGGCGTCGGTCGATGATCTCGGCCTGGTCACGGCGGATCCGCAGGTCAGGAAGTACCCCGTCGACACGATCTGGTAGCCGACAGCAGACAAGCGGTCCTCGCTACGGATCAGCCCCGTGCCGCTCACGCGAGGAGCATCATCGTCTCGTGCATCGCATCGAGCCGGCGAAGCTGAAGCCGGGCGTCTCCGTCGCCGATCTTCCGAATGCCGTGGCACCGAACGCTGCCGTGTGGGCGCGCGTCCTGCGCGGGAAGGCGCTGATCTTCTGGGACCCCGAACGGCCCGGGAAGAAGCGCGATGCCATCGACACCGACCAGATCACGCCCTCGGACGACTGCGTCTCGGAGAGCCTCGAGCGGCTCGACGAGCGCTGGAAGGCGGGCGCGTTCCGCTACCTCATGCCCGACTTCCGCACCCGCGTCCACGCGGGCGAGACGTTCGTCGTCGCCGGCGACCGCTTCGCGATCGGCTCATCCCGTGAGATGAGCCCGGCGGGGCTCAAGGCCGTCGGCGAGGAGGCCGGCACCGAGCTCGTGATCGTCTGCGGCAACAACATGGGCGACATCTTCCGGCGGAACGCGCTCAACCTCGGGCTGCACGTCGTCCAGTCGCCGGACGCGGTCGAGGACGCGCGCGACGGCGACGTCCTCGAGCTCGAGGTGAGCACGCGAGAGCTGCGGAACGTCACCCAGGGCAAGCGCTACGCGACCGTCCCGCTGACCGCGAGGGAGGAGGACATCCGGCGCACCGGCGGGATCATCGCGATCGGCCGCAGCGGGCTGCGCGACTCGGTGGCCCGTGCCCCGCGGATCGAGTGGGCCGACGACGCGACCGCGCGGCGCATGACGACGACGGAGCAGATCGTGTGGGCGCACCGGGTCGACAGGGACGCGGAGGTGCGGCCCGGCGCGACGCTGCGGGTGCATGCGGATCTCCTTCCCGCGTCGGACGGGACCGCGCCGTTCGCCATCCACACGTTCAACGCCATCACGGCCGGGACGATCCATCCGCGCCAGACGGCGATCGCGAACGACCACTTCGTGTTCAGCGGGCGCGAGATGGACGAGCGCCAGACGTCGATCGGCCGGCAGTTCGCGGAGAAGCATGGGATCGAGCGCCCGTACTACGCGACGCCCGGCGACGGGATCTTCCACTTCTACTTCCCCGAGCAGGGCCTCGTGATGCCCGGCGCGTTCATCCCGGGCGCCGACTCGCACAGCCGCGCCTACGGTGCGTACGGCGCGGTCGGGATGGGCGTCGGGTCCACCGCGCTCGGCTTCGGGTGGGCGACGGGCTACATGTACTACACGCCGGTGCAGGCCCGGCGCGTCACCTTCCGCGGGAAGCTGCAGCCGTGGGTGAGCGGCAAGGACGTCGTGCTCGCATTGCTGCGTCGCTGGGGCAAGGAGCAGTCGCGGGGCATGAGCGTCGAGTTCATCGACGCCGATGAGCAGCTGCCGATCACTTTCCGCAACACGGTCGCGAACATGATGGCCGAGGCGGAGGCGCAGAACGGGATCTTCGCCGCGGACGACATCACGTACGAGTGGTACCGGAAGCGCGGCATGACGGACCTGCCGTACCCGCGCATCGCTCCCGGGGCCGACGCGCGCTACGAGATCGACGAGCGTCTCGACCTCGCCGACGTCATCCCGTTCATCGCGAAGCCGTTCGCCCCCGGCAACGCGTTCCCGGCCGCCGAGATCGCGCGCGAGCGGATCGCGTTCGACAAGGCGTACATCGGCTCCTGCACGAACGGCGGCTACGACGATCTGCTCGAGGCGGCGCTCGTGATCTACGAGGCCAAGAAGAAGGGCGCGACGAAGGCCGCGAGGGACCTCGTCATCTTCCCAGGGTCGGGCCAGGTGAAGGAGAGGATCGAGACCGCCGACCCGCGGCTCGGCGGCGAGTCGATCGCGGAGGTGTTCCGCTCCGTCGGTGGCGAGATACGCCAGTCATGGTGCGGCCCCTGCTTCGGCCAGGGGCCCGACGCGCTGCGCAAGGGCGAGGTCGCGATCACGTCGTTCAACCGCAACTGGCAGAACCGCATGGGCATCGGCGGGCTCGGCTATCTCGCGTCGCCCGCGGTCGTCGCGGCGTCGGCGCTCCTCGGATACATGGGTCCGCCGGACGATCTCGGCCTGCGCTGGGACGCGGAGCGCTTCGGCAACATCGCCGTCTGAACCAGCGCCGCACATGACACCGGACCGGCAGTTAGGAGGGTGTGACCCTCTGGACCTTGAAACGAGCGGCTCCGAGCTCAACGTCGTTCATCGTCAGGACGAACGAGTACGAGCCTGGCTTCTCGAACTTCAAGTTGTTCACGTTGAACACCAGAACCACCAGCGCGTAGTCACCTGCGCGCATCCCAGGTGCACGGCCGACCTCGATTTGTCCCTCAAGTCGCTGTGGCAGTAGCGGGTTCCGGTCAGCGTCGTAGAGCTGCATGTTGAATGCGTGTGTTTCGTTCGTCGCTATCCACGGGACCTCGATGGCGGCTGCGACGGACACGTGCGGATGCGTGTATGGAAGGTCCCGGGGGTTCAGCTGGTTCCAGGACCCACCGGTCACATACATCTTGCCGTTTACCGCCTCGGCGTGGTCCGCGAGCATGAACGTCCTAAGGCAAGGCGTTTCCGCAGGCAGGCCTTTCTTCTTCCTAGGCATCGTTCCCGTCGCATTGCGTTTGCATTACAGATGTCATACACTCCGAGGAGGTTGGCTGTCAAGTGCCGATAAGGGGCCGCTGGAGCGGCAACCCACGCCATCCGGCGACCGCAGTGCGGTTCGAGTGGGACGAAGGCAACGGTCCCAAGCTCGAGAAGCGCGGCATCTTCTCGTGGCACGTTGAAGAGGTGCACGCAAACCGGCCGGAGTACCGGAGGAACAAACGCTCGGGTTCAGCGCGCTGGGCGATGATCGGACGCGACGACGACGGGAGGCTCCTTCGCGTCAATATCATCTGGTCGGACGAGAAAGAGGGCATCCTCCGCGCAGTCGGCGGATGGGAACTTTAGGAGAGAACAGATGCGGCGAGAGAGAGAAGAGAAGCTCGCACGACAGATGGAGAATGACGCCAGGGACGACTCGCTCTGGGAAGCTGATCCCGCTCCCACCGAGAAACGCGCTCGCCTTGGGGTCCAGGTGTCCGTTCGCCTCGATCCAGATAGCGCGGCGATTCTGCGCCGCCTGGCTCGAGCGCGGCGGGTCGGATACACATCTCTGATCCGGGAATGGGTCGTCGCACGACTGCGCGAAGAATCTCAGGACGTTGAAGGCGTGCTGCTTCCCCAGGCCTCGATCGGCGGCGTTGCCGCGACCGGCAATGCGACTGTTACCGGATCGATCCGGAGAGTGCGTTCCGAAGAGCCAACGCTGCTGCTTGCGGGCTAGCAACACAGCGCAATCCCACTGACGAGCTCGGCCTGCGCTGGGACGCGGAGCGCTTCGGCAACATCGCCGTCTGACCGCTGGCGAGCGGTCGCCATCCTGAGCGCCGGTAGCCTGACCGTCTCGATGGACGACGACGCACGGCGGACCGATCCCGTCTCGTTCGCGGCCGCGTTCAAGCAGTTCGTCGACAACGTGAACGCCATCGCCGCGAAGGAGTCGACGCCGCTGCTCGAGCGGCTCAAGGACTACCTCGGACCCGAGCCCGGCCAGGCGCCGATCGTGGCCGAGGAGTTCGAGTCGTACGAGCACCCGAACGCGCACGTCGCGCTCGACGCCGTCATGGCGCGGCCCGGGCGGCAGGTCGAGCTGATCGGGGTCGCCGCCGCGAACAAGCGCTGGGGCGCGATCACGCTGTCAGACCTGCTCAGTGGCACCGGCCCGTACGGCCGGATCTCGCAGGGATCGGTCGACTGGATCAACTTCCGGCTCGCATCGAGCGCCACGCGATCGACTTCTCGTCGCACACGGACGCGCTGCTCGCGGCCGGCCGGTCGCTGACGCGTGGCGTATTGCTGTACGGCCCGCCCGGAACGGGCAAGACGCTCACCGTGATGTACCTTGCCGCGCGGATGCCGGGGCGGACGCACATCATCATGACCGGCCACGGCCTCGGCGCCGTCGGCAACGTCGGTCACTTCGCGAAGATGCTCGCGCCCACTACGGTCGTGATCGAGGACGTCGACCTCATCGCGCAGGAGCGCGGCTTCCCGGGGATGCAGACGCAGCAGCTGGTCTTCGAGCTCCTGAACCAGCTCGACGGGATCAGCGACGACGCGGACATCCTGTACGTGCTCACCACGAACCGGCCCGACATCCTCGAGCCAGCGCTGGCCGCGCGCCCGAGCCGCGTGGACCTCGCCGTCGAGCTCCCCATGCCGGACGCCGACGGCCGACGCCGGCTGCTCGAGCTCTACGCCCGCGGGCTGAAACTCGACGGCGTGCGGCTGGAGAGCTACGTCGAGCGCACCGCCGGGCGAGCCCGGCGTACATCAAGGAGATGCTCCGGCGCGCCGCGCTGCTCGCGGCGATCGCGAAGTCAGCCTCCGTGAAGCACGAGCATCTCGACCAGGCCATGACCGAGCTCGAGTCCGGCAGCGAGCTCGCGAAGCGGATCGTCGGCTTCGGGA
>JACPEQ010000189.1 GCA_016183435.1 Chloroflexota bacterium
CGGAGCGCAGGAGCGTCATACGCTGCGGATGCTACGGCGGTAGGATCCTCGTCCGACCCTCGCTCGGGGGGACCCCTCGCTCGGGACCGGGTGCTCGACCTCGTCGCTGCGCGCCTCGGTCTGCGCGTCCGGGGGACGAAAGGCGGAGGTGACAACGTGCTCGATCGCTTCACTTGGTACAAGCAGTCGGCCTATCGCTGGAAGGGTGAGAAGCTGGTCGTGTACATCGACCCGTGGGGCCTGACCGGCGACCTGCCGCAGGCGGACCTCATCCTGATCTCGCATTACCACTTCGACCACTTCTCACCCGATGGCGAGTTCCGCGACCCGAGTAAGTCGTTCGCGCCGAAAGGCGACGGCGACCTCGCGAAGATCGTCGGTCCGAAGACCGTCATCGTCGCGCCGCGTGACGTCGCGGCCGAGCTCACCGGGAACGTGAGGGCCGTCGCGCCCGGTGACCGGCTCGAGGCGGCCGGCGTCAAGATCGAGACGGTCCCCGCGTACAACACCGTCGAGGAGCGGCTCGGGGCGCACCCCAAGGACAACCGCTGGGTCGGCTTCATCTACCAGCTGGGCGGCACGACCTACTACCACGCCGGCGACACCGATCACCTCCCGGAGCTCGAGCGCGTGAAGGCCGACGTGTCGTTCGTCCCGGTCGGCGGCACGTACACGATGGATCCGACCGAGGCGGCGGGGCTCGTGAAGATGCAGCGGCCGAAGGTCGCCGTCCCGATGCATTACGGGTTCGTGGTGGGGGCGCCGGGCCACGGCGAGCGCTTCAAGAAGGAGGCGGCGCCGGTCGAGGTGCACCTCTTCAAGCCGCAGAACGCGTTCACGCTGTAGGAGCGGATCAGGCGGTCTCGGCCCGCGCGAGTTGGATGGCTTTGGGCTCGATCGGATGGAATGCGGCCGGTGACGTCCACGCCTCCGGATGGGATCGACGGGGCGTGGATACACGGCGCGTGCCCGCGTGCTGGGCGCTGAGCAGAGCCGTCGATCGTGTGAACGACGTGCAAAGGTCGGGTGAAAGGTCAGACCGTTCGGGTGACTGCCGGTGCGCGATGACTGCCGGTGCGCGAGTGCACTGATCCGTACAATCTGCCCCGAGCCTGACCCCGTAGCTCAGTGGATAGAGCGGCACTCTTCGAAAGTGCAGGTCGAGGGATCGTTCCCCTCCGGGGTCGCCGGGTTCGGCCTAGTTCGCTACAATTGCGCCACTGACCCCGTAGCTCAGTTGGATAGAGCGCTTCCCTACGAAGGAAGAGGTCGACGGATCGTGCCCGTCCGGGGTCGCACGTAGCCGTGGACCGTCAGTCTCTCTCAGCGCCGTCTCATTCGCCCGCGTGAATTCGCGATAGTGGCCGCGTGCGCGCGCCGTCCTGCGCCTATGGCAATTGGCGCAGCGCACGTCGCACTTCTGGATCTCCGCCAGGACGTCCTCCCAGCTGGCGTGGCTCCGCATGAGGTCGACGATCGCGGCCCGCTTGCCCGCTCGATGATCGAACTCGAGCACGACCGGATCTTCCTCGCCACAGTCGACGCAGGGATGGGCCAATAGGTACTCCCACCTTCGTCGTCGGGCGCCGACGGACGTGATTCTCAATGCCCGATCGAGCAGGTCCCGGTAGTAGCCGCGCGTCAGGGCTGTCCTGCGTCGATGGCAGTTCGCGCACCGCACGTCGCATGCCTCGATCTCGGCGCGGATCTCGCTCCATTCGATCGACCTGCGCATGAGCTCGTTGATCCCGGCTCGCTTGCCGGATCGGTGGTCGAACTCCAGGACGATGGGATCGTTCTCGCCGCAATCCACGCAGGGATGCGCCAGCAAGTAGTGCCACCTTTGGCGTCTCGCATCGAGATAGATGATGTTGCGGCTCTCGCGCTCTGTCGGCCTCGCGCGATCCGCGCGGACGCGTGCGAGCACATCCTCCCGCTTCCTCTGGTACCACTCCTTGTGGTAGTCGCACTGACAACTGCGGCAGTACGAGCTCGGCCGAGGGAGTTCCCGATACTTCGGAGCGAAGTCTTCGAGCGACTTGCGCCTTCCGCAGCGCGCGCAGACCCGTCCTTCAAGTGTGTCAGCGAGACTCGCGTACGAGGGCGTTCGCATCCTCGGTCGCACGACCGCGCGGGGTCCGTCAGGTGCGGCCCTACGGTGTCGACAACCTCGGCACCGCACGTCGCAGTTCCCGAGGGATCCTGCGACCTTCTGCCACGACCAACCCGAGTGGACAAGTTCTGACATCGTCCTCGGCCGCTGCGCTGCCTGCTCGAACACAAGAAGATCCGGCCGTTGTTCGCCGCAGTCGACACAGGCTCGTTCCTCGAGCACTCCGATCGATCGGCGGCGAAGGTCAGCCTCGCGAGCCTGCCTCGACCGTCGAATGCGCTCTCGCTCGCGCTGACGGTTGTCGGCGTAATGCTTCGCTCCCACCTCGGCAAAGCAGGCGCGGCACCACCCCTGGAGTGCGGGTTCGCCGCGCTTCTTCGGCGAGAAGTCGTCCGCGATCTTCATCCGTCTGCACCTTGTGCACATGAGCAATGCGGTGGTCCCCGCGACCCTCCCCGGTCCTTGAGTGCGTGGATGGAGGCGAAGGTTCCGATCGTTCTGGTAGGCGCGGCGGCAGGCCTTGCACTGCGTTGAACGCCGCCGTCCGTCCGGCCGGACATCGAACTCGGTGATCGGCTTCGTCTCGCCGCACGCCCGACACGTCTGCGTCGCGCTCTCGGACAGCTCCATCCCCATCCTCCGGCCCGGCAGGAGCTGTCCACTGACTCCTACCTAGGTGACGAACATCTGTTCTATCATCATCATCGGACGCCGCTTGCAAGAGGTCGGGCGCTGATCAGGCGATCGCGGCGCACAGAAAGAGCGGGTCGAGGACGTCGATCAGACGCCCGTCACCGCCTGCCACGCCATGCGGATCCCCGACAGGAACACGACGACCGCGAGCAGCTGCAGGAGCAGCCCCGGACGCGTGCGCTGGCTCACGGCCGCACCGATCGGCGAGCTCACGAGCGCCGCGCCCAGCACGATCAGGGCGAGCGGGGGATCGACCTGCGCCGTCGCGGCCTTGCCGATGAGCGCCGCGAACGCCGCGAACATCCCGATCGCCAGCGACGAGCCGATCGCCACGCGCGTCGGCACACGCAGCACGTAGATGAGCGCGGCGATGATGAACGCGATCGCCGCGATCCCCACCATGCCGCCGAAGAAGCCGATCACAACGGAGATCGCGATCGCGACGGGCACGTTCAGGTGGAGATCGTCGACGGGCTGAGCCGGACCGCGCTGCGGGAGCAGCAGCGCCACCGCCGCGACGAGCGCGAACACCGCGAAGATCCCGACCAGCAGACGATCGGGCGCGTAAGCCGACAGGAACGCACCGGCGAGCGACGCAGCCGCCCCCGTCGGGCCCATCACGCGCACCAGCCGGAGCGACACGTTGCCGTAGCGGTGATGCCGGAACGACCCGATCACGCTGCCGGAGATCGCCTGCACGATGGTGAGCCCGGTCACGATCTTCACCGGCAGCGCGGCAGAGCCGACGAGCGGGGGTGCGTACAGGAGATACGGCGTCAGGACGATGCCGCCGCCCACACCGAGCAGACCCGACAGGAACGAGGCGATCGCGCCACCCACCGCCACCAGCAGCTCGATCGGCATCGGAGGCGCAGCGTATACAAAGAGGTCGATGCGCACGTCCATCGCGGCGGTCGCCCTTCTCGCGAGCGCGTGCACCGGCACGGACGTGGTGCCCCCGGCCACTGTGAGCCCGCCGCCGACCCTCGCGACGGGCGCGGTCGCGACGACGCCCGCCGCGCCGCCGACCGCCGCGCGGCCGGTCGGGGCGTCCTGGTCGAGGATCGCCGACATCCCGACGCCGAGGAGCGAGGTGGCCGCGACCGTGGACGCGTTCGGGGCCATCTACGTCATCGGCGGGTTCGGGGGCGGCGACCGCGTCGAGCGCTACCGGCTCGACGGCAGCTGGGAGCGCGTGGCGGACCTGCCGCACCGCGTCGACCACGCGATGGCGGCGACGGTCTCCGGGATCCAGACCTCCGGCGACGAAGGCATCTACGTCCTCGGCGGATACGTCAACGGGACCGCCACCGCCCGCTCGTTCCGCTTCGAGGTGGGGACGGGGCGCTGGAGCGAGATCGCGGCGATGCCCGGGCCACGGGCCGCCGGTGCCGCCGTCGCCATGAACACAAGGATCTACGTCATCGGCGGCGCCGAGGGTGGCCGCCTCGTGGGTCCCACGTACGAGTACGACGTCACGACCCGCCGCTGGCGGACCGTGGCCGCCCTGTCCACTCCGCGTGACCACCTCGCGGCCGTCGAGATCCACGGGCGTATCTGCGCCGTGGGTGGCCGGCGCCTCTCGATGAGCGCGAACCTCGGAGCGCTCGAGTGCTACCAGCCGCAGACGGACAGGTGGGAGTCGCTTCCGGCCGCGCCCACGCCGCGCGGCGGCGTCGGAGCGGCGCACTGGGACGGACGGATATACCTCGTCGGCGGGGAGCAGCCTTCAGGCACGTTCAAGGAGGTCGAGGTCTACGACGAGCGTACGAACACCTGGACGCGCGGTCCGGACCTCCCGACCCCCCGGCACGGCATCGGCGTCGTCGCGATCGGCGGTATCACCGGCCATCCGAGACCAGCGATCTATGTGCTCACCGGTGGTCCGACGCCCGGCGGCAGCCAGACCGCGGTGTGCGAGGTGCTCTCGCTCCCGTAGGGCTCCGGTACGTATCGCGCCGCGGTCGCGGCTACCCGTCGGGCTCCAGGACGCTCGTCGCGGCCGGGTAGGTGCCGAGGACGTGCACCCACGCGCACGAGGTGCGCATGAGCGCGAGCGCTTCGGAAGCCGGCGAGACCACGGGGTCGCCCTCGAAGTCGAGGTAGAAGACGTAGTCCCACGGCTGCTCGCGGCTCGGCCGGGACTCGATCTTCGTCAGCTGCAGGCCCGCGGTCGCGAACGGCTGGAGCGATCGGAGGAGCGCGCCCGCGACGTTCGCCGTCGCGTAGGCGAGGCTGGTCTTCGGCGCTCCGGAGCGCAGCGCCGCCGGGATGCGCTCCGCGACACCGGCGTCGTGCGCGGGCGCGAGCGCGAAGAAGCGCGTCATGTTGTCGGGCGCCGTCTCGATGGACGGCGCGAGGACGACCAGGCCGTATCGCTCGGCGGCCCGCCGGCTCGCGACGGCCGCGACGCTCCTGTCGCGCAGCTGCGCCACTTCCGCCGCGGCACCGGCGGTGTCGAACGCGACGACCGGGCGGATCGATCGTCCACGCAGGTACTCCTCGACCTGCGCGAGCGCCTGCGGATGCGAGCGCGCCGTCCGCACGTCCTCGATCCGCGCGCCGGGCACGCCCAGGAGGTGATGCCGGACCCGCAGCATCGCCTCGGCGACGATGCGCGCGCCGCGGTGTCGCCGCAGCAGGTCGTACACGTCGACGACCGCGCCAGCCTGGCTGTTCTCGACCGGCACGACCGCGGCGTTGACCACGCCGCTCTCGAGCGCCTCGAACACGTCGGCGAACGTGTCGCGCGGGATCGCCTCCGCGCCGGGGAACAGCGATAGCGCGGCCGCTTCCGAGAACGCGCCGGGGATGCCCTGATACGCGACCTGCATGTCCGTCGAGCCTAGCGGGAGGCTAGGCTTCGGTCAGGTGGACCCGCTCGATCTCCACTCGCGGCTCTCCACGGCGCTCGTGCTCTACCTCGGTCTGCTCGGGCTGTGGGGCATCGTCCTCGGGCTCGCCGGGTCCGGCCCGTCGCCGTCGTTCCGCGGCGCGCTGGTGATCGTCGAGATCGCGATCGCCCTCCAGGGCCTGCTCGGGATCGTCTCGTGGCCGTCGAGCGGTCCGCCCGACGCCATGCACGTCCTGTACGGCGCGGCGCTCTTCCTCGCGATCCCGCTCGCCGCGACGATGGTGCGCGAGGGCTCCCCGCGGCGCACCGCGCTCACCCTCGGAGTCGCGGCGCTCTTCGCGGCGGGCCTCGCGATCCGCGGGATGACCACGGCGTGAGCGACGTCGCGCCGATCATCGTCGACGACCGCCCGGACACGAGCGCCGCGGCGCTGCAGGCGCTCGCCCCCGACTTCCTGTACTGCCAGGTCGCGGGGAGCGGGCCGACGTTCCCGATCGCGCAGCGCGCCGCGGAGCGCGCGCGAGCGTGGCTGAGCGAGGTCGGCATGTTCTCGCACGTCGGGTACGACGCGTACAACGCGTGGCTCACCGAGGCGCGCGCCGACGTCGCCGCCTTCCTCGGCGACGAGGGAGGCGCCTCGCGCATCGCGCTCATGACGTCCGCGACGGAAGGCCTGAACGCGCTCGTGCTGGGGCTGCGGCTTCCGCACGGAGCGCTCATCGTGACCACCGCGGAGGAGCACGGCTCCGCGCTGATGCCGCTGCACCGCCGCCGCGAGCGCGGCGACCGGCTGCTCATCCTCCGTCACGGCTCGGACGACCAGCTCCTCGA
>JACPEQ010000041.1 GCA_016183435.1 Chloroflexota bacterium
CACGGAGCTGCTGGTGCAGTCGTACCAGCCGCAGGTCGCGCCGTGGCTCGGCGACAACTTCCACGTCGCGGGGTCGTACCTGCTCATGATCGGCGTCCTGGTCGCCCGGCCGTACGGCCTCTTCGGGACGCGCGAAGTGGAGCGTGTGTGACAGCGCGGCCCGAGGGGCTGCGCATCCGGTACGCCGACGAGATCGCGCTCCTCGGCACGCGCGCGGACCGCGTGTGGGTCCTGCTGCTGGGCGTCGCGTACGTGACGACGCCGCTCGTCCTCGACGACCAGTGGCTGTCGGTCCTGACCTTCACCGCGATCGCGGCGATCGGCGCGATCGGGCTCAACCTCCTCACCGGCTTCGCGGGCCAGGTATCGCTCGGTCACGCGTTCTTCCTCGGCCTCGGCGCTTACGCCGCCGGTGTCCTCGGCGGCGACCTCGGGCTCCCGGTGGTCGTCTGGCTCCCCGCCGCGGGGCTCCTCGGAGCGCTCGTCGGCCTCGCCATCGGCCCGTTCGCCCTCCGCCTGAAGGGCCTCTACCTGGCGATCGTGACCCTCGGCCTCGTGTTCGTCGGTGACCACATCTTCCGGAACGCCCGGCTGCTCACGGGCGGGCCACAGGGAAGGGCCATCCCGTCGCCGCGGATCGGCGACCTCAACTTCGCGGACCTCGGTGCGCTGGGGCTCCCGCTCGAGCGCGAGCAGTCCTTCTTCCTGTTCGTCGTGCCGCTGCTGGTCCTCGCGGTGGTCGCCGCCAAGAACATCGCGCGGACCCGCGCCGGTCGCGCCTTCCAGGCCATCCGTGACCGCGAGATCGCCGCGGCCATCATCGGCGTGGACGTGGCGCGCTACAAGGTCGCTGCCTTCGTCGTCTCGTCCTTCTACGCCTCGGCGGCGGGGGCGCTCCTGGGCTCGTACCTGCGGCACGTCACGCCGGACCGCTTCGACCTGATCCTCTCGATCCAGTACGTCGCCATGGTCATCGTCGGCGGGGTGGGCTCGATCTACGGCTCGATCTTCGGTGCCCTGTTCATCGTCCTCGTGCCGCGCCTCGTCGAGCAGGTGAGCCCGTTCATCCCGTTCGTCACGCGGTCCGCCGGCGCATCGGGCGTCACCGTCTTCACGCTGAACCAGATCGTCTTCGGCCTGCTCATCGTCGTCTTCCTCGTCGCCGAGCCCGCCGGGCTGGCGGGCATCTGGCGCCGGCTGCGCCTGTACTTCCGGATGTGGCCGTTCTCGTACTAGGCTGTCGCGGCCGCCGGAGGCCTCGGGGGCGAGGAGGGGGCACGGACGGCGCCGGCCGCGAAGGGAGCGGCCGGCCCAAGGGAAGGTGGAGGCACATGGGACGCGGCCATCTGCGCGTTCTCGCGATCCTCGCGGTCATGGTCCTCGTGCTGGGCGCATGCCGGCTCGGGGGCGTGAAGACCGCGGTCGGCGTCGAGGGCAAGATCATCCGGCTCGGCGAGATCAGCCCGCTCACCGGCTCCGCCGCCGTCATCGGCAAGCCGCTCACGCGTGGGCACGAGGTCTACTTCCAGTACGTGAACGAGGTCCTCGGCGGCGTCGGCAAGGACCTCGCGAAGGACCAGCGCTACAAGGTCGAGCTGGTGACGCTCGACTCGCAGTACCTGCCGGACGTCCAGGTCCAGCAGTACAACGCGATGAAGGACAAGGTCCTCATGATCGCGCAGTCCCTCGGGACCGCGCACACCAAGGCGATCCTGCCGCAGATCCGCGAGGACAAGATCCTCACCGGCGCGGCGACGCTCTCCTCGGAGTGGCTGCGCGAGAGGTACGTCATCCCGGCGGGCGCTCCCTATCCGACGCAGTACATCAACGCCGCGCAGCACCTCAAGGACCAGGGCGTCACGCCGAAGGCCGGGATCATCTACCAGGATGACGACTACGGCGCGGAGGGCGTGAAGGGCCTCGAGTTCGCGGCCAAGCAGTTCGGCTTCAGCATCGTCGCGAAGGCCGCCTACAAGCCGACCGACACGGAGTTCGCGGCGCAGGTCACCGCGATGAAGGCCGCCGGCGCGGATCACGTGTTCCTCACGACGATCCCCGGCTCGACGGGCCGCATCCTGGGTACGGCGGCCGCGCTGCAGTACGCGCCGCGCTTCATCGGCACCTCACCGGCCTGGGCCGGCGTGCTCGTCGGGACGGCGGCTCAGCCATCGCCGCTCCTCCCCCTCATGCAGAAGAGCCTGTGGATCGTTACGGACGCGCAGTGCGCCTGGGGCGAGACGGGCAAGGGCTGCGAGGGCATGAAGGAGCTCATCGACAACCACAAGAAGTTCGGTGGCGACCAGCCGCCGGACTACTACTTCGTGTTCGGCTACACGCAGGCACGCATCGTGCACCAGATCCTCGAGAAGGCCGTCGCCGACGGCGACCTCACCCGCGAGGGCGTGGTGAAGGCCTTCGAGAGCCTCAAGACGGTGGACATGGGCGGTCTGCTCAACCCGATCTCATACGGCACGACGTGCAAGGAGAAGATCCCCGCGACCGGGTCGTCGATCTGGAGCATCGACCCGGCCCAGCCGATCGCGCTGAAGCTCGTGAAGACCCTGGACAGCCCCGCGGTGAAGCAGTTCCCGTTCTGCGACTGACGACGTGACCGGAGGGGAGGATGCGGCGGTCTCCGCCGCTTCCTCCCCCTCATCAGGTTCCCGGTACCGCGCCAGCTACATCGCCGAGCGCAGCATCTTCGCGCCGAGCGTCTTTTCGAGCTCCTTCAGCGCGTTGCGATGCGCGTCCTCGTCGAACGACGTGACGCCGTTCTCCACGACCTCGACCGCGTAGCCGAGGTTCCGGGCGTCCGCGGCGGTGTACAGGACGCAGATGTTCGTGCAGTCGCCGACGAGCCGGAGCGTATCGATGCCCCTCTCGCGCAGCGTGATGTCGAGGTCCGTGCCGAAGAACCCTGAGTAGCGGCGCTTCGGGATCACGACGTCGGCCTCGCTCGGGGCGAGCTCCGGCACGATCTCCGCGCCCTTGGTCCCGACGATGGCGTGCGGCGGGAACATCTGGAACTCGGCGTCGTCCGGCATGTGCGCGTCGGTGAGGTACACGACCGGCTCGCCCGCGGCGCGGGCACGGTCGAGCTCGTTCTGGATGACCGGGATGATCTTCCCCATCGAGGGACCGCAGTAGAGCGCTCCGCCCTCGTGGGCGAAGTCGTGGATCATGTCGACGACGATCAAGGCGCGCCGCATCGCTGCAAAGTGTGGCAGACCGAGCGGGGGTGGAAGGGGGCCGGGGCCCCTGGGAAGAGCTAGACCCTTTCGAACACTGCGGCGATGCCCTGGCCACCGCCGATGCACAGCGACGCGAGGCCGTAGCGCTTCTCGCGTTTGCGCAGCTCGTACAGGACGGTGAGCGCCAAGCGCGCCCCGGATGCGCCGAGCGGATGCCCGAGCGCGATGGCGCCGCCGTTCACGTTGGTGCGCTCGCGGTCGAGACCGAGGTCCTTCTCGACGGCGAGGTACTGCGTGGCGAAGGCCTCGTTGATCTCGACGAGGTCCATGTCCTCGACCTTGAGACCCGCCCGCTTGAGCGCCTGACGGCTGGAGGGCGCCGGGCCGATGCCCATGATGTCGGGGTCCACGCCGCATACGCCGCCCGAGACGATGCGGCCGATCGGCCGCAGGCCGGCCTTCGCGGCGGCATCGGCCGACGCCACGACCACCGCGGCGGCGCCGTCGTTGATGCCCGAGGCGTTGCCGGGCGTGACGGTGCCGCCCTTCTCGAAGCGGGCCTCGAGCTTCGCCAGCTTCTCGAGCGTCGTGTCGGGCCGGATGTGCTCGTCCTTGTCGACGACCACGGTGCCCTTCTTGGTGGCGATCTCGGCCGAGGTTCTCGGCGGTGTTCGCCATACCCAGGCCGTTGTACGAATCGACGAGGGCGACCCAGAGGTAGTCCTCGAGGTGCTGGTCGCCCAGCGACAGGCCCCAGCGCGCGCCGCGGATCTGGTGGGGCGCCATGCTCATGGCCTCCGCGCAGCCGGCCAGGACGAAGTCGGCCTGGCCGAGGGCGATCTCCTGCGCGCCCAGGAGGATCGCCTGCAGACCCGATCCGCACAGACGGTTCACCGTGAGGGCGGGTGTCTCCTTGGGTACGCTGGACCTGAGGCCGACGTGGCGGGCGAGGTAGATCGCGTCGGCGCTCGTCTGGAGGACGTTGCCGAAGATGACGTGGTCGATGCGCTCCGGCTCCACCTTGGAGCGCTCGAGGGCGGCCTTCGATGCGGTGACCGCCAGGTCCGCGGCCTTCACGTCGCGCAGCGCCCCGCCGTACGTGCCGAGCGCGGTGCGCGCGCCTTCGAGGATGACGACGTCCTTCATCAATGCGCCCCTTCACGGACGGAGCCGACGACCGCCTCCGCCACATCCATTGTCCTCCCGCTGCCGGCCTCCAGGCCCTCGATCCGCCCGCTGCGGAACCCTTCGCGCAGCGCGGCATCGACGGCGCGGGCGGCACCGGCCTCGCCGACGTGCTCGAGAAG
>JACPEQ010000190.1 GCA_016183435.1 Chloroflexota bacterium
GCCATCCCCCATGACCTGCTCGGCCTCGCCGACGAGCTCGTTGGGGCGCGCCCGCACGAACCGGTCGAGCTCGGTGAAGGAGCCTTCGTCGAGGAGGAGGTCGAGCCGCTCGCGCGCGGTCATCTTGCCTTTGGCGTGCTGCTGCTCGATCCGCCGCTCGCCGCCGCCCTGGAGCGCGCGTGTGCGCAGCGCTTCGAGCTGCTCTGTGGGCTTCACCCTGGTGGCAGGATAGGGACGCCGCACGTCTGTCGTGCGAGGCGGCTGCGCCCGGGGGCAGGGGCCCTTGTGCGCGAAGCGCGGCAGCGCGCGGAGCGCGACTGCCGAGAGATGAAAGGGGAGGCGACGCTATGGCAGGGCATCTGAAGGAGCTGCGCGTCACGATGGAGGACCGTCCCGGCTCGCTGGCGAAGCTCGCCGAAGCGCTCGGGAAGGCCGGCGTGAACATCGAGGCGATCTCCGCGGCGACCGCGGGCGGGAGCGGCGACATCCGCATCCTCGTCGCTGACACCGCCGCGGCTCGCAAGGCGCTCGAGGGCGCTGGCGTGAAGGTCGCGGGAGAGCGCGAGATGACGTTCGTCGATCTCGACGACAAGCCGGGAAGCCTCGCGAGCACCGCTCGCAAGCTCGCCGATCAGAACATCAACATCGACGCGGTGTACGTGGTCGGCGGGACCGGCGGGAAGAAGCAGCTCGCTATCGGGACGACCGATGCGAGCAAGGCGCGCGGCGCCGTTCGCTGATCGATCCTTAGCCACGTCTTAGGCCTGGGCCGGTAGGCTGCATCGGATGCAGACCAGGGCCGACCGGCCCTACGGCCGTTTCCCGGGGTCGCGTGATGCGGAAGAGGCCGGGGTCGCCGCGGCACCCGCTGCAGCACGCCTCCGTGACCGGATCCTGGGTACCGGGCGCGTCCGCCGCATCCGTATCGCGCTCACGAGCGCCCTGGTCCTCTTGATCGTCGCCGGGACGTTCGGGGCCACGCAGCCGGGCGCGCGCCTGGTCGCGGCGCGCCCGACACCGGCGCCCAGCCCGACCGTGCAGCAGATCTACGAGGCCGTCGCGCCGTCGGTCGTGAGCATCCGGACCGTCGGCCACGGCGAACCGACGACCGGCGCGGGCGTGATCGTCGACGACATGGCGACCATCCTCACCAGCCTGCACGTCGTCCGCGACGCGGAGCGCATCAGGCTCACGTTCTCGGACGGCACGATCTCCGACGCCCAGATCGTCGGGTCGCTCCCCGAGCGTGACATCGCCGTGCTCCAGCCGCTCTCCGCGCCGGCGCTGGTCGTTCCCGCGGTCTTGGGCGATCCGAACCGCCTGCGCATGGGCGACGGCGCGTACGTCATCGGCGATCCGTTCGGCCTGTCGCGTTCGTACACCGTCGGGGTGATCTCCGGCCTCGACCGCACCGTCCGCTTCGAGTCGCTGCCGCAGCCGCTGAGCGGGTTGATCCAGTTCGACGCCGCGGCGAACCCGGGCAGCTCGGGCGGCCCGCTCATCGACGGGCGCGGCGAGGTCGTCGGCATCGTCACCGGCGTGCTCGGCCCCCCGGGGCAGCGATCGTTCTCGGGTCTCGGCTTCGCGGTACGTATCGACGCGGCCGCGTCCGGCCTGGGCGTCCCACCTGACTAGCGCCTGCGGCGAAAGGCAGCGCCCGAAGGGCGACTGCCGAGAGGAGTAAGAGGAGCGAGGGAATGCAGAACCTGAGGCACGAACCGACACGGATGGAGCGGCTGCTCTTCGAGATCAAGAAGGTGATCGTCGGGCAGGACCACCTCCTCGAGCGGATCCTCGTCGCGCTGCTCGCGCGCGGCCACCTGCTCGTCGAAGGAGTGCCCGGACTGGCGAAGACGCTGTCGATCAAGACGCTCGCCGCCGCGATCGAGGGGGACTTCAAGCGCGTCCAGTTCACGCCCGACCTCGTCCCCGCCGACCTCGTCGGGACGCGCGTCTACGACCAGAAGACGGGCCAGTTCCAGACCTGGCTCGGTCCGGTGTTCACCAACCTGCTCCTCGGCGACGAGATCAACCGCGCGCCGGCGAAGGTGCAGAGCGCGCTCCTCGAGGTCATGCAGGAGCGCCAGGTGACGATCGGGAAGCAGACGTTCCCGGTCCCCGACCCCTTCCTCGTCATGGCGACGCAGAACCCGATCGAGACCGAGGGGACGTACCCGC
>JACPEQ010000195.1 GCA_016183435.1 Chloroflexota bacterium
ACGCCCGACAGCACGTGCGGGATCTCGCGGAACGTGTCCATCCCTTCGGAGTGCTCGCGCAGGTCGGTCTTCTCCCGGCCGAACAGCAGCGACTCGCGCGCGGGCGCGAGCCCGAACGGCTGTGCGGCCGTGGCGTACCGGTCGCCGCTGCTCTGGAAGCCGAGCGGGCTCATCGAGCGGCCGCCCTGAGCTGCCCCAGGCTCGCGACCGGCCGATAGGACCAGCCGCGCTCGAGCGCGATCCGCACGATCGGTCCCTTCGCCCGCCACGGATCGAAGTCGTAGCCCACGACGACCCCAGGCGATAGGAGCGGCTCGTCACGGAGCCCGAGCGCGATCTCGCGCGTCCGCTCGAAGAGGACGATCCCCTGGAAGGACGACGCGCTCCACGAGACCGCGGGCACAGGTCCCTGAGCACCCGCGGACCAGCGCACGGTCGAGCGCTCCTCGGTGCAGCGCAGCTCGTGGCGTCTCTCATCGATCGCGAACCAGGCGCGATATGCCGACGAGAGGCCGTTGCGCTGCGCGAGCCCCCACCAGCGCGCGTCGGCGAGCTTCCACTCGGCGACGAAGTGCGCCCGCGGCTCCTCGGGGCAGGGCCGGACGGTCCACGGATGCTCTTCGCGGGCGAGGGCCATCTCCGCGAACCAGAGATCGTCGCGGCCGACAGGCGCGATGCCGGGAGCGGGACGCACGACGAGCAGATCGCTGATCTTGCCCGACGCGATCGCCCACATCACGACGACCGCGGCCACCACCGCGAGGACGGCGACGACGGTGACGATCTCCACCCGCGACCGTGATATCCCCCATGCACCTCGAGCGGAAGGGGCGAACGGCGCCTCCTCAGCCGGCGGACACCTTCGGCGGCCTGCCGGCGAGCAGCACATACGCCCACAGCGCCGCGCCCGTCGTCGCGCCGACGAGCAGCTTCGCCCAGACCGGCAGGAGCGTGGGTGAGACGGACGCCTCGATGACCCCCGCGACGGCGAGCACGGCGACCGTCAACAGGAGGACGCGGATCGCGCGCTCGCCGGCGAGGCGCAGCGCGTCACGGCGGCGCAGGTCGCCGGGATGGAGCATCGCCCAGCCGATCTGCAGCCCCGCGCCCGCGGAGAGCACGATGGCCGAGATCTCGAGGAAGCCGTGCGCGAGCACGAACGTGAGGAGCGCCCCCGACCCTTCCGTGTCGTGGAGCACCGCGAACACCGCGCCGAGCGCCGCACCGTTCAGCACGAGCACGAAGAGCGTGAGCACGCCGGCGGTCGCCCCGCCGGCGAACGCCACCACGGCGACGCGCACGTTGTTCGCGACGATCAGCGGGCCGGCGATCGGGCGCATCTCGAGCGGGATCTCGCTTCCAGGCCGGCGCTGCGCGAGCTGCTGCTTCGACTCCTCGGACAGAGCCGTCGCCGCGACATCGGGCGCGAGCACACCCGCGCCGTAGCTGACGAGCGCCGGGAGGAGCAGCGCGGCCAGCGCGACGAGCGTGAACGGCAGCCCCGCGCGGGCCGTCGCCGGCACCTCGCTCGCGACGAAGCGCCGAAAGCGCCGCGCGCTCGTGGGCGCCTCGCTGTACACGAGCGCGTGAGCAGAGGCGACGAGGTCGTTCAGCCGCTCCGTCACGACGTCGCGCGGGTGATCGCGCCGCGCGATGGCGAGGTCGCTCGTCGCGACGCGGTAGAGCTCGCCGAGCTCGAGGACCTCCGCCGCGCCGAGCCGCGAGACGCGCCCGCGCGCGTCCGTGACGAGCTGCGCGAGGCGCGCCCAGCGCGCGCGCCGATCTTCGACGAATCGGTCTACCGACTGGACTGCACGCACCCAACGAGCGTACCGATAGCGGATCGGCGTCGCGCCATCGAAGACGCGACACCACTTGACGCGCTTTCGTAGCGTACTTGGGTGATCCAGCTCGGCCGCCTGGAGATCGAGACCCCCGACCACGTCGTCCTGCGCTACGACCTCGCCGGGGGAGGGAACCGCGGGTTCGCGGCGCTCATCGACTTCGTCGTCGCGACGTTCCTCGTCATCGGGATGATCGCCCTGTGGGCGGTGCTCGAGGCGGTGCTGCCGCGGCGGCTCTTCCTCACGACCCAGGGGCTCTTCGTCCTCGTCACGCTGGTCGTGGCGTGGTCCTACTTCATCGTGCTCGAGTGGCTCTGGGAAGGACGGACGCTCGGGAAGCGCATGTTCGGGCTCCGCGTGATCAGCGCCGATGGCTCGCCCGCGTCGTTCACGGCCGTGCTCATCCGCAACCTGCTGCGCATCGTCGACTTCCTCCCAGCGTTCTACGGGCTCGGGCTGCTCGCGATCGTGCTGTCGTCGCGGTCACAGCGTCTCGGCGATCTCGCCGCCGGCACGTTCGTCGTGCGGGCGCCGCGCCCGCGCATCGACCTGCTGTCGCTACGGACCGTCGCGAGCGCCGACGGTCCGTCCGTGGAGGTGCGCGGTCTTCCCGGGGAGCTGCAGCGCCTCGTGCGGGAGTTCGTCGCACGCGAGCGCGGGTTGTCCGACGCCGATCGCCGCCGCGTCGCGGCGAGCATCGCGAGCGCGCTGCGGGTGCGCGCCCCGGACCTGACCGGAAGCGACGACGTCGAGCTCATCCGCATGGTCGCGAGATCGCTCCGCGCGACCGGTGACGCGGCCCACACGAGCGGGGGGTCTGAGGGGGGCGCAGCCCCCTTCAGACGCTGATGGACGCGCTCCTGGTGCTGGTCGGCGCCGTCATGCTCGCCGGCTTGCTGTTCATCTCGGGCTCGAGCCGCCGGGACGACGTTCGCATGCGTTCGCGCTGGGACGCGACGTTCGAGCGCGAGGCGCGCCAGCTCCGGCGCACCGACGCGACGGGCGTGCTGCGGTGCCGCCGCTGCGGATCGAGCGGGAGCGAGCGGGCCGGGGCCTGCCCCGGCTGTGGAGCGGTGCTATGAGCCGGTAGGCCCTACCCCCTCCCCAGGGGGAGGGTAGTACGCTTGGTGCGGATCTTGGTCACCGACTCGGAGGGAACGAAGTGAGTCCTGAGACTTCCAGAACGTATTTGGTCCCCGCCATCCACTGCGCCGGGTGCGCGGCCACGATCGACGAGGCGCTCGAGCCCGTCGAGGGCGTGGAGTCCACGGACGTGGACACCGAGGCCAAGACGGTGCGCGTCCGCGGCACCGTCGAGGACCGCGTCGTCCGCAAGGTCCTCGCGGCAGCGGGTTACCCGCCGGAGCCTTGATCCGACCCTCGGTCGGGCAAAGCCCTTCCTCGGGCCCAGGTGCTCGACCTCGCCGCTCTGCGTCTCGGTCTGCGCGCCTGGGGGACGAGGTGCCGGCTGCGAAACGCGACCTGGTGGTGACGGGCATGACGTGCGCGTCGTGCGTCGCGTCGGTCGAGTCCGCGCTCGGTGCCGTCCAGGGCGTCGAGTCCGCTGACGTGAACCTCGCGACGGAGCGCGCGACCGTGCGCTTCGACCCAGCCCAGGTCGAGATGCCCGCGCTCGTGCGCGCCATCGAGCGCGCCGGGTACGGCGCCCTCCCGATCTCCGAGGACGAGCGCGAGCGCGCGGTCGAGGAGGAGCGCGAGAAGGCCCTGCGCCTCGCGCAGCTCGCGTCGCTCCGCCGCCGGCTGATCGTCTCGCTCATCCTCGGCGCGGCGACGATGGCGCTGGCGATGGCGGAGCTCGTCATCCCCGCGCTCATGGATGCGTCCTGGAGGCCGTACGCGATGTTCGCGCTCGCGACCCCCGTGCAGCTCTGGGGCGCGCAGCCCTTCTACCGCAACGCGTGGTCCGCCGCGCGCCACCGGATGACGAACATGAACACGCTCATCGTCGTCGGCACCACCGCGGCGTACGGCTTCTCGGTCGTCGCGACCTTCCTGCCCGAGATCTTCATCAGCGCCGGGCTCGAGCCGCACATCTACTACGAGGTGGCGGCGGTCATCGTCGGTCTCATCCTCCTCGGCCGGTACCTCGAGACGCGCGCTCGCGCGCGGACCGGCGACGCGATCCGTGCGCTGCTCGCGCTTGGGGCGAAGAACGCGCGCGTGCGGCGGCCCGGCGGCGTGGAGGAGGAGATCCCCATCGAGCAGCTGCAGGTGGGTGACGTCGTCATCGTTCGTCCCGGCGAGACGGTCGCGACGGACGGCGTCGTGCTCGCGGGCAGCTCCGCCGTCGACGAGTCGATGATGACCGGCGAGTCGATCCCGGTGGAGAAGGGGCCCGGCGACGACGTCGCCGGCGGCACGCTGAACAAGACCGGGACGTTCCGCTTCCGCGCGACCAAGGTGGGGAAGGACACGGTCCTCGCGCAGATCGTGCGCATGGTCGAGGAGGCGCAGGCGTCCAAGGCGCCGATCCAGCGTCTCGTCGACCAGGTCGCCTCCGTGTTCGTGCCGGTCGTCTTCGTCATCGCGACGCTGACCTTCCTCGCGTGGCTCTTCTTCGGGCCGCAGCCCTCGCTCACGTACGCGATGACCTCGTTCATCGCCGTGCTGATCATCGCGTGCCCCTGCGCGCTCGGGCTCGCCACGCCGACGGCGATCATCACGGGCACCGGCCGCGGCGCGACCAGGGGGATCCTCATCCGTCACGCGCAGGCCCTCGAGCAGGCCCAGGCGGTGCGCGTCGTCGCGTGGGACAAGACCGGCACGCTCACCGTCGGCCGGCCCGAGGTGACCGACTTCCTCGCCTGCGCCGACTTCGGCGAGGACGAGGCGCTCCGCCTCATCGCATCGGCGGAGCGTGTGTCCGAGCACCCGCGCGCCTCGGCCGTCGTCGAGGCCGCCCGCGAGCGCGGCCTTGCGCTGGCCGAACCCACGTCGTTCGAGTACGTGCCCGGGCAGGGGATCCACGCGACGGTGGACGGGCACGACGTGTGGGTCGGCAATCTCGCGTTCACGAAGGACCGCGGATGGGCCGACGCGCCCGTCGCGACGCTGGATCGCTACGCCGACGAGGGCAAGACACCGCTCCTGGCGGCGATCGACGGGAAGCCCGGCGCGATCCTCGCGCTCGCGGACGTTCCGAAGGCCGCGGCCGCGGGGGCCGCCGCGCAGCTGAAGCGCATGGGCCTGCGCAGCCTCCTCATCTCGGGCGACACCAAGCGCACCGCGCAGGCGATCGCGAGCAAGCTCGGGATCGAGGAGGTGCGCGGCGAGGTGCCACCGAACGGCAAGGCCGATCTCGTGCGCGAGCTGCAGGCCGAGGGCCGCACGGTGGGCATGGTCGGCGACGGCGTGAACGACGCGCCC
>JACPEQ010000192.1 GCA_016183435.1 Chloroflexota bacterium
CGAAATACCGTTCTGACCGGCTCTCTTTGGGCATCCTCTTGAACCATGGTTTGGCCCTGCCGCACGCCAGCGCGGGCGCGGGTCATTTCACAAATTTGCTAGCTGTCGGGTACTGAGCCGCCGCCGAGACTCGAACTCGGGACCGATGGTTTACGAAACCATTGCTCTACCACTGAGCTACGTCGGCGATGACGCGCCGGGGAACATCGATCCTACCGCGAAGGTCAGCGCGGGTCGACCACCCCGACCCGGGGACACAGAACCGCGAGCACGCACTGCGAGCAGAACGGCCGACGCGCCACGCAGACCTCGCGGCCGTGGCGGATCAGTCCCATGTGCAGCCCGTACACGAGATCCGGCGGTATGTGGGCCTGCAGCGCCGACTGCGTCTGAACGGCGGTCGCTCGCTCGCCGACGAGACCGAGCCGGATGGCGACCCGATGCACGTGGGTATCAACGGGGAAGTGGGGCCGGTCGAGGGAGAACAAGAGGACGCACGCCGCGGTCTTCGGGCCCACGCCCGGCAGGCCGATGAGCATGTTCCACAGCTCGGCGTCGCCCAGCTCGGCCAGGGCCCGCGGCTCGTCGAGCGGGACGCCGCGCCCGGCGAGCGAGCGCAGGGTCGCCCTGATCCGCGGCGCCTTCGTGAGCGCGAGCCCGCCGCGCCGGATCGCGCGGGCGATCGAGCGCGCCGGTGCGGCCGCCACGCCGGCCCACGAGGGATACGAGCGCCGCAGGTCGGCGTACGCGCGGTCGCGATTCACGTCGCTGGTGTTCTGCGACAGGATCGTCAGGACGAGCTCGTCGATCGGCGGGAGGTGACGGGGCGCGGGCGCCTCGCCGTACGCGCGACGGAGCCGCGCGGCGACGGTCCGCAGGCGACGGCGAACGCCGGTGACCACGCCGTGAGGATGGCAGGGGACGCGCGGGATCGCGGAATGCCCTGGCGGGACGGTCCGTTGCTCATAGAGTGAGCCCGTGGCGCAGGTCGCCGATCCGTTCGAGCAGCAGGCGCTCTCGTTCCTCGACGCGCTGTACCGGACGGGGCTGCGGATGACGCGGTCCGAGGCCGACGCGGAGGACCTCGTGCAGGAGACGTACATCCGCGCGTTCCGCTTCCGCGACCAGTTCACCCCGGGCACGAACATGAAGGCCTGGCTCTTCCGCATCCTCACGAACACCTTCATCAACTCGTACCGCCGCCGGGCGACCCAGCCCCAGACCACCGAGCTCGACGAGATCGAGGAGACCGTCCTCCACCGCCACATGACCGAGGCCGGCGCGCCGGCCGCGACCGACCCCGAGCGCGCGGTGCTCGAGGGCATGGTCGACACCGAGGTCCGGCAAGCGCTCGAGGAGCTCCCGGAGCACTTCCGTTCCGTCGTCCTGCTGGACGTGGAGGGGTTCGCCTACAAGGAGATCGCCGAGATGCTGGACATCCCGATAGGCACGGTCATGTCGCGCCTTCACCGGGGACGGAAGTTCCTGCAGCGGCGCCTCTACGACCTCGCCCGCGAGCGCGGGATCGCCGCCGCGAAGGCCATGCCGAGACCGGAGGGGGCCTGATGGACTGCCAGGAGTGCCTCGAGCGCCTCCACCCCTACCTCGATCGCGAGCTGACCTCGAAGGAGCTCGACGAGGTCCGCGTCCACCTCGACGACTGCGGCGGCTGCGACTCCGCGTTCGTCCTCGAGCGGGTCTTCCTCGATCGCCTCCGGGGCTCCGCGACCTCCGACGTCGCTCCCTCCGGGGTCCGCGAGCGACTGATCCTCCGCCTCCGGACCGACGTCCGCCGGAGATCGTGATCCGCACCCACCGTTGACATTTCGCTCGACTGTGTGTCTCACTATCACCCGATCAGTGGCCAGGAGGAGGTGATCTCCGAGATGCCAGCGAAGAAGAAGGCCAAGAAGTCAGCGAAGAAGTCCGCGAAGAAGAAGTAGAGCTCGCTCTTTTCGGAGCGAAAGTCCTAGCGAACCGGCACCTTTCGCGATCCCGCCGATCCGGTCTCGGCCTGACCGGATCGGATCTTTTTAGGGGGGTATCGGGTGCGCGAGGTCCCTCCGATCGCCTGGCGCGCGGTCCTGATCGGTGGCTCGGTCGCCCTCGCCGTCTTCCTCTTCCTATCTATGGCGTCTCAGATGCTGCCCGCCGTGGCGGTCGGGATCGCTGCCGGAGCGGCCGTCGCGGGCCGGCTGGCGCGGGAGCGGAGCGGCTTCCACGGGGGCCTCGTGGCGGTGCTCTGGATCGGGGCCGAGGCCCTGTCCGAGCCGTTCCGGCCCGCGCCCGCCGACGTCGTCGCCGACCTCGCGCAGACCATCCTGCTCGACGTGGTCCGCCTCGCGCTCGGCGTGCTCTTCGGCTGGCTCGGCGGTCTCGCTCGCCGCTAGCGCAGCGCCAGGTTCCCGCATCCTCTCGGCCCGTCGGGGCACGCGTTGGTGACCTGGCCCGTCGCAAGCTCGATCACGCCGGCCCGCTGTGGCACCGTCCCCGCGACCGCCGGCGTCGTCGACGGCCTCGACGCGCCGAACGAGAGGTGCCGCCCGTCGCGTGACAGCGTCCAGAGGAACGCGCTCTCGTCCGCGTACGCCGTGAAGGCCGGTATCCGCCCCAGCTCCGTTCGGCGCCCGTCGGCCTCGATCGCCGTCAGCGTCGCCGGCTCCGCACCTCCCCCGGGCGCGAAGAGGATCCGGTCGCGCGGGCGATCGACGACCGGGATCACCGAGCGCGGCTTCCACGGGAGCGTCGCGAGCGGAACGGAGGGGATGCTCTCGGGCGCGCCGAGGAAGATGTCGATCGTGCCCTGCGCCGGATCGCAGAACGCGGTCACGAGCCGCGCGTCACGAAGCCAGCCGATCGCGGTGAGCCGACGCCCCTTGCTGTCGACGAGGTCGCTGAGGCGGTCGTTCTCGACGTCGTACAGTCCCGACCACTCGCGGCAGCCGCTGGTGTCGGGCGTACCCCAGCGGATCCAACGACCACCCGGCGAGGCGGCCACGTGCCCTTCACGGATGTCCGCGCCCCACAGCACGCGGGCGGCGCCCTGCGAGATGGGCCGCGGCGTCTCCGCGCCGGCGCCGATGTGCACACGGCTGATCCAGCGGCGGTCCCGCTGGGTCAGCCACTCGGGGGATCCGACGACGGTGAGGATCTCGTCCGGCCCGATCCAGCCGGCGCGTATGAAGTGGCGATCCGGGCCGAGGTCGGCGATCTGGCGGAGCTGGCCACGGCGATCGCCGAGGTACACCCGCTGTGCGGAGACGACGAGCACATGCTCGCCGTCCCAGGACCACCCGCCGTGGCCCATGGTGACGAAGGCCGGCTGCGCGACGTTGGGGACCGCCGGGATGCCAGGAAGCCGGCCGGGAGCGAACATCAGCCGCGGAGCGTTCGCTCCGCTCGCATCGCGCGCGTCCAGGCCCATGTAGTAGCCCAGGTACGGCGCTCCACTGATCGTGAGCCGGAGCTCGTTCGCCGCGTCTTCGACGAAGCGCGATCCCGATGGCCAAGCGAGCGCCGCGGCGATGATCAACACGACGACGCCGAAGCCGATCACGACGTCGCGATCGACCGGTGCGACCGGCCCCCGCGTCATCCTCTTCCTCGAGCGGCACCGTACAGCGCGTGTCCAGTCGCCGGAGCTACATCGTCGTCTTCATCGTGTAGGGGCAGAGATCGAGGACCGGACAGCGCGGGCACGCCGGCGTCGGCATGCAAGTGCGCCGTCCATGGAGCACGAACGTCCAGGTCACCCTGTACCAGTCGCGCTTCGGGTAGAGCGCGGCCAGCCCGCGCTCGGTCCCGTCGGTGCCCTTCTTCGACATGCCCAGCCGCGTCGCCACGCGCTCGACGTGGCGGTCGACCGCGATCGCCGGCTTGCCGAATGCCGCCCCGAGCACGATGGACGCCGTCTTCCGGCCGACGCCGTACAGCGAGGTGAGCCCCTCCATGTCGTCGGGGACGCGTCCGTCGAACCGCTCGACCAGACCCTGCGCCATCCCCTTCACCGCCCGCGCCTTGTTCCGGAAGAAGCCGCTCGCCCTGATCTCCCGCTCGAGCGTCGCCTGCGGTATGCGGACGTAGTCCTGCGCCGTCCGGTACCGCTTGAACAGATCGCGGGTGATCTCGTTGATGCGCTCGTCGCGCGCCTGCGCCGCGAGGATCGTCGCGACGAGCAGGTCGAGCGGGGTCGCGAACTCGAGCGTCGGTCCCCAGTCCGGATACGCCTTGGCGAGCTTCGTCAGGATCGGGCGGGCGCGCACCTTCGCGGGTGCCTTCTGCGTCGGGGTCAGCTTGTTCTTCACGGCGGTCGCCCTTCGGGCGCCGCCTTTGGCCGCAGGCGCTACGGCCATGCGATCTCCTCGCCGAGCCCGAGCTCGAGCGCGCGCTCGTACACGCGCGAGGCCACGACGAGATCCTGGATCGCGTTGCCGACGCTCTTGAAGATCGTCCGCTCCGTGGCCGTGCGCCGGCCTGGCGCCGTCCCGGCCACGACCTCGCCGATCTCGACCACGTCCTCGGCGCGCATGCCCTGGAGCTCCCCGGCCTCGGCCAGCGCGGGCACGCGCTGATCGACGACGATCCGCGCACCGCGCAGCGTCGCGTCGTCGAGCTCGCGCATGGTCGGCTTGAACGAGCCGACCGCCGTGATGTGGACCCCTTCGCCGAGGAGCCGTCCGTCGAAGACGGGGACCGCGCTGCTCGTCGCCGTGATCACGACGTCCGCGCCGCGCACGGCCTCGTCGGCCGCGGCCGTGCGGTAGCGAACGCCGGCCGTGTCCGGCGCCGCATCCGCCGCGAGACGCGCGGCGTGCTCCGGATCGCGCGCGACGATGCGCACCTCGCGCAGCGCCCCGGCGAGCGCGACGGAGACCGCGGCGAGCTGCGTCCG
>JACPEQ010000193.1 GCA_016183435.1 Chloroflexota bacterium
CCGTCGGCGCCGCCGCCTCCCGAAGCTCCGGCGGCCTCATCCGAGGCGCCTACGGCCGTTATGGGCGGCCGGCAAGCCGAAGAGGTCATCGCACCGACGATCCGCATCCCGAAGCTGCGCGCTCGTCTCACCGTCATGAAGGGCGGGAGCGGCACGCACGAGCTCGAGGCCCGCGAATACACGATCGGGCGGTCGTCCCATTCCGACGTGGTCCTGATGGACCCGAGCGTCTCCGGGCACCACGCCAAGCTCACGCTCCACGGGGACGCGTTCGCGGTCGTCGATCTCGGCAGCACGAACGGGACGACCGTCGACGGCCGGCCGGTGCAGGGCAGCTACGTCCTGCGCGGCGGCGAGACCGTCGGCTTCGGTGAGGCGCGCGCCAGGTACGAGAAGGTCGGCTGATGCCCTGGCCGTTCGCGACGCGGAAGAGCACGGCCCTGCACCACGCGTCGCTGACCGACGCGGGGCGGCGCCACAAGCAGAACGAGGACGCCGTCACGCTGATCGTGGCGCCGGAGGGCGCGGCGTGGGGCTTCGACCTCGCGGCGATCGTGTGCGACGGCGTGAGCGGGCAGCCTCGCGGCGAGATGGCGAGCGCGCTCTCGATCGAGGCGTTCCGCTCGACTTTCTCGCGGGCTGACGACCATCCGATCGCCGAGCGGCTGCGGACGGCAGCCGCCACGTCTTCCGCCGCGATCCTCGACTTCGCCCGCCGCGAGGCGGGCGGCGCGCCCGTCGCGAGCACGGTCGTCGCGCTCGTCCTGACCGGACGTCATGCGACCATCGGGCACGTCGGCAACTCTCGCGCGTACCTGCTCCACGGCGGCGAGCTCGAGCGGCTGACGATCGACCACTCCTTCGTCGCCGAGCAGATCCGCCAGGGCATGATCCTCGCGAGCGAGGCGCGCCGCCACCCCATGCGCTCGCGCATCAGCCGTGCGCTCGGCACTCCGCAGGCCGACGCGATGGACGTGAGCGAGCGCGACGCGGAGCCCGGCGACCTGTTCCTGCTGTCGACCGATGGCCTGCACGACATCGTGGACGAGACGGAGATCCTCAGGGCGATCTCCGACGACCTCGGCAAGACCGCGCGCCGGCTCGTCGACCTTGCGAACGCGGCGGGTGGTCCGGACAACATCACCGTCGCGCTCTGCCGGGTCGCCTAGATCAGGGAGGTGGATCGAATGGGCAGTTGGCCGCTCCGGATCCTCGCGCTGGCGATCGGCACGGTCCTGCTCGTCGCGTGCTCGGCCGAGCCTTCGGGTGTGGCGCCGCGAGCCCCCGGCGGGCCGGGCGCGGCTCCACCCGGCGAGGCCGCGCAGGACCGGCCTGCGCCGCAGGCGCAGCCGGAGCGAAAGCTCACGTACAGCGCGGACGTCGAGCTGCGTGCCAAGGATCCGTGGGCCGTCGCGGAGCAGGCCAAGCGCATCCCGGCCGACCTCGGCGGTGACCTGCTGACGATGGCGCAGTCGGGTGAGGGCGACAGCCGCTCGGCGCGGCTCTCGATGCGCGTCCCGGCCGACAAGTTCGACGAAGCCCTCGCGCGCCTGCGCAAGCTCGACGCCGAGGTGACGTCGTCGAGCGTCGACACCAAGGACGTCACCGACCAATTCGTCGACCTCAAGGCGCGGCTCGCATCGAAGCAGCGCGAGGAACAGCAATACCTCACGCTCCTGTCTCAGGCGCGGACCGTCGACGACACGCTCAAGGTCACCCAGGCGCTCGCGAAGGTGCGCACCGAGATCGAGCAGCTCCAGGGCCAGCTGAACTCCCTGACCGGCCGCATCGACTACTCGCGCATCGCGGTGGAGATCACCAACGTCGCCGACATCACGACCGCGAGCGCGTGGCAGCCCGCGCGGACCGCCGCCGAGGCCCTCGTCGCGCTCGTGTCGCTGCTCAAGTTCGTGGGCGACCTCGCGATCTGGCTGATCCTCGTCGGGTGGGTGCCCGCCCTGCTCGCATGGGCCGCCATCCGCCTCTGTGATCTCTATCGTCGCCGAGCCGCGCGGATGTCGCCGCCGAGCCCGCCGGTGCCGCCGGCGAGCGCGTCGACGGATCCCGGAACGGTCGTGTGATCGCGCATGCGTGATCCGCGATGAGCCTCAGCGGCATGACCCTCGCCCCCGTAGCGCGCCGCCGCGTCGCCTGAGGCCGACGGCCCGCCTCCGTCCCGTGCTCATCGCGCTCTTCGTTGCGGGGGTCGCCTGTGGTTCCCCCGTGAACGACACGACGTCGTCACGGACGAGCGACGTCCCGCGTAGCGCCTTCCCCA
>JACPEQ010000194.1 GCA_016183435.1 Chloroflexota bacterium
CTCCCGCGGCTTCGCGCTGTCATGCAGCAGGCCGGCGCTGATCAGCTCCTCGTCCGCGCCCATGCGGCGCAGCGCCCACGCCGTCCGCTGCGCGTGCCGTTCGTCGGCGCCGGGGGAACGCGCGTAGCGCAGCGTCTGCTGGACGCGATGCCGCACCTGCATCTTTAGAAGACCCGCTGTCCGACCAGGAACGTGGCGATGACGCGCGCCGGCGTGACGACCAGCGGCCCGAGCACGTCGACGCGCATGTATGGGAGCAGGAAGAGGACGGCCAGGAGGATGAACGGTCCGTACTGCTCGTAGGACCGCCACGCCCACGCCTGCTTCGGCGGGAGCAGGCCGTAGACGACCTTCGATCCGTCGAGCGGCGGGATCGGGAGCAGATTGAAGATGCCGAGGAGGCAGTTGAAGATCACGACCGAGATCAGGATCCTCTCGTAGCTCCCACCGAGCACGTCGGCCGTGCCGAAGCGCAGCGGGATCGCGGCGATCGCGGCGAGGGCGATGTTCGTGAGCGGGCCGGCGACGGACACGAGCGTCATGCCGATCCGTCCAGGCGCCAGGCGCGTCTCGTTCACCGGCACGGGCTTCCCGTAGCCGAAGCCGATGAGCACGATGAGGAGCGATCCCCACAGGTCGAGGTGTGCCCGCGGGTCGAGCGTGAGGCGCCCCATCAGACGGCCCGTGTCGTCGCCGAACCGGTGCGCCGTCCACGCGTGCATGAACTCATGGACCGTGATGCCGAGCGCGATCGCGATGATGAAGCCGGCGAAGCCGACCGGGTCGCGGGTCGCGTTCTGGATCGGCGACGCCAGGCCGCCGGTGAAGAAGTAGAAGAGCAGCAGGACGATGATGAGGATCCCGAACGGGTTGCCACCGAACGGGCCTGCGCCGCGGGCGACCACTACGGGTCGAGACTAGCGCCGGGGGGTGGAAGGGGGGCGGAGCCCCCATGCGAGGAACGGACCGTGCCGAGCATGAGCTTCGGCGGTCTCACGGTCGTGCGCCGCCACGTGAACGCGCGTCCGACCATGTCGAGCGCCTCCGCATCGCCGGAGCCGCCGCTCGAGTGGACCTCCGCGTACGGCTCGCCCCTCGCGACGCGATCCCCCGGTTTCGCGCGGAGGACGATCCCGGTCGCGTGATCGATGGGGTCGCCCTTCTTCTCACGTCCAGCCCCCAGGCGGACCGATGCCAGGCCGACCAGTGACGCGTCGAGGCGCGCCACGTACGCGGTGCGCTCGGCCGTCAGCGTGCGGAGGCGTGTGGCACGCGGCAGCCGCGAGGGGTCGTCGACCATCGTCACATCACCTCCCTGCGCCGCGACGAGCTGCCGCAGCTTCGCGAGCCCGCTGCCGTCGGCGATGGCGCGCTCCAGCATCGCGCGGCCGGCCGCGCGCGTCCGTGCGCGCCGCGCGAGGTACAGCATCTCGGCACCGGCCGCGAGGACGACATCGCGCAGATCGGCCGGACCGTCGCCCCGGAGCGTCGCGATCGCCTCCGCGACCTCGAGGGAGTTGCCGACCGCGTTCCCGAGAGGCGCCTCCATCGCGGTGAGCTCCGCCGTGACGTCGAGGCCATGCGCCTCGCCGATCGCGACCATGAGCCGCGCCAGCTCCCGCGCCTGGCGCACGGTGCGCATGAAGGCGCCGGCGCCCACCTTCACGTCGAGGACGACGGCGTGCGCGCCGGCCGCGATCTTCTTCGACATGATGCTCGAGGCGATGAGCGGGATCGACGGCACGGTCCCGGTCGCATCGCGCAGGGCGTACATGGCGCCGTCGGCCGGCGCGAGATCCTTCGTCTGCCCGGTCACGACGATCCCGATGCGACCGAGCTGTGTCATCAGCTCCTTCGTCGTCAGATCCACGCGATAGCCGCGGAACGACTCGAGCTTGTCGAGCGTGCCGCCCGTGATGCCGAGGCCGCGCCCGCTCATCTTCGCCACGGGCGCGCCGCACGCCGCCACGAGCGGCGCGACCACGAGCGTCACCTTGTCGCCGATCCCGCCTGTCGAGTGCTTGTCGACGACCCGGCCGTATCGCGACAGGTCCAGGCGCTTGCCGGAGCGGACCATGCTGTCGGTCAGCCAGGCGGTCTCCTCGTCGTCCATGCCGCGCCACACGACCGCCATGAGGAACGCCGCCATCTGATAGTCGGGGACCTCGCCCTTGGTGAAGCCGAGGACGATCCGGTCGATCTCCTCCGCCGAGAGCTTCGCCCCGTCGCGCTTTCGCTCGATGACCTCTACGACACGCATCAGAGCCGATGTCTCACCAGGCGACAGCCGCGCCGCGCGAGGCGGGGTGATGTCGTGCGGGGGCCGACGCGATCTCGAATGAGGGGGCGGCCGCGCGAGGACGGATCTAGGTCTGAAGGGCTCGGCACGCGAGGCGCCTCGGGAGCGCCTCCTGGCTGCGTCACCCCGCCGAGCGCTGCGCTACAGCCGCGCAACGACACCCTTCACGAGACCGGCGAGGCGCTTGCCCGCGCGGTCCGCCACGGCAAGCACCTCCTCGTGGCTGACGTGCTGGATCTGTCCCGGGATGCCCGTGGCCATGTCGGTGACGGTCGGGATCGCGAGGATGCGCATGCCCATGTGCCGCGCGACGAGCACCTCCGGCACCGTGCTCATCCCGACCGCGTCCGCGCCGAAGCCGCGCAGCATGCGTAGCTCGGCGGGCGTTTCGAAATTGGGGCC
>JACPEQ010000198.1 GCA_016183435.1 Chloroflexota bacterium
AACGAAGACGGGACGTGTAGCCCGGACGGGATTCGAACCCGTGACCTTCTCCTTGAAAGGGAGACGCCCTAGTCCACTAGGCGACCGGGCCGGAGAAACATCAGTCTACCGGCTGGGCAGTGTGCGGCGGCCGCTCGGTCGAGGGTCGACCGATCGCGTAGGCTTCGGCCGTGGCGCAGGAGACCTCCCTCGAGAAGACGAAGATCAAGGTGCTGCTGCTCGAGGCGATCCATCGCAGCGCCGTCGACGCGTTCATCGCGGACGGCTACACGAATCTCGGCCAGCACGACCGCTCCCTTTCCGAGGCCGACCTCATCGAGCGCATCGGCGGCGTGCACATCCTCGGCATCCGCTCACGCACTGAGGTCACCGAGCGCGTCCTCGCGCGCGCCGACAAGCTCATCGCGATCGGGTGCTTCGGCATCGGCACCGACCAGGTCGACCTCGCCGCGGCGGAGATCTGCGGGATCCCCGTATTCAACGCGCCGTTCTCGAACACGCGCAGCGTCGCCGAGCTCGTGCTCGCCGAGGTCATCGCGCTCTCGCGCGGCATACCGGAGCGCAACGCGGCCGCGCACCGCGGCCAGTGGATGAAGGAGGTCAGCGGGGCCACCGAGGTTCGCGGCAAGTGCCTCGGCATCGTCGGCTACGGCCACATCGGGACGCAGGTCGGCCTCCTGGCGGAGGGCCTCGGCATGCGTGTCATCTACTACGACATCGAGGCGAAGCTCGCGCTCGGGAACGCCTCGCCGGTCGGCTCGCTCGACGATCTGCTCGAGCGCTCCGATGTCGTCACGCTGCACGTGCCCGAGACGCCGCGCACGTTCCATCTCATCGGCGAGGCGCAGCTCGCGCGCATGCGCAAGGGCGCGAAGCTCATCAACGCCTCGCGCGGCTCGGTCGTGGACATCGCCGCGCTCGCGCACGCGCTCGAGGCGGGGCGCCTCTCGGGCGCTGCGATCGACGTCTTCCCCGAGGAGCCAGGCTCCAACGAACAGGAGTTCATCTCGCCGCTGCGCCGCTTCGACAACGTGATCCTCACGCCGCACATCGGCGGGAGCACGCTGGAAGCGCAGGAGAACATCGGCGTCGAGGTCGCCGCGAAGCTCGTGAAGTACAGCGACAACGGCTCGACGGTCACGTCGGTGAACTTCCCGGAGGTCGCGCTGCCGGAGCACGCCGGCAAGCACCGCATCCTCCACATCCACCGGAACCAGCCCGGCATGCTCGCGCAGGTGAACGCGGTCTTCTCGCAGGCGAAGATCAACATCGCGAGCCAGTACCTGGAGACGAACCCGCGGATCGGCTACGCCGTCATCGACATCGACGCCGAGCGTCCCGTGAGCATCGCGATCCGCAAGGAGCTCGACGCGATCGACGGGACGATCCGGACCCGCCTCCTGTACTAGACGATCCCCAGGACGCGGTGCGCGATCGCGCGCAGCGACCCGCGCTCGGTGTCGTCGGCGGTGCGCGCGTGCCGCTCCAGCGCCTTCATCCCACGTGGGACATCGAGATCGTCCTCGAGCGCGGCCATCACCTCGCGCGTCGCGCGGTCGCGGCCGATCGCGTCGGACCGCACGGGCGCGCCGAGACGCTCGGCGAGACGGCGCTGGCGCTCCAGGGCGCGCCCGAGCCGCACCTCGTCGTGGTCGTACCGCTTTCGGTAGTGCTTGTCGAGGAGGTAGAGCCGAAGCGCCTCGGGAGGCGTCGCCGCGAGAGCGTTCCGCACGAAGACCATGTTCCCGTCCGATTTCGACATCTTCGCCGCGTTCAGGCACATCGGCTGGACGTGCATCCAGAACTTCACGAAGGGACGCTTGCCGGTCGCGGCCTCCGATTGCGCGATCTCGTTCTCGTGGTGCGGGTAGATCAGGTCGCTGCCGCCGCCGTGGACGTCGATCTGGTCACCCAGGTCGTGCCGTGCCATCGCGGAACACTCGATGTGCCACCCGGGCCGGCCCGGGCCGTACGGGCTCGGCCACGTCGGGCCGTCCGGGACGGCACGCCAGAGCGCGAAGTCGAGCGGGTCCTTGCGCCTCGGATCATCGAGCGAGGCGTCGTCCTGGGTGGCGAGGATGCGCGCCATGTGGCGCGGCGACAGGCGCGACAGCTCGCCGTACGCCTTCGCGCGGCCGACCGAGAAGTACACGCTGCCGTCGAGGCGGTACGCCGCGCCGCGGTCGATGAGCGTGCGGATCATGTCGTGCATCTCGCCGATCTCGCGCGTCGCGTGCGGCATGACGTCGGGAGCGCGCCATCGCAGGCGGCGCATGTCCTCGAGGAACGCGCGCTCCTCGCGCTCGCCGAGCTCGCGCCAGCCGATACCGTCGCGGGCCGCACGCCGCAGGATGGACTCGTCGATGTCCGTGACGTTCTGGGCGTAGCGGACGCGGTGCCCGCGTGCTTCGAGGAGCCGCGCGAGGACGTCGAACACCAGGAACGTGCGCGCGTGCCCGAGGTGCGTCGTGTCGTAGGGCGTGACGCCGCAGACGTACATCGTCACGACGCCGCGGGGTCGGAACGGGAAGGTCCCCCGGCGCCGGGTGTCGTACAGGTGCAGCACGCCGCAACGGTATCGTCAGCGCCGGTGAGCCGCCTGCCCGACGCCGACGCCGTGCTCGCGACGCTGCGCGCGATCGTGAGCGCCCCGACGGCCCCGTATCACGAGGCCCGTGCGCTCGCCGCGATCGTCGCGGAGCTCGAGCGGGACGGGATCGACGTCCGGCTCGACCAGTACGGCCAGATCCACGCGCGCGTCCAGCGCGGCGAGGCGCGCCCGGTGGCGATCGTCGCCCACACGGACCATCCGGCATTCGAGATCACCTCCGCGCACGGGCACGAGGGCAGCGCGCGCGTGCTCGGCGGATTCCGCGGGAACGTGCTCGATGTGCCGGTGCGCGTCCAGGTGTACGACGACCACGGCGGTGGGCCGTTCCCCGCCACGGTCGACCGCTTCGTCCCCGACCTCGACCCGGTGCACAACTCCGCGGGCCGGCTGCGCATCCGCTCCGAGGGCACCCTCGTTCGCGGTCAGTGGGCGGTCGTGGACCTCCCCGGCCTCGAGGTCGCCGGCGACGAGCTGCGCATGCGCGCGGCCGACGATCTCGCGGGCTGCGCGGTCATCGTCCGTGCGCTCCTGGAGGTCTCGAGGGCCTCATTCCCCGTGGATGTGACCGGCGTGTTCACCCGGGCGGAGGAGACGGGCCTGTACGGGGCGCGGCTTGTCGCGGAGGACGGCGCGATACCACGAGACGCCTTCGTCATCTCGGTGGAGGCGAGCCGGGCGCTCCCCCACGCCCCGGCGGGCCGAGGGATCGTGCTGCGGGTGGGCGACCAACACAACACCTTCACGAACGGCGCCGAGCGCTTCCTGCGCGTGGCCGCGGAGCGCCTGCAGCGTGACGGGATCCCGACGCAGCGTGCCCTCCTCGACGGGGGGACGTGCGAGGCCTCGACGTTCGTGGTCCATGGATGGGACACCACGGCCATCGCGCTGCCGAACGTGAACTACCACAACCGCGGTCCGGACGACCGGATGGCCCCGGAGATAGTCCGCCTGAACGACGTCCAGAGCGGCGTGGCCCTGCTCGTCGAGGCCCTGCGCGCGGTCGCGGAGGACGCGCGTGAGACCTGGTGGGCGCACGCGGGGCCGGTGCCCGACGAGGTCAAGACGGTCCTCCACGGTGAAGGCGGGGCCTGAGGGGCGCAGGAGCATGCTCGCCTGACCACTAGCACCTTCGGACCACTTGACCGCGCCCGCCCACAGGAGTACGACAGAGGTGGTCCGCCGACAGGGCCCGTTGGCGGGGCCGACCATACGAAGCACCATTTGGGAGGTCGCATGGTCCGATCGCACCTCCGGTTCGGGGTGCTCGAAGTCGATCGATGACGCCCCCGGCGGAAGGGGGCGCCAGAGGTCGCGTGCGCGGTCGGCGGATGACGCTGATCGGGACTCACGCCTCAGTCGCGTGATGCAGTCCCGCACCGAGACCGGATGTGAGGCCTGAAACCGACCGCGCAGATGAGCGAGCGAATCCAACGGCTAGCCGTCTGAAAGAAGACCTCTCGGACCGACCAGTCCGAGAGGTCTTCATGTTCAGGGGGTGATCGCGAGCTCGCGGACGGCCTTCTCCGACCCCGGCGCGTCCGCGGCGATGCGGAACGCGCGCAGCTCGGGCGCGCCGCTGCGCAGCGAGACGAGCACGTACACGGCCTCGGGGTAGTACGCCTCCATCCGGTCCGTCGGCGACGGGAACGGCACGCTGGCGGGATGGCTGTGGTAGATGCCGAAGAGCTCCTCCCCCGCCGCGTCCATCGAGCGGAAGGCCGCGAGCTGCTCGCGCGGATCGATCCGGTAGCGCACCGCCGGCGCCGTGGCCGCGTTCGCGCAGCGGATCGTGCGCGTGGGCACGCCGCCGCGCGCGGGGATGAGGCCGCAGCACTCGAGGGTCCCCTGCTCGCGCGCGTGCCGGACGACGGCCTCGGCGATCGCCGCCGGGATCGCGACGCGCTCGGCCGCCGCGGTCGCGCCTCCCGCCATCGCGGGGATGACCATGACCTCGGCGTCCGCGGGCACCTGGGCCGCAAGGCCGCCGATCGCCCGGGCGTCGGCGTCGCCGATGTACACGTTCACGTAGGTGCGCAGCCGGCCCTCGTCGTCGACGACGCGCGAGCGGAAGCCGGGATGGCGGCGCTCGATGTCCGCGAACACCTCGTCGAGCGTGCGCCCGCTCGCGGTGACCTTGTTCTCACCGCCGACGCTGTCGCGCAGAGCACCGGGAAGCCGGACCGTCACGGCCATGACAACGAGACTACGTGAGCGGCGGCGGATCGGGTCCCGAGCACGACGTGACCGCCAGAAGCCGAAGGATCATTCCCACAATGTGGTGGAGAGGTATCTCTCGCCGCCATCCGCGAGGAGCACGACGATCTCCCCGGGCTCGGCCTGTGCGATCCGCACCGCGGCGAGCACCGCCGCACCGCCCGAGGGTCCGGTGAAGACCCCCTCCTCCCGCGCGAGGCGGCGCGCCATGTCGATCGCCGGATCGGTCGGGATCATGAGGTGCACGTCCGCCGCGTCCTCGTCCCAGATCGGCGGTCGGATCGCGGTGGCCATGTGCTTCCAGCCCTCGATACCGTGGAACGGCTCGGCGGGCTGCGCCGCGACGATGCGCACGCCTTTGGGGCGCAGCCCGGCGGAGACGCCGACGATCGTGCCGGAGGTACCGACGCCCGCGACGAAATGCGTGACGCTCCCCTTCGTCTGCTCCCACACCTCTGGCGCGGTCGTGAGCCGGTGCGCGAGCGGGTTCGCCGGATTGGAGTACTGGTCGAGATACACGTACCGCTCGGCGTGCGCGGCGGCGAGACGCTGCGCCTCGCGGATCGCGCCGTCGGTCCCCTCGAGGGGATCGGTGAGCAGGATCGTCGCGCCGAAGGCGGCGGCCATGCGCTTGCGCTCGAGCGACACCTTGTCGGGCATGACGAGGTCGACGCGATGACCGAGGACGGCGCCGACCATCGCGAGCGCGACGCCGGTGTTCCCGCTCGTCGCGTCGAGGATGACCTTGCCACCGCGCAGCCGTCCCTCGTCCTCGGCATCGACGGTCATCCACAGCGCGGCGCGGTCTTTCACGCTGCCGGCGGGATTGGCCGACTCGAGCTTCGCCGAGATGCGGCCGCGCAGGCCCTCCGAGATGCGGTGCAGCGGAACGAGCGGTGTCCCGCCGACGCGCTCCAGGACGGTGCCGCGGACGCGGTCGCGGACGCGCTCGAGGGTGAGGGTCACGCCGGGCCGCTACCGCCGGACGACGAGGCGCACCTGCTGGACGCCGCCGAGGATCGCGGCCACGAACAGGAACGACGCGGGGGCGACGAGCATCCCGGGGCCCGCGGCGAGGATCGAGGCGGCCGCGAGCGCGCCGAAGGACAGCGCGATCGAGAAGGGCGGGATGCGCGCGGCGAGCCGGCGTCCCTCGACGAGATGGTCGATGCGCGCTTCCGTCACGGAGAGCGAGCCGACGGGGACGAGCAGGCCGAGCGAGACCTCGTCCGCGTCGGGCAGGAGCGCGTACAGGGCACGCGCGAGCGGACGCACGTCGCCCATCGCCGCGACGGCGTCCTCGTCCGCCTCGAGCTCCTTCTCGAGCGTGAAGTGCGCGACGAGGTCCTCGACGACCGGCACGACGTACAGCCCGGCGGCGAAGTACCGCGCGACGACCAGCCGGAGCGGGTCACGGTGGCGCAGGTGGTACCGCTCGTGGAACAGGACCGCGCGCAGCTCGTCTTCGTCGAGGCGGCGGATCAACGCGGTGCTCAGGCAGATCCGCGGCCGCACGAACCAGTAGCAGAACGAGAACGGCCGGCGGTCGTCCACCACGTCGATGCGTCCGTCGATGCCCAGGCCGCCCGCCGCCGCGCGAACGGCCGCGGGGATCGCGACGCGGCGGGCGAGGAGCGAGCGGATCAGACCGAGCGTCGCGTGCAGCTGACGGAGTAGCGAGGACAGCCCGAGGGAGATCCCGAGCATCGCCAGGCCCAGGAGCACGATCGCGACGACGTCGGCCATGTCCTCAGCGCCGCGGGCGAGGAGCAGCTCCACGTGCGGGATGAGCGCGCCGAGGAGCGCGATGAGGATGGCGGACGAGACGAGCGCGAGGAGGACGAGGAGGCCGAACGCGCGGTCAGCGCGCAGCACGCCCGTCCGCCTTCGCGATCTTCCGCAGGGCCGCGCGGTGCGACGCGTCGACGCCGTCGAGCTCCGCGGCGAAGTGCGCGAGCGCCACTTCGCCGAATTCGTCGACGAGACCGCGAACGAGGTCGCGCGACAGGCGCTCGCGGTGCTCCGCACGGCTGAACGCGGGCCGGTACACGTACGTCTTGCCGTCGCGCACGCGCTCGAGGAGGCCCTTGACGTGGAGCCGCGTCATGATCGTCATGACGGTCGTGTACGCCAGTGCGCGGGTCCGGCCGAGGTCCTGCACGACGTCACGCACCGTGGCGCTGCCGCGCTTCCAGAGCCGTTCCATCACCGCCGCCTCCAGCGGACCGAGGAACTTCTCCTCGGACCCGATGCGTCGCAGGCGCCGCAGGCTCTGCTCCGCCATCCCCCTCCTAAGCGACGCGGCGGCCTTCGCCCTTCGCGCGAACGACGCGGCGTCGCGCGATCAGACGCGGGTGGCGCTCGCCCGGCTCCTCCCGCCCGTGGGCGAGAGCGACGTGCAGCTGGACGACGAGGTGCCCGTCGCGCGGGACGTAGGTCGTGCCGCGGGCGCCATCCTTCCGCTCGACCAGACCGAGGTCGACCATCGCGCCGAGCTGGCGCTCGGCGACGGCCTGCGAGAGGCCCGCCCACACCGCGGCCTTCTGCGGCGTGTCCGCATCGAGGCACAGCGCGTGAAGGAGCTTGAGTCGCTCGGGGTCGGCGATCAGCGCGAGCGCCGATGCGGCCCGCTCGTATTCCTCATCCGGGGAGCGCTCGAGCAGGGTCGGATCGCTCGTGAATAGGTTGAGCTCGTCGGCTTCTATCGCCATCGCAGGTCCCTGTTCCGGGTCGGCCTACCGGAGGGCATCCGGTGACTCGACCATTCGAATACTACAAAACCGTCGTACTTGGGCCAAGAGGTCGCCGGAGGGCCCGTGGACGCGCGTCAGTCCGCGGGCGTGGCGACGGCCTGCTGCGGCACCGCTGGCGACGGCTCGCGCCGGGCGCGCGCGTTCAGCGCGACGGCCGCGAGCACGAGCCCGGCGCCGGCCAGCATGCTCACGGTGATCCGCTCGTCCAGGAACACGGCGCCGATGAGGACGGCCTCCGCGGTGATGAGCAACTGCGACAGCATCACCGTCGTCGGGCGCAGCCGCCGGTACAGCCAGAAGTTCAGGACGAGCCCGACGCTCGAGCCGATGAAGGACAGGTAGAGCAGGGCCACGATCGCGTCGATCGTCCACGCCGCCGGCTTCGCCAGCTCCGTCGCCGCGAGCGGGACGAGGAACAGTCCACCGACCGCGGTGCCGATCGCGACCGCGGGGATCGGCGAGACGTCGCGCAGCGCGCGCGACATGACGATCCCGGAGATCGCCCACGAGAGCGGCATCAGCGCCAGGAGCACCGTCGCGAGGAGCGCCGGACCGCCGCTGATCTCGCCGGACGTGCCGACCAGGGCGACGATCCCGCCGAAGCCGAGCGCCAGGGCGAGCACCTTGAGCCCCGAGAGCCGGTCTCCGCGGACCAGGAAGTGCGCGAGGAGCGCGGTCCAGATCGGAGCCGTCGCGCCGAACACGGCGACGAGCCCGCTCGGCACGAACTGCTCGGCCCAGAAGATGAGCGCCCAGCAGATGCCGCTGTTGATCGATCCGCTGAACGCGATCAGCCCAAGGGTCCGCCGGTCGCGCGGGAACGGCAGCCGGAACGCGAGCGCCACCGCGGTGAGCGAGAGCGCGACGAGCACCGAGCGGTCGAACGCGAAGATCCACGGCGGGACGTCCGCCACGCCGATCTTGATCGCTCCCCACGTCGAGCCCCATATCGCCACCTGCGCGACATATGCGATGAGAACGCGCGGATCCAAGTACGCTCCGGAAGTCTTCAATGGTGCATAGCCTAGGTTCTCGATCCGCTCCGATACGTGCCTTGTTGATCATCGGACTCATGACCGTGATCACGTGCGCGCCCGAGAAGCTCGTCGGCACCGATCTCGGCGCGCAGCCATCGCCTGACTTCACGCTCACCGACGGCCGCACCGGCTCTGCCGTCTCGCTGTCGGGGCTGCGCGGGAGCGTCGTGGCGCTCACGTTCCTCTACACGACCTGCCCCGACACGTGTCCGCTGACCGCGGAGCACTTCCGCGAAGCGCAGCAGCGGCTCGGCGCCGACGCGGATCGCGTGCGTTTCGTCGCGGTCTCGGTCGACCCCGTCGGGGACACGCCCGCGGCGGTGCGTGACTTCAGCGCATCACACCGCCTCGACCGCAACTGGCACTACCTCATCGGCCCGCCGGACAGGCTGAAGGCGGCCTGGAGCGCATACGGGATCCGGCAGGAGTCAGACCCGGCAGGGCACGGCGTTGGTCACACCGACGCGATCTACCTCATCGACGCGAAGGGCAACGCGCGCGTGCTGCTGCACACGGTCGACGGCGTCGATGCCCTCACGAAGGACCTTCGTTCTCTCGTTCGCGAGCGATAGCGCGAAGCGCGATGGACGCGAGGCGGGGTGAGGTCGAGGGGAGCCGCCTTTCTGGCGAGGGAGCGTGGGTCCCCGTGCGCATCGGACGATGCACGTGTGCGGGGACCCCGGAGAGCGACCGAGCCCAGAGAGGCGCGACCCGAGGCAACGTCACCCCGCCGAGCGGCCATCTGGACGAGGTCAGCCGATGATGTAAATGGTGGTGAAGAGGCCGATCCAGACGATGTCCACGAAGTGCCAGTAGATGCTCGCGCCTTCGAGGAACAGGTGGCGCCGCGCGGTGAAGTGACCCTTCGTCGTCCGGAACAGCGCGAGCGCGTTCGCGACGATCCCGCCGGTCACGTGCGCACCGTGGAAGCCCGTGAGCGTGAAGAACACCGCCGCGAAGATGCTGTTGTCGGGCAGGAACCCGAGGGTGAAGTACTCGTAGCCCTGGCCGAGGATGAACCACGTCCCCATCGCGACGGTGAGCGCCAGCCAGAACGTGCCGGCACCGCGTTCGTCCTTCTTGATGGCGTTCACCGCGAGCTGCATCGTGACGCTGGAGCTCACCAGGACCACGGTGTTGATGAGCACGAGCGGGATGGCGAGACCGCCGATCTCCGTCAGCGACTGCCACGTCGGCTTCTCGCACTCGGCGCTGACGCAGCGCTGGAAGACCGGCTCCCACTCCGGGATGCGCGCGCGCAGGTAGAAGTACGTCGTGAAGAGCGCGCTGAAGAACATCGTCTCGGAGGAGATGAAGAGGACCACGGCCCACATGCCGGCACTGAAGCGGCTCGGCTGCGACTCCATGCCGGTCTCGTTCTCGGGGAGGCGCGCCTCCGACGGCGTCTGACGGCGCCCTCGCACGATCGTTCGCTCGGTGGCCTCCACGGTCAGTGCCCGCCGTGTGAGCCGTGGTCGCCGGCCTTCACGAACTCACGGGCGTCGTTGATCAGCCAGATCGCGATGCCCAAGACCATGAAGACGGCCCCGAGGAGGAGCAGGGCGGTCCCATAGAGGATCCCGAAGCTGAGGAGCACCACCCCGAGCCCGACGACGGGAGGGGCGAGCGTGGGGGACGGGAGATGGATCTCGTCCTCGCCGGAGTGGTCCGGCGTGTACTTCTCGCCGACGTGGTGTTGCGCCACATCTAGACGATATCTGCCTTAGTCTTGGCTCGCATGCCCGTCCTGCCACCGTGGGTGAGCGATCCCGCGGGTCCTGCGGCCCGAGAGATCGTCCCCCTCTACTGGTTCATGTTCGCCTTGGCCGTCATCGTCCTCGCGATCGTCGACGGCGGCCTCATCTACGCGGGGATCAAGTACCGCGAGCGCCCGGGCGTCGCCGCGAAGCAGTTCCACGGGCACAACCTCCTGGAGCTGGCGTGGACCGTCATCCCGACGATCATGGTCGTGTCGTTCGCGGTCCTGTCCTTCCAGCGCCTGCTCGTCCTCAACGACGTGAACACCGGTACCGAGATGGTCGTGAAGGTGCACGCCCGCCAGTGGCAGTTCACGTTCGAGTACCCGCGCGAGTTCAAGGGCACGAGCCTGGCGACGAGCGACGGTCCCCTCACGCAGACCGAGCGGATCGACATCCCGGTCAACACCAAGGTGAAGCTCGAGCTGACCGCCGAGGACGTCATCCACTCGTTCTGGATCCCGAACCTCGGCGGGAAGATGGACGCCATCCCCGGCCGCACGACGTACCTCTCGCTGCAGGCCGACCGCGCCGGCCAGTTCAAGGGCCAGTGCTTCGAGTTCTGCGGCGACGGCCACGCCGACATGCTGCTGCTCGTCGTCGCGCACGAGACCAGCGAGTACGCCACGTGGGCGAAGACGGCCATCGCGGACTACGACCGGCGTAACTCCCCCGAGACGAAGGCCGGCCGCGAGCTCTTCAAGTCGCTCGCCTGCGCGGGTTGCCACATCATCCCTGGGCTCACGGCCGGCCGTGTCGGCCCGCCGCTCACGAACATCGCCTCGAAGCCGAACATCGCCGGGGTGCTCAGCCCGGTGAACGAAGAGAACCTCAGGAAGTGGATCTCGAACCCCCAGGCGGTGAAGCCCGGAACGCAGATGCCGAACCTCGGGCTGGACGCCGATACCGTCACGAAGATCACGCAGTTCCTGCTCACGCAGAAGTAACGCGCTAGGCGCGGGCCAAGAGGCGTTCCGGAAGTCGCCGGTGCGCCTTCGGCCGGCGGCTCAGATCCGCTGCCGCCCTACTTCTCTCGCTTCTCTCGCCGGATCTGCACTCGTTCTTCCTCTGCCAACCATAGGAAGAAGGACGCAGAGGCGGCTGCAAGGAAGATGAGGTCGCCCGGGACCCACATGATCGCGCCGCCGATGCGCTGGTCGAGGACCGCATCGAGCCCGTAGCGCTCGGGACGCCCTTCGTACGAGCGGTATAGCAGCCGCGTCGAGAACGCGAGCAGCCCGCCGAGGATCGTGTTCTGGCCCGCGCCGGCGAGCAGCAGGTAGAAGATCCGCGCCGGATACGGCAGCCGCGAGCGGAACGGTTCGGGATCGATGACGCAGCTCCAGAAGAGCAGCGCGGTCACCATGAACCACAAGTGCTCGAGCACGTGCACGAGCTCGTCCGCGAGGGCCGCGTCGTACAGCAGCGGCACGTGCCACGCGTACAGCCCCGCCACGTAGAGCGCACCCGCGACGAGCGGGTGCCGCAACAGGTGCAGCGCGGCGCGCACCGCCGCGTTGCGCGCGATCGGGCGGACGATCCACCTGCGCCATGACCGCGGCATCCCGCGCAGCACCGGGCGGATCGGCGCGCCGAGCAGGATGAGCGGCGCCGCGACCGCGACCAGGAGCATGTGCTGGACCATGTGGACGCTGAACAGATCGTGCGCCAGCGCATCGATCGGCGAGAGCAGGGCGCCCACGATCGCTGCGCACCCGAGGAGGAACACGCCGGTCCGCCACAGCGGCCATCGGCGTCCGTGGATGCGCGAGCGGCGCGCGCCGCTCACGTAGAGCGCCGTCGCGGCCGTGAGCGAAAAAGCTAGAGCGGCAGTCGTATGGTGCTGTCCACCATGATCGCCACGAACAGCAAAGCGAGGTAGAGCAGGGAGTAGAGGTAGGCGCCGCGCGCGACGGCGCGACGCCGTGCCTCGGCCGCGCGGACGAGCCGCACGGCGTACCAGATGAACACGGCGCCGAGCGCGATCGCCGCGACGAGGTACACGACGCCGGTGGCGCGGATCACGAAGAGGAGCACCGTCAGGGGCAGCAAGGTCGTCGCGTACTGGAGGATCGCCCACGTCGTCGCCCGATCGCCGCGCACGACGGGCAGCATCGGCACCATCGCGCGCTCGTAGTCGTCGCGGATGAGGAGCGCGAGCGCCCAGAAGTGCGCCGGCGTCCAGAAGAACACGATCGCGAAGAGCAGCCACGCCGGCAGGTCGAGCGATCCCGTGATGGCGGCCCACCCGACCAGGGGCGGGATGGCCCCGGCCGCGCCGCCGATGACGATGTTGTGCGTCGTCGTGCGCTTCAGCCACAGCGTGTACACGGCGATGTAGAAGGCCGTCCCCGAGAGCGCGAGCACCGCCGCGAGCGGGTTCGCGCCGATCCACAGGACCGGGAACGCGATCGCGTTCAGGACGACGCCGACGCCGATCGCCAGGCGCGTCGACACGCGGTGGCCCGGGAGCGGCCGGCGGCGCGTGCGCCGCATGAGCTCGTCGATGTCGCGGTCGTAGTAGTGGTTCAGCGCCGACGCGCCGCCGCTCGCGCAGGCACCGCCGATGAGCACCGCGATGAGCACGCCGAACGGCGGGACGCCGCGCTCCGCGAGGAACATGCCGCCGAGCGCCGTCAGCAGCAGCAGCGACATGATCGCCGGCTTCGTCAGCGCGATGACGTCGCGCGCGACGCCGATCCCCTGGGGCAGCAGGGGCCGCCACTGCACGACGGCGAGCCCGACCAGCGCGCACCAGAGGAGCGACGCGACGGCCGGGTGCGCCCCGAGCGCGAGCGGGGAGAAGTCCGTCAGGGGATTCGCGGCGCCGACCGCGACCTGGACCACGAACAGCGCCAGCGTGAGGGCCGCGAGGGGGCGCTGCGCGGGGTGGCGGTCGCGCTGGCGCCATGCCGCGACGGACGCGAGCACGACGACCACGCCGACGACCGCGGCGAGGTAGCGGTGGAGCATGTGCACGACCTGTGTCACGTCCGATCCGAAGGACGCGCCGTCGCAGAGCGGCCACGCCACGCAGGCCGTCGCCGCGTCGGCGCCGCGCACGT
>JACPEQ010000039.1 GCA_016183435.1 Chloroflexota bacterium
CGGGGCACTGAGCTTCCCCTCGGCGCGCAGGCGCTGGACCTCGTTCGCCAGCAGGCGTAGCGCGCGGGTCAGGAGCGCTCGGTTCCGCTGCTCATTCAGCCAGCGGGACGTGCCGCTCGGATGCGGAAGCGGGATCCACACGCGAGCGCCGTCGCGGCGTGCGCGCCCCACCACCTCGTACAGCGGGACGCGTCCCCAGTAGCGCTCGATCGCGAGCTGACCCAAGAGCAGGATGACCTCCGGCCGCAGCAGCGTGAGCTCCTCCTCGACCCACGGAACGCAGAGCGCGATCTCCGCGGGCGATGGACGGCGGTCCCCCTCCCCGCCGGTCGCCTTCCCCGGGAAGCACTTCGTGATCGACGTCCGGTAGGGCATCTCGTCGGGTCCCAGGCCGGCCTCGGCCATCCATGCGCGCAGGACAACGCCCGATCGCCCGCTGAACGGCACGCCCGTCTCGAGCTCCACGGCGCCCGGCGCCTGTCCCACGATCGCGATCCGGTCCGCGGGTCCGCCGGCGACGATCGGCCGCGCGCTCGCGAGGTACCCGGCCGCAACGCATCGCCGGCACGCGTGGATCCGCGCGTGCAGGTCGGCAAGTCCGGTCCGAAGCGTTGTCATCGAACGAACACCTGTTCTATCATCGTCTGCGCGACGGCGACCGCGGGAAAGGGCTGGGTCCATGCCCATGCCAGAGTGCGCCCTCGCTCGTCTCGACCCCCTTCAGCTCGCGTGGGCCGCCGGCTTCTTCGATGGCGAAGGAACGACGATGACAGCCGCGCGCAGGGACCGACCCGGTTACCACCGACTCGAGATGAGCCTGCCGCCTGGAGAGCCAGCGGTTTCAGCGACGCCCAGGCCACCGTCGCACTCCTCTGGCCGCAGCTCGGACCGGTGAAGCGCGCGCAAGCGGCAGTCGCGATGCGCGCAGTCCAGCGGCAGTACGACACCGGTGCCTACACCTCACGGGGTCCACGCAGACCGAGACTTGCGCATGCCGAGCACTTCGGCTCTGCTCTGCCGACGCTGTCGGAGATCGAGCTCGATCTTGCATGGGCCGCGGGCTTTCTCGACGGTGAAGGCCACTTCGGGCTTCCCAGAGCCGTGCGACGCAAGAACGCGCCTGACTGGCGCCGCATCCGCGTCTCAGCCACGCAGAACGGACTGCCCGGCCAGCCTCCGGAGGTCCTCCACAAGCTTGTGCGGATCTTCGGCGGGAAGATCGAGCGCCACGGCGAGCCCGACGACTTCAGATGGCTCATGGAAGGGATCCGCAGTGTCGATGGCGTGTTCCTGCGCGTGCGACCGTGGCTCGGAACGGTGAAACAGGAGCAGGCTCGCTCGGCGATCGACCGATTCCTCGGACAGACGCGTCTGCACGGCAACTCCTCGCATTGCGCCCGCGGTCATGAATACAGCGGCTGGTATGTGATGGCATCCGGGCGGCGAAAGGCACGCTGCAATGCGTGCGCGCGACTGTTGCAGCGAATGAAGCGAGCAGCGAAGGGAATCAAGCCAAGGCAGTTCAAGAACATCGCTCGCAGGTACACTTCGTAGCGAACCAACGGGGTGTGGCCCAGTCCGGTCTAGGGCTCCTGGTCGGGGACCAGGCGATCGGCGGTTCAAATCCGCCCACCCCGACAGTAACAACCTAGTTCACGACCCCCATCGACGTCATCGCCGGAACGAGTAGCGGAGCAGCAGGAAGTCCTCGGAGCGCTTCGCGCCGATGAGATCGGCCCAGGGTGCGCGCTCGTGCTCGAACGCGACGGGATCGACGAGCCCGATCCCGGGCCGTGCAGGCGATCGCCCGGCCAGGTGGGGCGCGAGCGTGAGGAAGAGCTCGTCCACGACCCGCTCATCCAGCATTCGGCCGAACAGCCCCGGCCCGGACTCCGAAAGGACCAGCCGGGCTCCCGTCTCCGCGGCGATCGCGTCGATCGCGCCGCGCATCGTCGGCGCGAGGTCCCCGACCGCACGCACCCGCACGGTGCCGGTCCCGTTCGCCGCCAGCCGTTCGGCGCCGGCGGCGGACGTGACGATGAAGGGCTCCACGTCAGGCGAGGTGAACACCGCCGCCGAGAGATCCACGTCCCCGCTCGCGGTGAGGATCGCGACACGCGTGCGCTCGGGGAGCCCGCGGGCGCGGCGGACCTGGCGGTAGAGGTCGGCCGCCGCGGGAAAGATCTGCTGCGGCGTCCACGTGACCTTCCCTTCCGCCCGGAGCGTCCCAGATCCGGACACGACCACGTCGGCGACGGCGCGGAGGAGGCCCATCACGATCCGGTCACCGCCGTGGCCGCGTGAGATGAAGCGCGCGCTGGCCAGCCCGGGGATGCCGTAGGAGACGAGCCCATCGAGCGTCGACACGAAGTTCGCGTACACATGCGGCCGCTCGCCGGCCGGGAAGATGAGATCGCCGCCGTACGCCTCACGCAGCTCCCGCGGGAGCGGTATCGGCGTCCCCGAGGATCGGTCGAAGAGCGTCTCGAGGCGCGGGAGCGATGCCACCGCGCTCAGGCCGCGTCCGATGCGGTCGTCAGGCTCGCTCCCCGGTCGCCTGCCCGGGCAGGTTGAGGTACTGGCGCGTGAAGTCGTACAGCTTCTCGCGATCCTCCTTCAGCGCCGGGCGCAGCCCGTAGTGGTTGATGACGCGGATCTGCGTCTGCAGCCACTCCTTCCAGCACTCCGCGCACACCATGCGCTCGATGTCGTCCCCGAGCGCGCCCGGCAGCCCGACACGGCCCGCCCCCTCGCGGGTCTGGCCGCAGCGAACGCACGTCACATCGGCCACGCGCCGATGGTACGAGCGATGTTCCGAAGCTCGCAGCCACCGCCCGATCGCGCCAGCAACGGCGCGTTCCTCCGGCGATACTCGAAGGGATGAGAGGGCTGCCGCTGCTAGTGTCCGTCGGCGTCGTCGCCGCCTGCGCGGCGCCGGTGCCGGAGGCCGACGTCACGAAGGGCCAGATCCGCGCGGACATGCGCGAGCACGCGATGGGCCTCACGGCCACCGAGGTCCGCGCGGGCACGGTCACGTTCATCGCGCGCAACGCGGGCAGCACGGCGCACGACCTCCACGTCCTGAAGACCGACCTCGCTCCGGACAAGCTCCCGATCGACACGCAGACGCAGAAGGCCAAGGAGGACGGCAAGCTCGGGGGCCTCGACCAGATCGCGCCGGGCACGAGCCAGAACCTCCGCCTCGAGCTGCCGGCCGGGAGCTACGTCGTCATCTGCAACGTCCCGACCCACTACCAGCTCGGGATGCGCTCGGCCTTGACGGTCAAGTAGTCGGAGCTAGAACCTCACCGACCACCACTTCTGAACGGCCATGACCGTGGCGAAGCCGAGCCCGGCCAGCACGATGAACGCGATGCCCAGCGCCTGGTCGCTCAGCTCCGCGTGTGACGCTCCCGCCATGAAGAACAGCATCGGGAACGAGAGTGCGAAATTCGTGCGCGAGGCGTAGAGCGCGTTGCGGCCCCAGATCGGGTCCGCCTTCCCCCCGGCGCGCGCGGTCGCGATGATCCGCTTCTGGTTCGGCCAGATGATCCCCCAGACGTTGAGGAGCATGATCACGCCGAGCGTCATCCCGAAGAAGATCGTCCGCGCGCCGGCGGTCCCGAACACGTTCCCGTTCGCCCAGTAGGTGCCGTAGATCAGGACGAAACCCGCCAGCACCGTGACCCACGCCGAGTGGCGGAACCAGGCCAGCGCCCGCGGCAGGAGCGTCGTGACGACATGCGGCCGCGCCGTCGCGTCGATCGTCGCCATCGTGCGGACGTTGATGAAGTTGAACCAGTAGAGCAGGCCGATCCACGTGATCCCCGCGACGAAGTGGACCCAGCGCGTGACGAGCAGGACCTCCGGAGCCATCCATCCCCCTCCAGGCGCGGTTCGGAAGCACTCAGACTACCGCTTCCCTGCGAGGCGATGCTTCCGATCCGCTGCCGCGCTACTCGGGACTCGCGTCCGGGAGCACGACGTCGTAGCCGGCCTCGGTCGAGACGTCGATCGGCTGTCCCACCACGGACAGGCCGGGCGAGATGCGCGGCGGGAAGACGTCCACGGTGTACGTGCCCGGCCGCACCGCGATGCTGTAGCGCCCGTGGATGTCGGTGCTCCCGAAGTACCGCGGGAGCGCGCCCTCGTTCACGTTGATCGTCGCGCCCTCGACCGGCGCGCCGCGCTCGTCGCGCACCGTGCCGCTGAAGCGCACTCCGCGCGGCAGCACGATGTCGAGCTGGAGGTCGCTCCGTCCCACCGTGATCTCGTCCGCCCTCGTCCAGTCCGGCCGGGCGTCGGGGTAGTAGCCGGCGATCACGTCGCTCGCGTCCGGCGGGTACACGGCGATCACGTACGTCTCCGGCCGCGTCGCGATCTCGTACGTCCCGTCGTCCCCCGTCTCGCGGCAGATGCGGCCCGTGGGGAACGGCGTGTCGATGCACACGAGCGCGAGCACCACCGGCTCGCCGTCGCTCGCGGTCACGCGGCCGCGCACGACGGTGCCCTCGGTGAGCGCGACGTCCAGCTTCCTGTCCCCCTCGAGCGTGAACGGCGTCGCGCGCACACCCTCTGCAACGCGGTCGTAGCGCTGATATACGAGCCGCGACCCGCGATCGCCCGGTGGGATCGTCCAGACCCAGTACGTTCCCGGCTCGCGAAGGGCCGCGTACCGACCTTCCTTGTCGGTCCGCTCGCAGTCCCAGCCGAGCGGCGCGGCGAGGGTGTACGTGCAGAGCTGGGCGTCCTTCACCGGCGCGCCGTCGCGCGCCGCCGTCACGACGCCGGACAGCACGACCCCGTGGATGAGCGTGAGGTCCACTCCCGTCACGTCGCCGCGGCGCGTGTCGATGAGGTCCGCCTCGAAGGAGCCAAGGCGACCGCGCGCCCACTGCCCGAGGAGCCGCGACCCCGGCGGCCCCGTCACCTCGATCTTGTGGACGCCCGGCCGCACCACGACCGCGTACGACCCCTCGGCCTTCGTGCGAGTGCACTTCACGTCCGCGGACGTCGCGCCGTGGGCGCAGACCTGCGCGTCGGCGAGCGGGGCGCGCGATGCGTCGCGGATGGCCCCGGCGATCGTCGCCTTGCCCTCGACCGTCACGATCACGCTCGTCGCTTCACTGAGGTCGACGCTGGCCACGCCCTCGTCGAGTCGCGCGCCCGCGGGGGGCGTGGCGCGCACCGCGTACGTGCCGGAGATGAGGCGCACGGTCGCCTTGCCGTCGGCGCCGGTGGTGGCGCACTGCTCCTCGCCGCCGGTGCGCGTCGCGCACACCCTTGCCTCCGGAACGCTGCCGGCCGGTCCGACGACGTGCATCGTCACCGAACGCGGCGCGCGCGGCGTGGGCAGCGCCACGGGCGGAGGCGGCGTTGCCGTCGCTCCCGCTGGCGGCGGCGCGGTGCACGCCGCGACGAGCAGGACGAACGCGGCACCGTGAAGCCAGGATCCGCGGCGTGCCGCTGCGCTCACGAGGGTGGCCGTCTAGCGGGTCGGACGGACGGGTGCCGCATCGGTCTGGTCGATGCGACGAGCGGCCGCGAGCTGGGACACCAGACGCGCGACGTCCGCGAGCGGCCCGGCGATCTCCTCGCCACGCTCGCGATCCATGAGGTCCCGCATCGCGTCGCGGATCGGCTTTCCCCCGAACAGGACGAGGTACGTCTGCTCGGTGATCGGCATCGTGACCCCGAGGCGTCGCGCCGCCGCGTACGCCGCCTCGGCCGTGCCGATGCCTTCCGCGACCTGGCCGCCGAGGCGCTCGCGGACCCCCTCGAGCGTGCTGCCCCGCGCCAGGAGCTCACCGACGAGGCGGTTCCGGGAGTGCTTGCTCACGCACGTCGCGATGAGGTCGCCGAATCCGGCGAGACCCGCGGCGGTGAGCGGGTTCGCGCCCTGCGTGAACGCGAAGCGCACGATCTCCGCGAGGCCCCTCGTCATGAAGCCGGCCTTCGCGTTGTCGCCGTAGCCCATGCCGTCGATGGCGCCGGCGCCGAGGGCCACGATGTTCTTCAGCGCTCCGCACAGCTCCACACCGACCACGTCGTCATTCGTGTACGCGCGGAACATCCGCGTCCCGATGAGGGCCTGGAAGTGGCGCGCGGTGGACGCGTCGGTCGACGCGACGACCGTGGGCGACGGCAGGCCGGCCGCGATCTCGCGTGAGATGTTCGGCCCCGACAGCACCGCGACGCGAGAGGGACCGATCGCCTGCGACCACAGCTCGCTCATCCGAGAGCCGTCGTCCGGCGCGAGCCCCTTCGTGGCAGAGAGGATCCGATGGTCGTCGCGCAGGTGCGGCACGACACGCTCCCGGAACGCGCGCACCCCTCCCGCCGGCACCGCGACGATGAGGTCGCGCGCCTCGAGCGCGCGATCGAGATCGGCGGTGATGTCGACGCCGTCGGGGATGCGGATGCCCGGCAGGTACCTGCGGTTCTCGCGGCGCGCGGCCATCTCGGCGACCTGGACGGGATCGCGGGTCCACAGCGTCACCGAGCGGCCGCCGTCCCGGGCGAGGATCGTCGCGAGCGTCGTCCCCCACGCTCCCGCCTGGAGGACGGCGACGCTGGGAGGCGTCACGTGTTCATCCCGCGGGGGTGGCAGGGGGCTTGCCCCCTGCGAAGAGCAAGACCCGTGGCTCCGCGCCGCGCCGAAGGCGCTCGATGTTCGGGCGGTGGCGCCAGACGATGATCCCGCCGGCGACGAGCGTGAACGCGAGCGTGGCCGGGTGGAACGGCGTCATGCCGAGCGCCGACAGCAGGACGTAGCCGCCGACGCCGCCGGCGACCGACGCGAGCGAGCTCACCGACACGATGCGCGTGATCGCCAGCGCCAGGAAGAACGCGAGCACCGCGCCGATCCAGGCCGGGGTCGCGATGAACACGAGCCCGCCGAACGCGGTCGCGACGCCACGGCCCCCGCGCCCGTCGAGGAACGCCGGCCAGCAGTGGCCTACGACCGCGCCGGCGGCGGCGATCGCCTGCGCCAGGTGGACGAGGTCCGGCGGCGAGGGGATCAGCGCCCGCGCCAGCCACACCGCGACCGCGCCCTTCGCGATGTCGAACAGCGCGACGAGCACACCTGCGCCCGGGCCGAGCGTCCGGAACGTATTCGTCGCGCCCGTCGAGCCGGATCCGACCCGCCGGAGGTCCACGTTCCGGTAGATCTTCCCGACGAGGTAGCCACTGGAGATCGATCCGACCGCGTATGACCCGAGCGCGATGCCCGCGAGCAGCAGGACCAGGACGACCGTCGTCTCGGTGCCCGTCACTCCCGGCTCCCCCGCAGCTCGATCCGGATCGGGGTCCCCGCGAGCTCGAAGCGCTCGCGGATCTTGTTCTCGAGGTAGCGCTGGTACGTGAAGTGGACGGACTCGGGCCGGTCCACGAAGAACACGAACGTGGGTGTCGCGTTCTTGGCCTGCGTCACGTGGCGAAAGCGTACCTGCCGGCCCTTGTCCGTCGGGGGCGGGTGGGCGGCGATCGCCTCGATGAGGAGGCGGTGCAGATCGGCGGTCGGCACGCGCTGCGTGCGCACCTCGACGACGTCGATGGCGTCCTCCAGCGTCGCGGTGACGTTGCGGCCGGTCTTCGCCGAGACGAACCGGTGGCCCATCCACGGCGCGAAGTGGAACTCGCGGGCGACGATCTCCTCCATCTCGTGCGTCCGCTCCTCGCTGCGCTCGACCGCGTCCCACTTGTTCACGGCGAGGACGAGACCGACGCCGGCCTCGATCGCGTATCCGGCGATGTGCGTGTCCTGCGCGGTGATGCCCTCCGTGGCGTCGACGAGGAGGATCGCGACGTCCGCGCGCTCGAGGGCGTGGATCGTGCGCAGGAGCGCGTACCGCTCGATGCCCTGCTCGATCCGCCCGCGGCGGCGGATGCCCGCCGTGTCGACGAGGCGCACCCGGCGGCCCTCGTGTACGAGCGTGGTGTCGATCGTGTCGCGCGTCGTCCCGGGCTCGTGGCCCACGACCGAGCGCTCCTCGCCGACGAGCCGGTTCAGGAAGCTCGACTTCCCGACGTTCGGCCGGCCGACGATGGCGATGCGCGGCTCGGTGCTCTCCTCTTCCGCCGTGCGCTCCGGCGGTAGCTTGGCGAGGACCGCGTCGAGGAGATCGCCGGTGCCGTGCCCCGCGAGGGCGGAGATCGCGTGCACGTCCCCGAGCCCGAGCTCGTAGAACTCCGCGGCCTGCGCCTCGCCGCGCCACGAGTCGGCCTTGTTCGCGACCAGGATCACGGGCTTGCCACTGCGACGCAGCCGGTCGGCGACGTCGTGGTCCACCGGGACGATCCCGGTCTTGGCGTCCGCGAGGAAGAGGATCACGTCCGCCTCCGCCATCGCGGCCTCGGCCTGCCGCTTCACGGCCTTGGGGATCTCCGCCTTCGTGTCGTCGAGGCCGCCGGTGTCGATGAGCGACATCTCGCGGCCGTTCCACTCCACGGTGCCGTAGATGCGGTCACGCGTCGTGCCCGGGAGGTCCTCCACGATGGCGAGACGCTCGCCGATCAGCCGGTTGAACAGCGTGGACTTGCCGACGTTCGGCCGTCCGACGATCGCGACGACCGGGCGCGCCATCTAGGCGGTCGCTGCCGCGCGCTCCGCCGATCCTGTCTGCGCCCCGAGCGTCTCCGCGCGCCGCTTCACCTCGAGGAGCGTGTCCATCGGGGTCGAGCAGCCGCCGATGAGCCCGATGGTGTCTTCGCCCGCGAGCCACTCCGGGCGCAGCTCATCGGCCCTCTCGATGTGGTACGCGTTGCGTCCCTGCATCTTCGCGAGGTTGACGAGCTCGCGCGTGTTCGCCGAGTTCTTCCCGCCCACGACGACGATCGTGCGCACCTGCTCGGCGAGCTCGCTGGCCGCGTGCTGCCGCTTCACGGTGACCGGGCAGACGGTGTTGAAGACCTTCATCTCCTGCGCGATCGTCGCGACGTGCGCGACGAGCGCGGTGAACGCCCATGGCGGCTGCGTCGACTGCGAGACGACGCCGGCCTTCTTCATCTTCGGGAGCTTCTCCCACTCGTCCTGCGTCTCGACGATGTGGTGGCCGTCGCCCGCGTAGCCCCGAAGGCCGGCGACCTCGGGGTGTTCGGGCGTGCCGAGGATGACGACGGTGTAGCCCTCATCCGCGAGCTGCTTGGTGAAACGCTGCGCGCGGAGGACGAGCGAGCACGTCGCGTCGATGCACTCCAGCCCGCGGTCCTCGATCTCCTTGCGGACGGCCGGCGGCACGCCGTGCGCGCGGATGACGACGACGCCCTCGTCGGCCTGCGCGACGTCCTTGATCACGTGCACACCGCGGTCGGCGAGGCGCCGGCTGATCGTCGGGTTGTGCACGACCTGGCCGAGGTTGTGGACGCGCTTGCCCGTCTCGGCGGCGGCCTCCGTCAGCTCGACGGCCTTCTTCACACCGAAGCAGAACCCGTTCTCGCGCGCGAGCAACACGTGCATCACGTCGAGTCTAGGTGGTCCCCCGGGCGCGCAGACCGAGGCGCTTCGTCCCCCGGGCGCGCAGACCGAGACGCGGAGCGGCGAGGTCGAGCACCTGGGCCGAGCGAGCGGGTCCCCCGCGAGCGAGGTCGGAACAGGCGACGAGGTCGAGCGCGCTTCGCGCACAGGGGCCCCTACCCCTGGGGCCGCTCGCGAGGGTTCATCCCGAGCGAGGGTCGGAGTAGTGCCCTCGCATGTGAGATGGCAGCAGCGCTGCGACCCGCTCCATGATGGCGTCCGCGAGCGCCTGGTCGTCCAGTGCGCGACCGTCCAGGTCCGCGAGGGTGAAGGCGGGCCCGACCCGAACGGTGATGTCGGCGTGCGGCGGGATACGGATGCCCGCCTGGGGTGTGCCGGACACGGCGATCGGCACGATCGGCGCGCCGGAGCGGCGCGCGAGGAAGCCGATACCCGGCTTCGCGCGCCGCATCCGTCCGTCCTTCGAACGTGTCCCCTCGGGGAAGAAGCCGATCGGCTGGCCAGCCTGCAGCACGCGTAGCGCCGTCTCGAGCGCGCGGCGATCGCTCTCGCCGCGGCGCACCGGGAAGTTCCCGGCCGCCCACAGCGCGAAGCCGATGATCGGGATCGCGAACAGCTCGCGCTTGGCCATGTACCGGATGGGGATGCCGAGCGCGAACTCGATCGCCGGCGGGTCGTACCAGTTGATGTGGTTGGCGACGAGCAGACATGGCCCGCTCGCCGGCAGGTGCTCGCGGCCCTCGAGCCGGATGGGCGCGAACGCGGTCGCGAGCGCGCGGACCGGCGGGAAGAGCAGGCGCCACAGCAGCAGCCGTTCCGTGGGCAGGTCCGGCCGCGCGAACCAGTTCACCTTCGGGTCACGCGCGCGGGCGGGCGATCACGTGGAGGACTCTGTCCAGGGCCTGCCCCACCGACAGGCCGTCGGTCTGCACGACGACGGCGTCCTCGGCGGGACGGAGCGGTGACACGGCACGCTCGCTGTCGAGCTGATCGCGTCGCAGGATCTCGTGCAGGAGCTCCTGGCGCGGCCGCACCTGACCCCGAGCGGCGAGCTCGTCGCCGCGGCGCTTCGCGCGCTCGGCCGCCGATGCGGTGAGGAACACCTTGCGCTGCGCGTCCGGCAGCACGACGGTGCCGATGTCGCGGCCGACCATGACCACGCGACCCCTGGCCGCGAGCGCCTGCTGCTGCGCGACCATCGCGTCGCGCACGGCCGGGACCCGCGCGACCTGCGACACGATGCGGTCGATGTCGGCCGAGCGGATCTGCCACGTGACGTCGACACCGTCCAGCAGGACCGTGTACGCACGGCCGTCCCGCACGGTCGGGGGCCCGAGCGCGATGCGCACCTCGCGCGCGAGCGCCCCGAGCGCCTCGGCATCGTCCGGGTCGACGTCCCGCTGCCGCGCGGCGAGGGCGACGGCCCGGTACATCGCCCCGGTGTCGAGGAACAGATAGCCCAGGCGCTCGGCGACGAGCGCGCCGATGGTGCTCTTCCCCGCTCCCGCGGGTCCGTCGATCGCGATCGTGCGCGGTGCCGCCATCCTGCTCAATATCCGTCGGCCAAGTGCCCAGGGGCAGGGGCCCCTGTGCGCGGAGCGCGCCGCGGCTCGCGGATAGCCGCTCCGCTCTTACGGACTCGCTCCTCGCGGGGCACCCGCTCGTCGCTCGACCTCTGCAACGCAAGCACCTCGCGCGCGGTGAGCTCGCGCCACGTGCCGGGCGCGAGCCGGCCGAGCCGCAGCGGTCCGATGCGCACGCGCACGAGGCGCCGGACGCGCAGCCCGACCGCGACGCACATGCGGCGGACCTGCCGCTTCCATCCGGTGCGCAGCACGAGGCGCAGCCGGCCGCCCTGGGTGTCGCGGGTCAGCACGGTCGCCTGCTCCGCGCGCGCGAGGCCTTCCTCCAGCCGCACGCCGCGGCGCAGCCGTCCCACCGTGTCATCGGTGACCGGACCGATGACGTCCACTTCGTACTCGCGCTCGTGCCCGTACCGCGGGTGCAGCACGCGCTCCGCCCAGCCGCCGTCGTTCGTGAGGAGCACGAGCCCCTCCGAGTCGACGTCGAGACGGCCGACCGGGTAGAGGCGCTCCCTCGCGCCCACGAGATCCGTGACACTGGGCCGTCCGCGCTCGGCGCGCGCGCTCGACACGATCCCCGCGGGCTTGTGCAGCGCGACGTAGCGCGGTCGCTGCGCCGCGGCGACCGTCCGGCCGTCGACCTCGATGCGCGCGGCCGGATCGACCTTCGTGCCGAGCTCGCGCACGACCTCACCGTCCACCCGGACCCGCCCCGCGGAGATCAGCACCTCGGCGTGGCGCCGCGACGCCACGCCCCGGTCCGCGAGGACCTTCTGCAGACGCTGAAAGCGTGAAAGCGACGAGCCGGCCTGCCGAGGGACCCCGCGCGGCTGGGGGACCACCCGACCGTAGCCCGACCGGGCGACGTCAGGCGATCGCTGGTGGCGTAGGGAGGGTGGTGGTACCAGCCGCGTTGAGAGGGTTTCGGCAGGCCGGTGAGGAGCTTCGATCACGGCTCCGTGGCGACCGGCTCGCTCATCACCGCCGGTAGCTGGTCGAGGCTGGTCAGCCCGAAGCACTCGAGGAACTCCCACGTCGTGCCGTAGAGGATCGGGCGCCCCGGCGTCTCCTTGCGGCCGCGCTCCTCGATGAGGCGCCTCGACATGAGCGTGTAGATCGTCTGGTCGCAGTTCACGCCGCGGACCGCCTCGACCTCGGCGCGGGTGATCGGCTGCCGGTACGCGATCACCGAGAGCGTCTCCAGCGACGCGGGCGAGAGCCGCAGGCGATCGGCCCCGAGGTATGAGGCGACGAACGGCGCCATCTCCGGCGCGGTCGCGATCTGCCACTCGTCGCCGTCGTGCTGGAGCCGCAGGCCGGTGCCCTCGTACGCGGCGCCGAGCTCGGCGAGGGCGCCGTCGAGCTGCCGCGGCGTCGCGCCCGCGATCCGCGCGAGCTCCGACCGCGACACGGGCTTCTCCGCCACGAAGAGGACGGCCTCGATCCTATTCGCCAGGTCGCTCCGCACTCGCTCCCTCCTCCCTCTTCTCGGCACCGGCCACGCCGGTGCCTTTCTCTTCTCGGCGGTCGGCTGAGCCGCCGCCTCTAGCCGCGGGCGCAGCCGCAGGCGCTTTCCGCACGATCCCGATCTCGCCGAAGAGCTCGTCCTGCTCGAGATCGATCGCCAGCTTCCGGTAGAGGTCGAGCAGGGAGATGAAGGTCACGACCGCGAAGGACAGAGTGGGCGCCTCACCGAGGAGCCTATCGAACGTGACGGAGCCTTCGCGCGCGACGATCTCCTCGATCTCGGCCGTGCGCTGCGCCACGGAGTACCGCTCCGGCGGGACCTCGATCTGCTCGCGGTGCTGCCGCTGGGCGAGGACGAGGACGCGCGACCACGCCGCCGCGAGCGCGTCGGTGTCGCCGCCGCGCGGCGGCAGCTCGACCGTGCCGCCCTCGCGGTGGAACGCGCGCTCCCCCGCGCGGAGCCGGTCGCCGAGCGCGGCGGCGCGCTGCCGCACGGCCGCGTACTCGATGAGCCGCGCACGGAGCTCGTCCTCGCTGACGGCGTCCTCCTCCTCGGGGATGGGCTCGAGGGACGGCAGGAGGCTGCGCGCCTTCAGCAGCACGAGCCGCGACGCGAGCCACAGGAAGGCGGCGGCCTCGTCCGCGGGGAGCTGGCCCAGCGCGCGCACGCGCGCGAGGTACTCCGCGGCGAGGTCGCCGAGGCGCACGGTGAGGATGTCCAGCTTCTTCTCCTCGACCAGCTCGAGGAGCAGGTCGAGCGGGCCCTCGAAGCCCTCGACCGCGACACGAGGCGGACGCACGCCGATCACCGGCGCGTCCTCGTGTCGCTCGGTCGGGCTCACGGGATCGCCTCGCGGTCCGCGAGGTGGAGCATCCGCTCGTCCTCCTCTCGCGGCCCGTCGTGATGCCGGGCGATCAGGCGGATGACCCGCTCGGACGCGCCGCGGCTCCGCGCCTCCTCGGCCCCGCGCCGCGCGTGGTCGAGGTATCGCGCGAACACGCCATCGCCCTCCGCCAGCCGCCCCTTCACTCGCGGCGCGACCGCCTCCAGCACGACGGCGGCGATCCGGTGCCACAGCTTCGGCTCCCGCGGCTTCGCGCTGTCATGCAGCAGGCCGGCGCTGATCAGCTCCTCGTCCGCGCCCATGCGGCGCAGCGCCCACGCCGTCCGCTGCGCGTGCCGTTCGTCGGCGCCGGGGGAACGCGCGTAGCGCAGCGTCTGCTG
>JACPEQ010000196.1 GCA_016183435.1 Chloroflexota bacterium
CGGTACCTCGACGCGGGGGCGCACGTCGCGGTGGTGGTGCGCGACGTCGCGAAAGGCGACGCGCTGCGCGCGGCGGTCGCCACGCTCGCCGGCGAGGGCGAGACGGCCCATCTGCTCGTCCTCGAGGCCGACCCGGCCGATCGCGGCGCGATGGACCGCGCGGTCGAGACGGTGATGACCAGGTGGGGCCGGCTCGACGCGCTCGCGAACCTCGCGGGAGGGTTCGCGAGGAGCGATCCGTGGGACCTCGACGCGATCGAGCGCTCCTGGGCGCAGAACGTGCGCACCGCGATCGTCGCGACGGCCGCGTGCCTGCGGCCGATGCGCGCGCGCGCCTACGGGCGGATCGTGAGCGTCGGGGCGTTCGGCGCGAACCGCGGCGGGAAGGACGGCGCCGCCTACGCGATGGCGAAGACCGCGCTGGTGCGATGGACCGAGTCGCTCGCGGCGGCGGTGAGGGACGAGGGCATCACCGCGAACGTCGTGCAGCCGTCGATCATCGACCACCCGGAGAACCGGAAGGCGATGCCGAAGGCCGATCCCTCGAAGTGGGTGCGGCCCGACGAGCTGGCGGCGGCGATCGTGTTCCTGACATCGAAGGACGCGAGCGGCATCACCGGGGCCGCGATCCCTGTGGTCGGGCGGGTCTGATCCGGTCGTGACCCGGCGAGGTCAGAAGGAGCCGGGGGTCCGCGGCTCCAGGACCACGACGGCGGTCTCCGTCGACCTGAGGGTCGCGTAGGCGTCCAGCCGCGCATAGGACGCTCGCCAGCGGGCCCACAGCCTCGCCCGTTCGTCGCCCTGGGCCGCGCGAGCGCGCACCGACCGGCTCCCATCGGCGAGGTCGACCTTGGCGTCGGGATGCGCGAGCAGGTTGAGCCACCAGGCCGGCTCGGCGTTGTCCCAGCCGTTCATGGCGAGGGTCACGAGGTTCGCGCCGTCCTCGCAGTAGCCGAGGATCACGCTGCGTTCCTTGCCACTCCTTCGGCCGACGGTCTTCACGCACATCGTGCCCCAACGCGTCGCCGTCGGCAGCCACAGGCCCTTCCGACCGCGGCTCATCCGATAGATGGCGCGGTGCACGGCCCAGGCGAGACGGACGAACCAGCGCGGAGGCAGCTGCGCTGACTTTCCTTCCATACCTGCATCCATCCTCATGGAGTCCTACGCGCGCGGGCCGCGGTCCATTCTGCGCCGGCCGTGAAAGTGGTCCGCTTGGCTGCGGGATCGCGTGGATCGTTGAGTCCCCCAGGGGGAGCCAGCGGATCGTCCGCTCCGCGCTCACGGGCACGCCGTCTGCGGGAGAATGGAAGAAGAGAGAGGCGTGCGCTGTTCTAGAGTTCGCACGACCTCTCCTTCGAAAGGACACACGTGGCGGAGTTCGACCTCATCATCATCGGCGGCGGCCCCGCGGGACTGACCGCCGGACTGTACGCGGCGCGGGCCAACATGAACGCGATCCTCTTCGCGCCGGGGATCGGGGGCGAGCTCCTCAACACCGACCTCATCGAGGACTGGCCCGGCGTGGAGTCCATCACCGGCTTCGAGCTGGCCGAGAAGATGCGCGCGCACGCCGAGAAGTTCGGCCTGCGCATCGAGCTCAAGGGCGTGCGGCAGGTCTGGAGCGAGGCCGACCGCAAGGTCGTCGAGCTCGAGGACGGCACGCGGCACACCGCGTACGCCGTCATCGTCGCCGTGGGCGGCGAGCCCATCAAGCTCGGCGTGCCCGGCGAGCAGGAGTTCCACGGCCGCGGCGTGTCGTACTGCGCGGTCTGCGACGGCGCGTTCTTCCGCGACATGGACCTCGCCGTCGTCGGCGGCGGCGACTCCGCCTTCCAGGAGGGCCTCTTCCTCACGCGCTTCGCCAAGAAGCTGTACGTGGTGCACCGCCGCAAGGAGTTCCGGGCGCAAGCCATCCTCCAGGACCGGCTGCTCTCTATGGACAAGGTGCAGGCCATCACGCCGGCGGTGGTGAAGAGCATCGGCGGCAACGCCGAGGTCAAGTGGATGGAGCTCGAGAAGGGCGGCAAGACCGAGCGCGTGCCGGTGGACGGCGTCTTCGTCTTCATCGGCTTCAGGCCGGTCGGGCGCGGTCTGTTCCACAAGGAGCACA
>JACPEQ010000197.1 GCA_016183435.1 Chloroflexota bacterium
AGCACCTCGGCGACGTCGTCGGCGGGAACGGGCGCGCGTACGTCAGTGGCCACGGATCCGCTCATGGTAGGCGATCGCGCCGCCGTGCACGGCTACTCCCCCGTGAACTTCTGGGCGTTCCCCATGTGCGGCCAGGCGCGTGCCTGGACGTTGGCGAGCAGCTGGCGCGTGTGGTTGCGATCGTGGTGGACCCATTCATGGAGCAGGTCACCGACGCTGAGCTCGCCGACCTTGCCGTGCCGGCACGTGCGGCCGAGCTGATCGGGCCGCAGCCCCTTCACCATCTCCACGCTGCGATGGCGGATGCCCATCCATTCCATGAACAGGCTCGACGCCATGCGCTCGCAGTCCCTGCGCTCCCGCGCGACGGCGATCTGGTCCCACGGCTCCTCGAACTGACCACCCTGCTCGAGCGTTCGCGTGATCCGGCCGAAGAAGCCGCGCTTCTCCGACTCGATCATGTGGCCGAGGACCTCGTTCACGCACCACTCGCCGGGCGCGGGATGCCAGCGCGCGTCGTCCTCGCTGAGCGCGCCGATCTCGCCCTCGATGAGGGCGCACGTCGACTCCAGCAGAGCGGCGACGGCAGCGGGAGCGAGCGGCCCGGGGGTGGAAGGGGGCGGAGCCCCCTGCGATGAAAGGCTCACGAGATGAGCGTGGGCGCCGGACGCACGGGCATCGTGACCTGGAGCGAGACCGTGCCGTCGGGACGCACGCCCTGCTCCCACGTCCCGCGGAGGAGGGCGACGCGCTCGCTGCGGCGCAGGCCCGACGTGAGCTCGCCGTCGGGCGGCAGGTCGCGGCCGTCGCTCTGGAGGGCCACCGCGAGCTGCTCCTCCGTCCAGTCGAGCGCGACGGAGATCTGCTTGGCCTGACCCTTCTCGATGCGCTCGAGGAGCGAGTCCTGGATGAGCCGGAAGACGGCGATCTCGTCCTCGGCCGGAAGACGCCGGTCACGACCGGTGCTCGCGAGGTCGATGCGGATCTTGTGCTTGGCGATGAGCGTCTGGACGTAGCGGCGCAGCGTCGGAACGAGGCCGAGGTCGTCGAGGATCATCGGCCGCAGCTCGAAGATGAAGCTGCGCAGCTCCTGCAGCGTCTTGTTGACCATCTGCCGGAGCGCGGCGAGCTCGCTGCGCGAGCGGTCGCGGTCCACCTCGTACAGGCGCTCGCTGATCTCCGACTGGAGGACGACGTTCGCCATCGCCTGCGCCGGGCCGTCGTGGACCTGGCGGGCGATGCGCCGGCGCTCCTCCTCCTGCGTCTCGACCACCGCCTGGAGGAGCCGCGACTCGTCGAACGCCGCCGCCGGCTCCGCTGCGGGCGCGGGGCCCTGCTCCTGCAGCTGCCGCGCGGCCTGCTCGATGAGCGTGCGGATCCGGTCGAGGAGCTTCCGCTTCGCCTGCAGCTGGCCGAGCTGGCCGTCCATGGTCATGCGCCGGGCGAGCGCGGTGCTGTGTTCGTCGGCGGCGGCGAAGACCTCCTCGGGTGTCGCGCGGGTCGGGTCGGCGCGCGCCTCGTCGATGCGCGCGCGGGCCTGCTCCTCGCGGGCCTTCAGCCGGTCGACCTCGGTCTTCGTCGACTCGATCAGCAGATCGAGCTCGCGCACCTCGACCATGAGCCGCTGCTGCTCACCCGCGAAGCCCTGGACGAGGTCCTGCACCGTCGTCATCCCTCTTCCTGTCTCCTGTCCTCCCCGCTCCGCCGCTCGTTGCCCTCGCGCGGCGCGGGCGGACCGCCGCCCGGGCGCGCCGCGACGCTGATCCACCCCTGCCGCATCGCGTAGACGACCGCCTGGGTGCGGTCGTTCACGGAGAGCTTCCGCAGGATGCTCGACATGTGATTCTTGACCGTCTGCTCGGAGATCGCGAGCGAGTACGCGACCTCCTTGTTCGTCTTGCCCTGCGCGATGTTGTCGAGGATCTGCACCTCGCGCGGCGACAGCGGCGCGAAGACACGCGTCGAGCCGGGACCGTAGACGGAGAGCTCGCGGAACTCGGCGAGCACTCTCGACGCGACCGCCGGGCGCTGGAAGATCTTCTCGTTGATGAGGAACTGCCCGTCCTTCACCTTGCGGATCGTCTCGATGAGCTCGCCGGGCTCGCAATCTTTGGGCAGGTAGGCGGCCGCGCCGGCCCGGATCGCGTCGAAGAGGCGCTGCTCCTCGTCGCGCGCGGTGAGGATGATCACGGCGACGTGCGGGTACTCACGACGGACCCGCTGCGTGGCCTTGTCGCCGGAGAGCTTCGGCAGGTCGATCTCCGTGATCACGACGTCGGGCTCGAGCTCCGCGGTGCGCGCGACGACCTCCTCGCCGTCCGCGACCGCCGCGATGACCTCGATCCCGGGCTCGCGCTCGAGCACCTGCTTGAGGCCGACGAGCGTGAACTCGCTCGGATCCGCGAGGATGATGCGGATGCGGCCCTCGGGCTTCTCGTTCATGCGCCGCCACGCGGCGCGGCGAGGCGCACCGTCACCGTCGTGCCCTGCCCGGGCGTCGACCGGACGTCGAACCCCGCGCCGATGAGCTCGGCGCGCTCGCGCATCGACAGGAGCCCGATGGAGCGCTGCTGGCGCGCGGCGCGGACGATGTCGAAGCCGACCCCGTCGTCGGTGCAGCGCAGGACCCACTCCGCGGGGCCGTCGCGCTCCCACTCGATCCGGACCGTCGTGGCGTGCGCGTGCCGGTGGGTGTTCTGCAGCGACTCCTGCATGATCCGGTACACCGCGAGCTCCTGTTGCGGGTCCAGGCCGGTCTCGCGCTCGTCGAGCTGGCAGAGCACCTTCAAGCCATAACGCGACTCGTACTCATTCACATACGTCCGGATCGCGCCGGCCAGGCCGAGCTCCGAGAGGACAGGTGGGCGCAGGTCGTAGATCATGGCCCGGACGCTCTCGAGCGAGGTGCGGAACTGCGCCTTCATGCGCGAGATCTCCGGCCGCAGTCCCTGGCGGGTCTCGGGCGGGAGCCGCTCCGACATCCGCTCGAGGTACTCGAGCTCGAAGATGGCGTTGGCGAGGACCTGCGCCGGGCCGTCGTGGACGTCCCGGACGAGACGCTCGCGCTCGGCCTCCAGGCTCTCCAGGATCCGCCGCTCGAGGACCAGCCGGTCGTCGCCACCCTTGCGCTCCGGCGCGATGCCGGAGCCGAGGAGGAACGCCGCGCTCGACTCGATGTGGTCGGCGACGAGCTGCAGCTGCCGGAGGCGGCGAAAGGCGCGACGCGTCGCCTCGTCGTCCGTGGCGCTGCGCTTCTGGTAGGCGCGGCGGAAGCGCTCCACCTGCTGGCGGAGGCGTCGCACGTCGCGGCGCAGGCCGTCGACGAGCGTGTCGAAGAGCGCGTCGAGATCCCCCTCCGCGCGCCGATCCCTGGCGCGGAGCGGGACGACGGTCTTCTGCTGCCCTGCCGGAGCCGGTTTGCTCGTGTTCGGGAGTCTAGGTCGCGGCCTCCGGCTACGGGTTCGGCACCTCGATCAGTACGAAAGATGGCCCGGCGGTGGTGCGCCATCCGAGCTGCTGGGCGCGAACGGCGACCGGGTCACCGGGACGCACCAGGATCCGCGTGACCCCGCGCCGGCTCAGCACGTCGCGCCAGCCAGGGCGCGCCTCGAGGACCGTGTGGTAGTCGGAGAGGACGGTCCCGCGGTACGGGACGAGGCGTCCGTCGACGAATACGGGCGTCGCGGGTGCGCGCCAGATCAGCCAGCCGCCCCAGTCGTACTGCGCGAGGACGCCGGGACCCGTCGGGAGCGCCGCGAGAGCGGCGGTCGGGTACCCGCCGTCCTCGGGCTCGCGCGGTCCGACGGCGACCGAGGCGACCACCATGACGACGCCGGCGATCGCGATGGCCGTGTCGATCCCCGCCGGAGCGGTGCGCCGGGCCGGCGGCGCACCGTTGCCGACGAGGCCGAACCGCGCGCCGAAGGCGCGAGCGGCGACCGGCAGGTGCTCCGCCAGATACGGCGTCGCGGCGATCGCGAACAGCGGCGTGTGGCGGATCGCCAGGAGCGAAAGCAGCGCGACCGGCACCACGACGATGACGTCGCGCGCCCGCGCAGGACCGGACAGCGACGCGGTCGCGATGACCAGACCGAGCAGGACCGCCCACAGCGCGCCCGCGGGCGTGGTCGGATCCGGCAGCGCCCATTCCTGTATCTGGCGTGGAGGATCGAACAGATGCTGGCCGGGAGCGGTCAGCGTCCCGATCCCCGCGGGCGTGAACACGAACGACAGCAGCGCGGCGCTCGCCGCCACGGCGTACGTGCGCCGTGCCGGGCGATCCGTCGCCAGACCATGGAGCGCGACGAGCAGCACGAGGGCAGCGCCCAGCGCGAACGATCCGTGCACGTTCGCCCACACCACCAGGAGCCCGGCCGCGATCCACAGGGGCCGCTGCCCGGGAAGCTGCAGGAGCAGGACGAGCCCCGCGAAGAGTGTCGTGCCCAGCAGCTCCGGCCGCTCCGTCCACAGGAACCGCGAGAGCAGCATCGCCGGGACCGCGATCGCCAGCGCCACGACGGGAGACCTCGGACGACGTGCCAGCGCCGCCGCCGCGATGCAGCCGACGAGCAGCGCGACCGCCACCGTCCGCACAGTGAGCACGCCAAGCCACGATCCCGCGGCGTAGCCCGCGTAGAGCGCGAGCTGTCCGAGCCACTGGTCGGTCGCCACCGGGACGCCGCGCGCGGTCCAC
>JACPEQ010000046.1 GCA_016183435.1 Chloroflexota bacterium
ACGTGGACGACTCGAGGCGCCTCGCCACGCTGCTGCCGGAGAAAGGCGTGCCCGCCGAGCCCCATCTGTGGCAGGGCTGGGCGCACGACTGGCCCTACTGGAAGGACATGGTGGACGTCTTCCTGTGAGCGAGAAGGTCGTGGGGCTCCTGGTCGGACGGGAGGACACGTTCCCGAAGCCGTTCCTCGAGGTCGTGGACCGCAAGGGCGGGCCCCACGGCGTCCGCGCCGAGATGGTCCTCTTCGGCGGCGCGAAGCTTGACGAGGAGCCGCGTTACAGCGTCATCGTCGACCGCATCAGCCATGAGGTCCCGTACTACCGGGCGCATCTCAAGGGCGAGGTGCTCAAGGGGACCGTGGTCGTCAACGACCCGTTCTGGTGGGAGGCCGACGAGAAGTACTTCGAGTGCGTGCTGGCGCGCCGCCTCGGCGTCGCGGTCCCGAAGACCGTCGTGCTGCCGAACAAGTCGTACATCTCCGACATCAACGAGCTGTCGTTGCGCAACCTGCGCTACCCGCTCGACTGGGACGGGATCATCGAGTACATCGGGCTGCCCGCGATCCTCAAGCCGAACACCGGTGGGGGATGGAAGGACGTCTTCCGCGTGGACAGCAAAGAGGAGCTGCTCTGGGCGTATGACCAGACGGGCTCCGCGGCCTTCGGCTACCGGCCGAAGACCATGATCCTCCAGGAGTTCATCAAGTGGCAGGACTACGTGCGCTGCATCTGCATCGGCCGCACGCACGTGTACCCGATGCGGTACGACCCGACGGCGCCGTTCCACGAACGCTACGTCATCGACCGGCCGATCGAGGGCGAGCTGCGCGAGCGCGCCGTCCATGACGCGACGGCGCTCGTGGACGCGCTCGGGTACGACATGGACACCGTCGAGTTCGCCGTGCGGGATGGCACGCTGTACGCGATCGACTTCCTCAACCCGGCACCGGACTTCGACAGCTTCTCCATCAAGGACGAGGCCTTCGCGTGGGTCCTCGACCGCATGAGCGACCTGGTCATCGACTACGCGCTCGGGCGCGCGCGACCGCCGTGGCGCGGGGAGCACCGCTGGTGGCGGTTCGCGCGATGATCACCCCGATCGGCCGAGCCTGCTGCCGCTGTCTCGGCCTCCGGGGGCCCCGATGACGGCGCGGGCGCACGTCCGTTCCCGGCGCACGCCCGCCGACGAATACCACTCGCTGCTCGAGGACGTCGACGTCGCGGCCGCGAGCGCGACGGCGCTCGCCGCGGGGCAGCGTGAACGGCGCCTGGTGTTCGGCGAGCGCCCGCTGTGCGTCTCGCTGCGGCCGAACCTCGTCTCGAAGGGGACGTGGGAGAGCGTGCGCCGGGGTACCGAGACGCTCTACGGCGCGCTCAGTCGCCTCGAGCGCACGCTTCTCCAGGAGGAGGACCTTCGCCGCGAGCTCGATCTCGATCCGGAGGAGGAACGCCTCGCCCTCGCGGACCCCGGCTTCGACGCGTCGTCGCCGTCGGCGAGGTTCGACGGCTTCATCGGGGACGGCGTCATCCGGTTCGTCGAGTACAACGCCGAGTCGCCCGCGGGCATGGCCTACAACGACGAGCTCGTCGCCGTGTTCGAGTCGCTACCCGTGATGGCGGCGTTCCGGCGGCGCTGGCGCATCCGCACGCTGCCCGCGCGCCGCCATCAGCTCGCGGTCATGCTGCGGGCGTACGGGAAGCGCGTCCCCGCTCGGCCGTGCATCGCGATCGTGGACTGGCGCGGGCTGCCCACCCTCACCGAGTTCGAGATGTTCCAGCGCTACTTCGAGGAACAGGGCCTCGCGTGCGTCATCTGCGCGCCCGAGGACCTGGAGCTGCGGCGCGACCGCCTCTATGCGAGGGGCGAGCGCGTCCACCTGGTGTACCGGCGCGTCCTCACGAGCGAGCTCCTCGCGCGGCGCGACGTCGCGAAGCCGCTCGTGGACGCGTACCTGAAGGGTGCGGTCATCGTCGTGAACAGCTTCCGCGCGAAGATCCTCCACAAGAAGATGAGCCTCGCGCTGCTGTCGGACGACCGCTACGCGCGGCTGTACACGCCGGTGCAGCGCGTCGCGATCGCGCGGCACATCCCGTGGACTCGGAAGGTCCGCGAGGGGCACACCACGTACGGCGGCAGGGTCGTCGACCTGACGGAGTTCGTGTTGAAGGAGCGCGCGCGGCTCGTGCTGAAGCCGAACGACGAGTACGGCGGCAAGGGCGTCGTCCTCGGCTGGACCGTGGACGCGCGGGAGTGGGAGCAGGCGTTCCTCGCCGCGCTCACGAGCTCCTACGTCGTGCAGGAGCGCGTCGAGATCCCGCGCGAGCCGTTCCCTGTGCTCCTCGAGAACATGCACTTCCTCGACCTCGGCGCCGACCTCGATCCGTACCTCTTCTGGGGCAAGGCCCAGGGGAACCTGTGCCGGCTGTCCTCCAGCGCACTGCTGAACGTGACCGCGGGCGCCGGCAGCGTCGTCCCGACGTACGTCGTCGAGGGAAGAGCGTGACCTCCAGGCGTGTCGACCCCGCGGACGTGCCGAAGCTGACGATCGGGATCGAGGAGGAGTTCCAGATCGTCGACGCCGACCGGCAGCTGAAGAGCCACATCGACACGCTGCTGAAGGCGGCCGCCGGCCGTCTCGGGGATCAGATCAAGCCCGAGATGATGCAGTCCGTCGTCGAGATCGGGACGAAGATCTGCCGCGACATCGCGGAGGCGCGCGCGGAGATCGTTCGGCTGCGGGGCACGCTCGCCGGGCTCCTGCGCCCGGCCGGACTTCGGCTCGCCTCCGCCGGCACCCATCCGTTCTCCCACTGGCAGGAGCAGGAGGTCACCGAACACGAGCGCTACAAGATCCTCGAGGCGGAGCTCCAGGACGTGATCCGCGAGCTCCTCATCTTCGGGCTGCACGTGCACGTCGGGATCGCCGATCGCGACCGGCGGATCGAGGTCATGAACGAAGCGCGTTACTTCCTGCCGCACCTGCTCGCGATCTCAACGTCGAGCCCGTTCTGGCTGGCGCGCAACACGGGCCTGCGGTCGTACCGCCAGGTCATCTGGAGCCGGTTCCCGCGCACCGGCATCCCGCCGGACTTCTCCTCGTGGGACGACTTCGAGAACTACGTCGAGCTCCTCGTGCGCACGGGCTCGATCGACGACGGGAAGAAGATCTGGTGGGACGTGCGGCCCCACGCCTTCTATCCCACGCTCGAGTTCCGGATCTGCGACGCCGCGACGACCGTCGATGAGTCGCTGTGCGTCGCCGCCCTGACCCAGGCGATCTGCGCGAAGCTGCTCGTCCTGCGCGACCGCAATCTCGGCTTCCGCAAGTACATCCCCGCGCTCATCCAGGAGAACAAGTGGCGCGCGACGCGGGGCGGCATGGACGCGAAGCTCATCGATCTCGGCAAGCAGGCCGAGGTGCCGATGAAGGACCTCGCCGCGGAGATCTGCGAGTTCGTGGACGACGTCGTCGACGCGCTCGGCTCGCGCCGCGAGTGCGAATACATCCTGACGATCGCGCGTGAAGGCACGAGCGCCGACCGGCAGCTGCGCGTATGGCGCGAGACCGGCCATCTCCACGCGGTCGTCGATGCCGTCTGCGAGGAGACCGTCCGCGGCGTCCCCGAGGTGATCCTGGGCTAGGGCCCCGCGGCCATCTCCAGCACGACGAGCGCGGCGACCCGGCCGATCGTCGTCAGGCGGTCGGCGGTGATCTTGTCGATGGTGTCGTCGGTCGAATGGATCGTTCCGATGTCCGACCAGTTCAGCAGCGTCCCCGGCACGCCGCGCCTGTTGAAGCTCTCCTGATCGCTCCCGCCCCGGCCACCACGGGCGAACGACAGGCCGAGGCGCTCCGCGGCGCGCTGGACGCGCTCGACCATCGCGTCGCTCTCCACCGACGCGGAGATCGTCGCGCCACAGCAGCCCACGACATCGAGGTTCACGTAGCCGATCAGGCTCTCGCGCCGCCCGGGGATCGCCGAGAAGCCCTCCACGAAGCGCTCCGATCCCAGCGCGCCCTGCTCCTCGCCGGCGAACGCGACGAAGATCACCGACGAGCGCAGCTCCGCCTTCCGCACGGCGAGCGCCCGCGCGAGCTCGATCGTCACCGCGGGCCCCGAGGCGTTGTCGTTGGCCGCCTGGAAGACCGTTCCGTCGGGATCCGTCCCGACGCCGTCGAGATGCCCGCCGACGATCACCGCGCGCTTCGCCGCATCCGGGTCGCTGCCGCGCAGGAGGCCCACGACGTTCGTCGCCTGCACCTCGCGGACCGGTGTGAGCGGGACGCTCACGCGGACGCGCTCGCTCAGCTCGAAGGCCGGCGACGCCGGCGCGGGCGACGACCCGGTGCGGCCCCCCTGGGCCTGGACCTCCCGGATCAGGTCGCTCACGCGCTTGCCCGAAGGCGCGAGCAGCTCGTCCGCGACCGAGGTGGTCACGACGATCCCCGGGATGGTCGTGCCCTCGAACCGCGAGATGTAGGAGAACTTCAGCAGCGTGCCGCTCGAGACGTAGATGGCCGCAAGGGCGCCGCGGGCGGCGAGGTCGCGCGCGGGGTCCGCCCGCCCCCCGGTGATGACCATGGCGACCTTGCCGCGCACGTCCACCGCGTCGAAGTCGCTGGCCGGCCCGCTCGTGATGCCACTGCCGATGAACACGAGCGGTCCGTCCACGGTGCCGGAGCCGAACGTGCCGCCGACGCGCTCGGTGAAGTCCACACGGTGGCGGTAGCTCTTCGCGTCGGGGCCCGTGCGGGCCAGTACCGGCGTGGCGGCCAGGTCGACCAGCGGCATCCGGAAGCGCTGGAAGAACGTGCCGCTGTCGCCCCAGGGCTCGACGCCGATCTCCGCGAGACGGTCGGCCATGTACGTGGCGCTCCTGTCATAGCCGGCCGACGCCGTGTAGCGGCCGCCCTGCGCCGGCGCCGCGAAGAACGCGAGGTGGTCGAGGGCGCGCTTGCCGTCGACGTCGAGCACGTTCCCCGTCGGTGTGCCGGCCGGCGTGGTCGTCGGTCTGATCAGCGTGGGCGATGAGGTCACGGCTGATGTCTCGGGGGCGAAGGTCACGGGGTATGGCGGCGAGGGGGCGAGGATCGGTCCCGCCACGGCGCCCGCGACCACCGCCGCGAGCGCGAAGCCGACGACCGCCCCGAGCAGGAGGCGTGCCGCACGGAGACGGACCGGGGTCATCGCCCTTGAGACGCTACGTCACTCGTCGCGCTTCCGTAAGATTCCGTGATGGCCAGGAAGTTCTACGTCACGACGGCGATCGATTACGTGAACGATCGCCCCGGGCTGCACCACGCCTACGAGAAGACGGGCGCCGACGCGCTCGCGCGCTTCCACCGTCAGCGAGGCGACGACGTCTTCTTCCTGACCGGCACCGACGAGAACGCGACACGGAACGACCGTGCCGCGAAGGCCGCCGGGATCCCGACCCAGGAGCTCGTCGACAAGCACGCCGCCGAGTTCCAGCGCATGTGCGAGGCATGGCAGATCTCGTACGACCGCTTCATCCGCACGTCGGTGGACGAGGATCACCGGCGCGGCGTGCAGGAGTTCGTGCGGCGCTGGATGGCGAACGACGACATCTACGTCAATGAGTACGAAGGGCTGTACTGCGTCGGATGTGAGGCGTTCTACGAGGAGACGGACCTCGTCAACGGGCAGTGTCCGATCCACCCGACCCGCCAGATCGAGCGGCTGAAGGAAGAGAACTACTTCTTCCGCTTGACGAAGTACGAGCAGCGCCTGAAGGACCTCTACCGCGAGCGGCCGGAGGTCTGCGTGCCCGAGATCCGGCGGAACGAGGTGCTCGGCTGGCTCCAGCGGGGCCTGAAGGACATCAGCGTCTCGCGCAGGAGCCTCACCTGGGGGATCCCGTTCCCGGACCATCCCGACCACGTCGTCTACGTGTGGTTCGACGCGCTCATCAACTACGTCACGGGGGTCGGCTTCGGGAGCGACGAGGCGCGGTTCGCGAAGTGGTGGCCGGCGGACGTCCACGTGATCGGCAAGGACATCACCCGGTTCCACTGCATCTTCTGGCCGGCGATGCTCATGGCGGCCGGCGTGGACGTGCCGAACCAGGTCTACGCGCACGGCTTCCTCGAGTCCGCGGGCCAGGGCCGCCTATCCCGGTCGAGCGGGAACATGATCGATCCGATCGCCGCCGCGGAAGAGTGGGGATCCGATGCGGCGCGGTACCTCGTCCTGCGCGAGGCGCCGTTCGCGAAGGACTCGCCGATCTCGCCGGAGTCGTTCAATGCGCGCTTCAACGCCGATCTCGCCAACGGGCTCGGCAACCTGGTCTCGCGCACGACGGCGATGGTCGAGCGGTACTTCGGCGGCCGCGTGCCCGAGGCGTCGCCGATCGGCCCGTCCGAGGGGACGCTGCGTGAGGCCGCCGAGCGCGCGCTGCGCGACCACGACGCCGCCGCGGAGCGGCTCGACTTCGCGGACGCGCTCGCGGCCGCGTTCTCGCTGGTGGACGCGGCGAACAAGCACTACACGCGCACGCAGCCCTGGCAGCTCGCGCGGGAGCCCGCGCGCCGCGCGGAGCTCGGCGCCGCGCTGTACGCGGGATGCGAGTCGCTGCGGCTGCTGGCGTACCTGCTGTGGCCGTACGTGCCGACGACCGCCGAACGCATCGCCGAGCAGCTGAGCTCGCCGTCTCCGGCGACGTGCCGGTGGGACGAGGTCGCGAAGTGGGGGCTGCTGCGCGCGGGCACCGAGGTCCGTCCCGGACCCGCCCTGTTCCCGCGACTGGAGCCGCCGAAGGTCGCGTAGCCGCACCTCGTGATCGACGCGCACGCGCACCTGACCGACGCACGGTTCTCGAGCGACCTCGATGCCGTGCTCGACCGGGCGGCTTCTGCGGGCGTCGACCGCATCCTCGCGTGCGGCGAGGACGTCGTGTCGAGCGAGCGCGCCGTCACGCTCGCGGCGCGATCATCAGGCGTGCGCGTGGCGGTGGGGATCCACCCGCATCGCGCGCCGGCGGCCGATGCCCAGGCGCTCCGCCGGATCCGTGAGCTGGCCAGCGCGCCCAGCGTCGTCGCCGTCGGCGAGATCGGGATCGACCTGTCCGGCCGGAGCGCGCCGCGCCCCGACCAGGAGCGCGCGCTCCTCGCGCAGCTCGAGCTCGCCGCGGACGCGGACCTCCCGGTGTGCCTGCACGTCCGCGACTCCGGCCCGGTCGTGCGCGCGTTGGTCGATCGCGTCACGGGCGTGCGCGGGTACGTCCACTGCTACAGCGAAGGCCCAGCAGAGGTGGATGAGTGGGTCTCGCGCGGCTTCCTCATGTCGCTCTCGGGCACCGTGACCTACCCGCGCAGCGAGCCTCTTCGCGCCGCGGCCGCGCTGATCCCCTCCGACCGGCTGCTCATCGAGACCGACGCGCCGTCGCTCGCGCCGCAGCCACGGCGCGGCCGGCGCAACGAGCCCGCCTTCGTTGCCTTCACGTACGAGGAGGTCGCGCGCATCCGGGGTGTGAGGCCCACTCGTCTGGCCGAGCTGGTGCGAGAGAATGCGGCATCGCTCTTCGGGGCCCGGTGGTGAGGCCGCTCGCGCTCGCCGTGCTCGCCGTCGCGGCGACGACCCTGGCCGCGTGCCAGAGCGCCGGCGACGCGACGTCTCGCCTGGCGAGCGCGCTCGAGCGCATGGAGGTCACATCCGCCCGGCTCGAGATGCAGGCCGTGGCCCAGGCGAAGGGGACCGCGGTGCTCGGCGGCGGCTTCGACCAGACCATCCGCGCGGTGGGGGAGCTCGTGCCGCCCGATCGCCTGCATCTGGTGCTCGACGGCGCCGGCCGCGCCCAGGAGCTGATCATCGTCGGCAGGCAGATGTGGATCGACGCGGGTGACGGCATGCGCCTCGCCGACAAGGTCCCGCTCGGACCGCTGTCTCGTCCGACGGCGCCGCTCGAGCTCATTCGTGGTCCGGGCCGCCCGGAGTTCGCCGGGTTCGGGCTCTCGCGGGGGATCCTCACGTATCGGGTCCGCATCCAGCTCGACAGCCGCGAGCTCCAGGCGCGGATGCGCAGCGACCAGCCCGTCGACCCGGACAGCACCGGCGCCGTCGAGGTCGAGATCGGGCTCTTCGACGGCCTCATCCGCCGGCAGACGTTCGAGGTGAAGGAGCCGGCCGACCCGTTCGGCGGGAGCGGCCTGCAGACCGTGCGGACCACCTACACCATCGAGTACTGGGACCACGGGCGCCCCCTGGAGGTCCGGGAACCGAAGTAGCCGCGCGCTCGTCTGCTCCTCATCAGGCCACGACCACATGGAGGTGGACGATGAAGAGCAAGCCGAGCCGACTGGCGCTCCTCGTTCTCCCCGCGATCCTCCTCGCCGCCTGCGCGACGGCGAGCGCCCCGACGGCCGCCCCGGCCGGCGGCCGGGACGCGTCGCTTGTCGGCGGAGACCCAGGCTTCGCGGTCGGCGCGCCGAACGCGCTCCCGGAGGCGCAGCGCACCGACGTGAAGGCCGCGAGCGGCAACGGCGCACCCGCCCCGATCCCCGTCCCGCAGGCCTTCGACCCCGACCGCGCCTTGATCCTCACCGCGAACGTCTCGCTCAAGGCGAAGGACGCCTGGTCCGTCGCGGATCGCGTCCAGTCGATCGCGCTCGGGCTCGGCGGCGACGTGATGTCGCTGGCGCAGTCGGGCAGCGGTGAGCACCGCAGCGCGACGCTGACCGTCCGCGTGCCGCAGGCCCGCTTCAACGACGCCCTGCGCCAGGTCCGCGAGATCGCGGACATCGAGGTCCTGACCTCGAACGTCGACGGCAAGGACGTCACGGACCAGTTCGTCGACCTCCAGGCGCGCCTCACGGCGAAGAAGGCCGAGGAGCAGCGCTACCTCGCGCTCCTGGCCCGTGCCGAGAAGATCGAGGACATCCTCAGGATCGACAGCGTGCTCTCTCAGGTCCGCACGCAGATCGAGCAGCTCACGGCGCAGGTGAACTCGATCAAGGCGCGGACGACCTACTCGACGATCGTGGTGCAGATCTCGCCGGTCGGGCCCCTGCCGGTGCCGACGCCCGACCCGAAGGCGTACGACCCGTCGAAGACGGTCGAGCGCGCGGTCACGGCGCTGGTGTCACTCCTGCGCTACGCCACCGATGCGGCGATCTGGGCCCTCGTGTTCGGGTGGATCCCGCTGGTCCTCTTCGGCCTCGTCCTCCTCATGTCGCGCACGCGCGCGCGGATGGCCCCGACCTCATAGGCCTCTTTCTCGTCGGCGGTCGCCCTTCGGGCGCCGCCTCAGGCCGCGGGCGCCTCCACCTCCCAGCGGACGGCCCGTGCTCGAGCACGGGCCGTCGGATCTTGTGGCAACCTTGGCCGCGATGCTCCACGAGCAGCTCGCTCGGGCCTTCCCGGATCTTGCGCGGATAGAGGACAAGCGGCTGCGCGACGCCGTCGCGGACCAGTGGCGCTACGTCGGCGAATGCAACCCGATCCACACGGACCTCGAGCGCATCCCCGCGCACCCGTCCCTTCCCGTCGAGCGCTACGGCAGCCTCGCGGCCCACATCCGCGCGCAGCTGGCGCTCTCGCGGACGCTGGTGCCGACCTACGCGAAGGAGTGGAACATCCAGCTGTCCCTCGACCACTTCCTGGCGTGCGCGCTGGTCCACGACTCCGCCAAGGTGATCGAGTTCGTCGAGCAGGACGGCGCGCTCGTCGCGACGCCGGGCTTCGACCACGCCTACGAGGGCGCGAAGATCGCGCTCCAGGTCGGGTTCCCGCGCGAGGTCGCGCACATGATCTCGGTGCACACGTACCTCGGGGCCAAGCGGCTGCCGCGGACCGCGGCCGCCCAGCTGTTCCAGTTCCTCGACCCGATCTGCCTCCCGGTCTTCCCGGAGCTGGGGAAGAGCGCCGTCGAGCGCCACCTCGAGGCGAACAAGTGGGTCGCGCCCCCGGCGCCGGAGGATCTGCCATGAGCGAGGCGCTCCCGTGAGCGAGGTGCGGATAAGGGACCTCACCGAGCTGGACATCGACGGCATCACCCGCGTCGACGAGCGCATCACCGGCAGGTACCGGCCGGAGGTCTGGGAGCAGCGGGTCGTGTACTACATCCGCCGCGACGCGGACGCGCCGAAGGTCGCCGAGCAGGACGGCACGGTCGTGGGGTTCATGCTCGGCGAGGTCCGCGGCGGGGAGTTCGGTCTCGACGAGCCGACGGGCTGGATCGAGTTCTTCGGCGTCGATCCCGGCGCGCGAGGCAGTGGCGTCGGCCGCCGGCTCACCGAAGCGCTGCTCGACCACTTCCGCTCGCGCGGGGCGCGGATCACGCGGACGATGGTCGCGACCAGGGACCGCGAGATCGACGCGTTCCTGCGCGCGATGGGCTTCAAGCCCGCGCCCCTGACGGCGCTCGAGAAGCCACTTTGAATGGTCATACCATTCGCCGCTAACATCGAGCGATGAGCGAGAAGCGGCTCGAGCTCCCGCGCGAGTACCACGAGGCCGTCCTGCACTGGCAGCGGCACAGCTTCCCCGACTACCCCAAGCTCGCGGAGGTCTGGGACAGGTACTTCCCGCGCGACGAGCCGTTCTGCCTGTGCGCCAAGGTCGCCGACGGCATGTCCGACGTCATCGAGATCGGGGACCTCATCGGCGAGCCGAAGGCGACGAAGCCGGCGGACCTGCGGCCGGAGGCCGCGCGCATCCTGCTCGGCCAGATCCGCGCCCAGGCCTCCACCGAGTTCGGCTCGATCCAGCAGCACACCGGCACCTTCCAGCGCGCGAGCGACCCGCAGGACCAGGCGTGGGTGCTGCGCGTCATGGCCGAGGAGCTGCGCCACGGCTACCAGATGATCCACCTGCTCACCAGCACGGACTGGTCGCCGGTCACCGATACCACACCCGCCGACATGGTCGAAGAGATCCTGAGCATGCAGACCGGCTCGCACGTGCTGGCGGCGTTCAATCTCGAGTTCGACAGCTTCACCGACAACGTCGTGTTCGCCGCGTTCATCGACCGCGTCGGCAAGTACCAGCTGACGATGCAGAAGGTGTCGTCGTACGCGCCGTACGCGACGAGCATGCCGCCGATGCTGAAGGAGGAGGCATTCCACCTCGCCGCGGGCGTCGTGCCGCTGCGGCGCTGGGTGGAGGCCGCCGCGCGCGGCGACGCCCTGGTGGGCATGGACGCCATCCGGAAGGCCTGCACCAAGTGGTTCTGCCGGGGACTCGAGATGTTCGGTGACGACCGGCCGGACTCGCACGGTGGCGAGGACTCGGTCCGGCTCGGCCTGAAGGACATGACCAACCGCCAGGCGCAGGACGCATACATCGCCGAGGTCGGCCAGATGCTCGACGATCTCAACGAGCGCTACGTGCGCGCCAAGCGGCCCGACCTCTCACGGGACGACGCCGCTGCGCTGTACGAGCGCGTGAAGCAGGGTCGCAGCGGCGAGGGCGGGGTCGAGTGGACGGACCTGCTGCGCCTGCCGGACCGGCGCTTCTTCCGCCGCCGCGGCGACGGTGCGTTCCAGATGTGGGGCTTCGACGGCGAGCGGTTCGACGATCCCGAGAAGTGCATCGCGCACGTCGCGTCGCACCTGCCCGAGGCGTACCGCGCGTCCGTGGACGTGCGGCACTGGGCCGACATGCTGCGCAACGTCCACTCCGGCGAGGTCGCGCTCAAGGACGCCATCAAGAGCATGCCGCGCCTCGCGCGCGTCGGCGGCCCGTGCCCATGCTCACGGTCCGTTCGGTGGGTGAGCGTGTAAGTCGAGGGCGGCAAGCCGGTCCGGTGTGGGGAACCGGGCCGGCGGAGGAGGGGAAGGCGCCGGAGGGGTCCCAAGCGACCCGCCGTCAGGGCCCTCAGGACGCGGGAAGCACCGTAAACGCCGATCTCTCCTGGCGACCAGAGCGTTGGGTCACATTCGGGGCGACCGAACGGCCGCCGAGGAGGTGCCATCAGCGATCCGCGGATGGACCGCACACGTCCACGAACACGAGCACCCCGTCCACCAGGGCGCGCCCGTCTGAGAAGGAGACCGACCAAGAAAGGCCCGAGCGATCTGTCGCCGCTCCGAGATGGTGTCTGACTTCGCATCTCGGTCGGTGGGACCGGCCCTTGATACCGTCTCCGGCCGTCTTTGATGCCGTCCCCAAGGCCGATCCTCGTTGATGGGATCTCCGTTCGACCGGCCTCTTGACAGACCCCTCGGGTCGGTGACCCACGCTACGACGGGCTCGTTCGCTGTGGAAGGGTCGAACGTCCCCGCCGTGACCGACCTGATGCCGGGGATCGAAGCGGATCGTGGATAACTGCTGCCGACCGACGCGGGAGGTTCGACCCTGTCCATCCTCGCGTGTCCGCATGAGACTCGCTGGTGCGCATGGCGAAGCGGCGATCCGAGCAGCCGCGCACGTTCACTGAGACGCCGTCGAAGCGTGCGCTGCGCGGGGCGCAGCAGGTCGCGCGGCACGACATGGAGCGCGGTGTGACGAGCCGCGCGCGCAAGAGCGTTCAGGGGCGCGAGACGACGCCCGATCCGCGCCACGGAGGCCGGCCGGGTCAGCGCAGCTCGAAGTGGCAGCCGCCGTAGACGCGCGACGAGCAGATGGTCCGGCGCGATGACCTCCGTTCGATGCCGCGTCGCCAGATGGCACTTGAGGCCCGCCGGCCGGCGCGCCAACGTCGTGTCGTGGAGGTGTGCGGTGGAATGCAGCGAGCGGCTCCAGTCCTATCTACGTGAGAGCAACGTCCCATTCCAGCTGGTCGAGCATCCGGTCGCGTACACCGCCCAGGAGGTCGCCGCCTCCGAGCACGTGCCGGGTCGGATGTTCGCGAAGGTCGTGATGGTGGTCGCCGATGGTCAGTTGACGATGCTCGTCCTCCCCGCGATGGAGAGGGTCCGCCTCAGCGAGGTGCAGAAGGCCCTCGGGGCGAAGGAGACCAGGCTCGCGAGCGAGGAAGAGTTCGGGTCGCGCTTTCCGGACTGCGACGTCGGCGCGATGCCCCCTTTCGGCTACCTCTACGGCGTGCCGATGATCGTCGACGAGTCGCTCGCGCGGAACGAGCGCATCGTCTTCCAGCCAGGAACGCACACGCAGACGATGAGCGTGCGGTACGCGGACTACGTCCGGCTCGTCCAGCCGCGCATCGCCGAGATCGGGACCGTCGCGGAGCGCGAGCCGGCGGGCAGCATGTTCACCGAAGAGCGGCTTCGGCCGAGCACCTCGGCCCGCTGAGCGCGTCCAGCGCGCGGAGCTGGGGACGTGGGCTATCGAACGACGGAACACACCGCCGACATCGGCATCGAGGCTTGGGGTGAGAGCCTCCCGCTCGCCTTCGAGGAAGCGGCGCGGGCGATGTTCTCGCTGATGGTGGACCTCGACACGGTCGCCGAGCGTGCGACCCGCACGCAGACGGTGCACGCGTTCGAGCGCGGCGACCTGCTCGTCGGATGGCTCAACGAGCTCATCGGCCTCGTTGATTCGGAGGGCCTCGTGTTCCGACGCTTCGTGGTCAGCTCGCTGACGGAGCGCGATCTCACCGCGCGCTCGTACGGCGAGCCGATCGACCCCGCGCGCCACTCGCCGCACCTCGCGGTCAAGGCGGCCACCTATCACCGGCTCGCGCTCGACGATGGTCCGCCTGCGCGCGTGCACGTCGTGCTGGACATCTAGCGATGACCGTGTCCGTCGCCGCGCGCCTCGAGCCGATCGACGGCTGCCGCTGGCGGCTGCCCCGAGGAAGCCGGCCCGGCATGCACGTCCCCGGGATCGTGTACGCGGACGCCGCCATGGCGGCGGAGCTCGAGCACGATCCGGCGCTCGACCAGGTGGCCAACGTCGCGACGTTGCCGGGGATCGTTCGGGCATCGCTCGCGATGCCCGACATCCACTGGGGATACGGGTTCGCGATCGGCGGCGTCGCCGCGTTCCGCCTGAGCGACGGCGTCGTCGCCGCGGGCGGGGTCGGCTACGACATCAACTGCGGGACACGGATCATCCGCACGACCCTGACGCGGTCGGATCTGGAGGCCGTGACCGATCGGCTCGCCGACGAGCTCGCCCAGCGGGTGCCGGCGGGCCTCGCGTCACAGGGTCCGACGGCGCGCGCCGGGTCCGAGCTCGACGCCATCCTCCGCGGTGGCGCGCGGTGGGCGGTGGAGCACGGGCTCGGCTGGCCGGACGACCTCGAGACCTGCGAAGAGCGAGGAGCGATGGACGGTGCGGATCCCGGTCTCGTGTCCGCACGCGCCAAGGAGCGCGGCCGTGGACAGCTCGGGTCACTGGGCTCGGGGAACCACTTCGTCGAGGTCGAGGCCGTCGATGAGGTCTTCGACGACCGCGTCGCCGCGGCATTCGGCGTCAGCACGGGCCAGATCGTCGTCTTCCTGCATACCGGCTCACGCGGCCTCGGACACCAGGTCTGCACGGACTTCCTGGGTGTGATGGGGGATGCGGCACGCCGGAGCGGCATCCAGCTGCCGGACCGCCAGCTGGCGTGCGCCTACATCCGCTCCAAAGAGGGCCAGGAGTACCTCGCGGCGATGCGCGCGGCGGCGAACTTCGCCTGGGCGAACCGCCAGGCCATCACGCACGCCGTGCGCGGGGCATTCACCGCGGTCTTCCGGCGAAGTGCGGACGCGCTCGGGATGTCGGTCCTCTACGACGTGGCGCACAACATCGCCAAGGTCGAGCGGCACGCCGACGACGGCGAGAGCGTCGAGGTGCTCGTCCACCGCAAGGGCGCGACGCGCGCCTTCCCCGCGCACCACCCCGACGTACCGGCGCGATATGCCGCCGCCGGCCAGCCGGTCCTCATCCCCGGCGACATGGGCCGCTACTCCTTCCTCTGTGTGGGCGCGGACGGTGCCATGCGCGAGACGTTCGGCTCGACGTGCCACGGCGCCGGACGGCGGCAGAGCCGTCACGCGGCGCTGCGCGAGCAGCGGGGGGTCGACCTGGTCAGCCTCCTGCGCGCGAAGGGCATCACGGTGCGCGTCACGGACCGGCGCCTCCTCGGGGAGGAGGCATCCTCGGCCTACAAGGACGTGGCCTCGGTCGTGGAGGTGTGCGACCGCGCGGGGATCGCCCGCAAGGTGGCGCGCCTGCGGCCGATCATCGTCGTCAAGGGGTAGGGCGTCGCGCCGTCCGGGCGTGCTTGCGCGCTGACCTGGACGGGAGACTCTAGCGCCGCGTCGCGAGCGCCTTCACCACGGAGCGCACCGTCAGGAAGAACACGATCGCCACGAGCTGCCCCATGAAGATCGTGCGGTTCAGGTCCAGCGCCGGTTCCCAGCGCACACGACCCTCCCGGATGACGAAGGCGCCCGCCGGCTTCGCGCTCACGCCGAACCCCCCGCCCTGACCGCTCCCTCGCTGCCCGGCGCCCTCGCCGCCGCCGCTGCCGCCGCCCCCGCCGCCGCCCAGCGAGACCGCGGGGATGACCGTCACGCCGTCGCGTTCGACCGGCTCGCCGAACACACGCTTCACGGTGAGAACGTCCTGTGCGCGCTCGATGAACGCGAGCGGCCGCGCCGGACCCGCGCTGTCGCTCAGGTGACCCGCCTCGGGCACTCGCACGAGCTCGCCGCGGTGCCGGTCGTGCTTGCGCTCGTGCTCGTCGTCCTCGTCGCCGGTGTCACTCTCGTCGTCGTCGGACATCTGCCGCCTCCCGCTCCGCTGCGAACGGCCGTCGATCGACGCCGCTACGTCAGCCGGTACTTCGCGATCTTCTTCATGTCGAGGGCGAGACCCATGCCAGGCCGCTGCGGCAGGTCTACCACGCCCTTCGTCGCCTTCGGAATAGGCTCAGTGAAGATCTCGGCGAGCGGATTGTCGATGTACATCTCCTCGACCTTCCACAGATCGGGCACCGCCGCGGCGAGATGGATCGACGCCAGCTGCGCGACGCCGCATGAGAAACCGGTGTGCGGCGCGTACCGGACGTTGTGCGCGTGCACGAGCGCGCCCAGGCGCATGCCGCCGGTGAAGCCGCCGACGCGCGCGATGTCCGGCTGGACGATGTCCACCGCGCGGCGGCGCAGGAGCTCGCGGAACCCGAAGATGCCGAACTCCGACTCGCCGCAGGCGAGCGCGATCGACGTGTGCCGGCGGATCTGCTCGTACCCGTCGATGTCATCGGGATAGACCGGCTCCTCGAGGAAGGTGATGTCGTACTTCTCGACCTGATCGCAGAAGCGGATCGCGGTCGCCGCGTCATACGCGCTGTTCACGTCGATGCCGATCTCGATCTCCGGCCCCGCGGCCTCGCGGACCGCGCGGACGCTCTCGATGTCCATGCGCAGCCCACCCAGCTCGGCCGTCCGGCCGACCTTCATCTTCAGCGTGGTGTGGCCCTTCTGGACCTGCTCGCGCGTCTCGCGCTGCATCGTGTCGAGGTCGGCGATGTAGACCGAGGACGCGGACACCGGGACGCGGTCGCGGCCGGCGCCACCGAGCGCCTTGTAGAGCGGGATGCCCTGCGCCTTGGCGACGATGTCCCACAGCGCCTGGTCCACGCCGCTCATGGCCTCCTGGACGAACCCGCGATAGTGCCCCCAGCCGCGCAGCTGGCGGAACATGTCGTCCCAGATCCCGCCCGCGTCGCGGGGATCGCGCCGCTCCAGGACCGGCCACAGGAGGTCGCGGACGACGACGTCGGTCACGCGCGGGGCTTTGCGGGCGATGCACTCGCCGATCCCGGTGATGCCGTCGTCGGTCGTGAGCTCGACCAGCGTGGCCGTGAACGCGCCGTAGGGGCCGATGCCGAACTGGATCGGCTTCTCGAGCCGGGCCTCCAGCACGTATGTCTGGAGCTTGGCGATGCGCATCCGGGCCGAGACTAGCCGGGAACGGACGCCGCCCGCTCGGGGGCAGGCCCGGCTTGACAGCCGCTGCGCGCCGCCATAACTTTCGTTAGCAGTCTCGTGGGGCGAGTGCTAACACCCCCTTCGGGCGACCGACCCGTGGGTGAGCCTGCCTCGCGACCAAACTCGGATGCAAGACACGTAGGAGGGAGCGCGTACATGGCAACAGCCGTCGCAGAAAAGGCGAAAGAGAAGGCCAAGACCACCACCAAGCTGAAGCCGCTGGGCGCCCGCGTGGTCATCAAGCCGCTACAGCGCGAGGAGATGACCAAAAGCGGGATCGTCCTGCCGGACACCGCCAAGGAGAAGCCGCAGGAGGGGATCATCGTCGCCGTCGGGCCCGGCGGGCTCGACAAGAACGGCAACAAGGTGGAGATGGTCCTGAAGGTCGGGGACAAGGTCCTCTACCAGAAGTACGCCGGGACCGAATTCAAGATCGATGACGAGGAGCACCTGGTCATGCACCAGGACGACGTCCTCGCCCTCGTCGAGGGCTAGGAGAGGGAGAAGATGCCGAAGCAGCTCACGTTCACCGATGACGCCCGCAAGTCGCTCAAGACGGGCGTCGACATCATGGCGAACGCCGTCAAGACCACGCTCGGCCCGAAAGGCCGCAACGTCGCGCTCGACAAGAAGTTCGGCGCGCCGACCGTCACGCACGACGGGGTCACCGTCGCCCGCGAGGTCGAGCTCCAGGACCCGTTCGAGAACATGGGCGCGCAGCTCCTCAAGGAGGCCGCGACCAAGACGAACGACATCGCCGGCGACGGCACGACGACCTCCGTCGTGCTCGCGCAGGCGATCGTGCACGAGGGCATGCGCCAGATCGCCGCGGGCGCGAACGCGATGCTCCTCAAGCGCGGCCTCGAGAAGGGCGTGGATGCCCTCGTCGACGAGCTGAAGAAGCAGGCCATCGAGGTCAAGGGCAAGCAGCAGATCGGCGAGATCGCCGCGAACTCCGCCGCTGACCAGGAGATCGGCAAGCTCATCGCCGAGGTCATGGACAAGGTCGGCCGCGACGGTGTGATCACCGTCGAGGAGTCGAAGACCCTGCAGTTCGAGACGGAGTACGTCGAGGGCATGCAGATCGACCGCGGCTACATCTCCGCGTACTTCGTCACGAACGCGGACAAGATGGAAGCCGTCATCGAGGACCCCTACATCCTCATCACCGACAAGAAGATCTCCGCGATCACCGAGGTCCTACCGCTGCTCGAGAAGCTCGTGCAGGTGAGCAAGAACCTCATCGTGGTCGCCGAGGACGTCGATGGCGAGGCGCTCGCCACGCTCGTCGTGAACAAGCTCCGCGGCACGCTGAACGTCCTGGCCGTGAAGGCCCCGGGCTTCGGCGACCGCCGCAAGGCCATGCTCGAGGACATCGCGATCCTCACCGGCGGCAAGGTCATCAGCGAGGAGACCGGCCGCAAGCTCGACACGACGACGGTCCAGGACCTCGGCCGCGCACGGAGGGTCACGGCGAACAAGGACGAGACCACGTTCGTCGAGGGCCACGGCTCGCAGGAAGCGATCATGGGCCGCGTGAAGCAGATCAAGGCCCAGGTCGAGGAGACGACCAGCGACTTCGACAAGGAGAAGCTGAACGAGCGTCTCGCCAAGCTGGCGGGCGGCGTCGCCGTCATCAAGGTCGGCGCCGGCACCGAGGTCGAGCTCAAGGAGAAGAAGCACCGCGTCGAGGACGCCCTCTCCGCCGCGCGCGCCGCGGTCGAGGAGGGTGTCGTCCCCGGCGGCGAGGTCGTCTACCTCAACGCGCTCAAGGCGCTCGACAAGGTCGAGGCCGAGAGCGAGGGCGACGAGCGCACCGGTGCCCGCATGCTGCGCAAGGCGATGGAGGAGCCGATCCGTCAGCTGGCCGCGAACGCCGGCCTCGACGGCTCCGTGATCATCGACGGCATCCGCCGCGCCCAGGGCGAGAAGAAGTCGGCGAACTGGGGCTACGAGATCATCGCCAACAAGTACGTGGACATGTTCGAGGCCGGCATCATCGACCCGGTGAAGGTCTGCCGGTCCGCGCTCGAGAACGCCGGCTCCATCGCCGGGATGATCCTCACCACCGAGGCGCTCATCACCGACATCCCGGAGAAGGACAAGGCTCCGGCCATGCCGGGAGGCGGCGGGATGGACTACTAGGAACCCTCTCTCTCCGCGAGCGGAGGCCCGGCCCGATCGAAAGGGTCGGGCCTCCTGCTTCTTCGGGACCGTTGCATGCTCGGCTGCCGGACCCCTTGTCAAACGGGCGCGTCGGTGGCAGAACACGCGCCGGAAAGGAGGGGAGACCACTTGAACGCACTCCTCACCTCTGCGGGTTTCCTTCGCTTCGGCGGCATCGTGCTTCTTCTCGTCGGCGTCGCGGGTCTCGTCGGTATCCCAGGGCAGTCCTTCTGGGCCTTCACCGATGGTGAAGACATCGCGCATCTCGCGCTGGGCATCGTTGGCGTCGGCGCGGGCTTTGGCCTCAAGAACGCCGGTCTGCACAGGCTTCTCACGATCGTCGTGTTCGCGACCGCCATCGTCTTCGCGCTTTGGGGCCTGATCCTGCCGTCCGGCGGCGCCTTCACCGCGCCCGACAAGTTCGCCACCCCGAACTTCTACGGCCTCGCCAACCTCGAAAGCCCGATGGACAGCATCCTTCACCTCGTCGTCGCGGTCTGGTCCGGCCTCGCGCTCTGGATGGAGCGTCGCGCACCGGCGTTGGCAGCGGCACCACAGAGCCGCTAGCTCTGACCCCCGCTCGGATCCAGAAGAGGGCCGGTCTCCGGCCCTCTTCCCGTTGAGAGCGTAGCGAGCCATTGCTCGGCGTCGGCGTTCGAGCGGAACCGCAACACGTTCAGGTGCGGATACCGACCCGGCGCGAACTTCGCTTCCCAGCGTCGGCGGCGCCTGCGATACGTTCGCAGCGCGTAGAGCACAAGCGAGTCGCGTGAGAAGAACGCGTTGCGGACCGTCTCGCGGTTGCCGCTCCATAGCGCCTCGCCAAGGCGGATCCGCCGCAGCGTGCGCCGGACGATGCGCCAGAGCGCCACGCGCAGGGGCACGTCTAGCCACACCACCGTGTCGGCTCGCTCGTAGATCAGCTCTCCCAGCTTGCCGTAGTTGCCGTCGATGACCCATCCGTCGGTGCCGAGTTCGGGCTCGACGCGGCCACGGAAGGTGTCCGCGTCGAGCGGTGTCCACGCGGGACCCCAGTGGAGAGCATCGAGCTCGATGAAACGAAGGCCAAGCTGGGCGGCCAGGCGCCTCCCGAAGCTCGTCTTTCCCGCGCCTGGGCTGGACCCAATGACGGAGATACGCCGCACCCGGTGACGATACGGGCGCGCGAGGTCACTGCGAAGGCGGGGCGATCCTCGACTGCATGACGACGGGCCCCTCTCGCTTGCCGGTCGACGACGTCTCGACGGTCACCGCGCAGCGCTCGAATCCGGCGAGCTCCTGACCGATCTCGACCATCTGGATGCGCTCGGCGTCGGGTCGGAAGCTCGCGCCGCGGACCCACTTGCCGTCGGGGGCGATGAGCCAGAGCGCGTAGAGCTGCCCCTGATCCAGCGGCCGCAGGTCGTGGAAGACCACGAAGGCGGGCTTGCCCGACGCCGGCTGCATGAGGTTGCCGCCCGAACCCTTCCACTGATCGACGCCGGCCATGTACCAGGTGCGTCCGCCGAGGGCGACGTTGGCCAGGCCGCGCTCGTACTCGTCCCGCTCCGCCTGGACCGCCTGGAGCCGCAGCGTCTGGTTCGCGTCGAACCCGAGCAGGAGCACGATCGCGGCGGCCATCGCGAGCATCCGCGGATCGAGCGGGATGCGCGGCAGGCGCACCGCCCGCCGCTGCCGGCGCACATCCTCCGCGGCCGCCGCGAGGATGCGGTCCTTCAGGTCGGCCGGAGGCTCGCGGAGCGGGACCGTATCGGCGAGGGCCGCGACGACCTCGGCGATCTCGCCCGCGGCCGCGCGGCACGAGGCGCAGCCCCGCAGGTGGGCGGCGACGGCGTCGCTCCGATCGGCGGGCAGCGCCCCGACCGCGTACAGCTCGAGGTCGTCGAGGACATGGGTCATCGGACCGCTCCGAGGACGCGCCGCATCTTCTGCAGGCCGATGCGCATCCGGCCCTTCACCGTCCCGAGGGGCACTCCCATGAGCTCGGCCAGCTCGGACTGGGTGTACCCGCCGAAGTACGCGAGCTCGATGGTCCGGCGCTGGGCCTCGGGAAGGGTCTCGAGCGCCGCGCGGACGGAGCCGCGCTCGACGTTGCGGGCGGCCTCCTCCGCGGTGTCGAGCTCCGAGGCCGTGTGGTCGGCGGCTTCCAGCGGGGCCGGGCGGAAGGCGGTGCGCCGGCGCAGCACGTCGACCGCCCGGTGGTGGACGATCGACAGGAGCCAGCTCCGGACGTTGCCGCGCTCGCGCCGGAACGTCCCGGCGCCGCGCCAGGCGGCCAGGAACGCGTCCTGGACGACGTCCTCGGCGGCCTCCGGCTCGCCGAGGATGCGGTAGGCGAGCGTGTACGACACGCGGCCGTAGCGGTCGTAGAGGCCGCTCAGCGCCGACAGATCACGCGCAGCCAGCGCCTCGGCGAGGACGTTGTCGTCCCGCTCGACCGTCATCTACGGAAGGGTACGGAGGGGGCCTTGCTCTGGATGAAAAAGGGGAGGGAAGGAGGTCGGAAAAAGAAGCGACCCGAGCGACCTGCTTCCGGTCCCAGCCACTGCTTCGAAGACAGTGTCCGGGTCGTGGAGCCGGTCCTCGATACCCTCTCGGACCGCCTTTGATGCTATCTCCGGTTGCGCTCCCAGGACCTGGCCCTTGATAGGATCTCGGGCCCTGCCGATCCCTTTAGCAGACCCCTCGGGTCGCGCTGAAACATACGGTCCCACCCATGGCCCAACAAGCGCTTTTTCCACGATCTCGATCGGCGTGACGTCATCCGTGTCCACCGATCCCCGCAGTTATCCACGCGGATCGAACAGCGCTGTGGACAGCAGTGTCTTTCGTCCCCACCGCGCGCAGACCGAGGCCCGCAGGACGAGGTCGAGCACGGTGTCGCGAGGAGGGCTTTGGCCCGACCGAGCGTCGGACAAAAGCAAACATCCCGAGCGACGACCGACCGACGGATCACGCACCTTGAGGCGATCTCGGTAGCGCTCCCCCGGGCGGCCCCCTCTCGGGACGGTCGCGAACTTTAGTCCCGCTCAACGGAAGGCCGCGAGCCGTTCATCCACGATCCGACGTGCCGGATATCCACCAGTTCGGCGAGTTATCCACCGAAGCCTGCGCCCCTACCATCGACGAGTGTCCGACCCGATCCTCGACGTCCTGAACGAAGAGCAGCGTCGGGCGGTCGCCCACGGCACGGGCCCCTTGCTCATCCTCGCCGGCGCAGGGTCGGGCAAGACCCGCGTCCTGACGCACCGGATCGCGTACTTGCTGCGCGACCTGAACGTCCCGCCGCGCGCGATCCTGGCCGTCACCTTCACGAACAAGGCCGCTCGCGAGATGCGCGAGCGGCTCGCGCGCCTGGTGCCTGCGGCCGCCCTGGCGGAGCTGACGGTCGGTACCTTCCACGCCTTCTGCGCGCGCCTCCTTCGGCGGCACGCCCGGGCGGTCGGCATCGAGCCGAGCTTCGCCATCTACGACGAGGCGGACCAGCGCGCGCTGCTCCGCCGGGCGATGGAGGACGCCGGGCTCGGCGAGCGCCTCGTGCCGCCCGGCGCGATCTCAGCGACGATCTCGAACGCGAAGAACGAGCTGCGGGGCCCCGCCGACCTGGCCGGCGGCGCGCGCGGGCAGCTCGAGCGCGTGACGGCGATCGTCTGGCCGCGCTACGAGGCGCTGCTGCGCGAGAACAACGCCCTCGATTTCGACGATCTGCTGCTGTTCGCGGTGCGGCTCTTCGAGACCGACGACGACGCGCTGAACCTGTGGCAGGACCGCTTCGACCACATCCTCGTCGACGAATACCAGGACACGAACCGCGCTCAGTACGTGCTCCTCCGGTACCTCAGCGGCTGGAAGCAGAACCTCGCCGTGGTGGGCGACGACGATCAGTCGGTCTTCTCGTGGCGCGGCGCGGACCTGCGCAACATCCTCGACTTCGAGCGCGACTTCCCCAAGACCTCGGTCGTGAAGCTCGAGCAGAACTACCGCAGCACACAGCGCATCCTCGACGCGGCGCACTCGATCGTCCGGAACAACGCGTCCCGCACGGAGAAGCGCCTCTGGACCGATCGCAGCGGGGGTGAGGACGTCGTCATCATCGAGGCGTACGACGAGCGCCACGAGGCCCAGCTCATCGCGCGCGAGATCGAGCAGCTGCGGCGCGAAGGCGAGGCCAAGGCGCCGCGCGACGTCGCGATCCTCTATCGCACGAACGCGCAGTCACGGGCGATCGAGGACGCGTTCCGCGAGTTCGGTCTCGCCTACCAGGTGGTCGGCGGCGTCTCGTTCTACGAGCGGCGCGAGGTCAAGGACGTGCTCGCGTACCTCCGTCTCGTGCGGAACCCGCAGGACACCGTGGCGCTCGGCCGCGTCGTGAACGTGCCGCCGCGGGGGATCGGTCCGAAGACGCAGGCCGCGCTGCTGGCCGCTGCGCGCGAGCGCGGAGTGCCGGTGGCCGACGCGCTCCGCGACGCGGACGCGATCGCCACCGTCCCGCAGCGGCAGCGCTCCGCCCTCGCGTCGTTCGGCCGGATCGTCGCGGAGGTGCGCGCCGCGGTGGAGGAGCGCGACCTGCCGGAGATCGTCGACCTCCTCCTCGACCGCTCCGGGTACGCCGCGTACCTGCGCGACGGCACGCAGGAGGGAGAGGAGCGGTTCGCGAACGTGCTCGAGCTCCACAGCATCGCCGAGGAGTTCGTGCGGCTGCCGCGCGACGAGCAGCTCCCCGCGTTCCTCGAGGACGTCGCGCTCGTCTCCGACCAGGACCAGTACGAGGAGGCCAAGCCCGCGGCGACGCTCATCACGCTGCATGCGGTGAAGGGACTGGAGTTCCCGATCGTGTTCCTCACCGGCATGGAGGAAGGCGTCTTCCCGCACGTGCGGTCGCTCGAGGAGGAGGCCGAGCTCGAGGAGGAGCGGCGGCTCTGCTACGTCGGCGTCACCCGCGCGATGCACCGCTGCTATCTCACCTGGGCGCGGCAGCGGATGCTGTTCGGCCGCACGTCGTCGAACCCCCCGTCCCGGTTCCTGCGCGAGCTGCCGCACGAAGGCGTGGAGCGGCGCAGCAGCGGCGAGGCCGAGGAGCGCGACGTGTGGGCGGAGCTCGACGACGAGGCCGTGCGCGCGAGATACGAGGATCGGCGCGCGGCTCGCCGCCGGAGCGCGCTCGAGGGGCTGCCGTCCCGGTGGAGCGGCGAGCGGAGCGGCGACGGCCGCCGCGCCGCGGACGCGGTCCGCCCGGCGGAGGCTGCGCGCTTTCGCGCGGGGCAGAAAGTGCGGCACCCCACGTTCGGCGAAGGCATCGTCGTCTCGAGCGCGGTCCGCGCCGACGACGAGGAGGTGACCGTCGCGTTCCCGCGGAAGGGCGTGAAGAAGCTGATGGCCGCCTTCGCGGATCTCCGGCCCCTCTGACATCTTCGCACGATGCGGTAAAGACGTGCTCGCTTGCACGTTCGTCGAACCGCTGAGGGCGATGTCTCGTATGTAGGGCAGCGGAGCCGTTCGGAACGGGGGAGGTCGCATGAACGAGACGCAGCGCTATCTCGCCGTCGAGCACTACGAGGACTTCCAGGACGGGTTGATCGGCAGGCGCGAGCTGTTCCGCCGGCTGACGCTCATCCTCGGGACGAGCGCGGCCGCCTCCGCGTTCGTCGCGGCCTGCGGCGGCGCTCCGGCGGGCACCACCGCCACCGCGGCGGCGACGGCGCCGGCCACCGCGGCCGCGACGACAGCACCGACAGCGGCGCCGACCGCTGCGGCGACGACCGCCGCCAGCCCGGCCCCGGCCGTCGCGTACGCGACACCGCCGCCAGCGACGACGACCGATGGGATCACCGTGAAAACGGACGATCCGCGCATCACCGCGGGCCCGCAGACCATCAAGGCCGCGGACGGCGCGAACCTCATCGGGTACCTCTCGCGTCCGAAGGCCGACGGGAAGTACCCCGCGATCCTCGTCATGCACGAGAACCGCGGGCTGCTCGAGCACATCAAGGACGTGACGCGCCGCGCAGCGACGGCCGGTTTCGCCGCGGTCGCCATCGACGTGCTCTCGCGTGACGGCGGTGCCGACAAGCTGTCCGACCAGGCGGCGTACAACGCGGCGCTCGGCAGGCGCGCGCCGGCGGACATGGTGAAGGATTTCGCCTCCGTCCTCGACTTCATGAAGACGCAGCCGTACGTGAACGGCACGAAGCTCGGCGCGACCGGGTTCTGCTTCGGTGGCGGCACCGTGTGGCATCTGCTGAATGGCGGGGTCGCCGTGCAGGCCGCCGCGCCGTTCTACGGTCCGGTGCCGCAGGACCCCTCAGGCATCGCCTCAACGAAGGCGGCGGTGCTCGGGGTGTTCGCCGAGACGGACAACAACGTGAACGCCGGAATGGCGCGCGTCGAGGAGGCGCTGAAGAAGGCCGCGACCACGTACAAGTTCAACACCTACCCCGGGACCATGCATGGGTTCCACAACGACACGGGCCAGCGCTACAACGCCGACCAGTCGCGGAAGGCCTGGGTCGACGCGATCGAGTGGTTCCGGAAGTATTTAGGGTGACGTGTATCGGAGCGGATCATAGTCAAGGCCTCGAAGGGCGCCGGTCCGCCTAGCGCTTCCGAAACGTACTTGGAGAGCGCAGCGAAGCTGCGCGCGGCGATCGAGAAGGCGAACTACGAGTACCACGTCCTCGATTCGCCGACGATCAGCGACGAGCAGTACGACGCGCTGCTGCGCGCGCTCCTCCGGCTCGAGACGGAGCATCCCGAGCTGGTCACGCCGGACTCGCCGACACAGCGCGTCGGCGCGCCCCCGTCCGAGCGCTTCAGACCCGTTCGGCACGTGGCGCCGATGCTGTCCCTCGGGAACGCCTTCGACGCAGGCGAGGTCCGGGCGTTCGATCAACGCGTCCGCAAGCTCCTCGGCCGCACGGAGCCGATCGAGCACGCGACCTCTGGTATCGACTACGTGTGCGAGCTGAAGATCGACGGGCTCGCCGTCAACCTCACGTACGTGGACGGCCGCCTCGTCGAGGGGGCGACGCGCGGAGATGGGACGGTGGGCGAGGACATCACCGCGAACCTGCGGACGATCAAGGCGGTCCCGCTCGCCCTGCGCGAGCGGACGAAGGGACGCATCGACGTCCGCGGCGAGGTGTACCTCCCCGTCCGGTCCTTCGAGGCGACCAACCGCGAGCGCGCCGAGCGTGGCGAGCCCCTGTTCGCGAACCCCCGGAACGCCGCGGCGGGCGCGGTCCGGCAGGTCGACCCACGCAAGACGGCGGAGCGGGACCTGTCGATATACGTCTACAGCGCCGCCGGGCTCGACGTGCCCACCCAGCACCAGCTCCTCGAGCGCCTCAAGGCGCTCGGTCTCCGCGTGAACCCGAAGTGGCGCCTGGTCACCGGCGCTGATGAGGTCATCGGATACGCGGCGGAGCGCCACGCCGAGCGCGAGGAGCTCGGCTACGGCGTGGACGGCGTCGTCGTCAAGGTCGACGCGATCGCCGACCAGGAGCGCCTTGGATACGTCGCGCGCACGCCGCGCTGGGCGATCGCGTACAAGTTCCCGGCGGAGCAGGCGACGACGGCCGTGGAGGACATCAAGGCGTACGTCGGCCGGACCGGCGTGCTCACGCCGGTCGCATGGCTCGCGCCCGTCCAGGTCGGCGGCACGACGGTGAAGCGCGCCACGCTCCACAACCTCGACGAGGTGCGCCGCCTCGACGTCCGCGTGGGCGACCGCGTCGTCGTCCAGCGCGCGGGCGACGTGATCCCGGAGGTCGTGGCGGTGATCGACGCGGATCGGGCCGGCCGCGGCGACCAGTGGCAGATGCCGTCGCGGTGCCCCGAGTGCGACGGTCCCGTCGAGCACCGGGAGGACGAGGTCGCCTACCGCTGCGCGAACCCGTCGTGCCCGGCGAAGCAGGGGCAGCGCCTCGGCCACTTCGTCGGCGCGATGGACATCGAAGGCGCCGGCTGGGCCTTTCTCTCGCAGGTGCAGGACAGAGGTCTCGTCAGCGATCCGGCCGATCTGTTCGACCTCACGATGGACCAGCTCACGGCCCTCGACCGGTATGCCGAGAAGAGCGCGTCGAACCTCTACCAGCGGATCCAGGCCGCGCGGGAGCAGCCGCTCGCGAGGGTCCTCGTCGCGCTCGGCGTCCCGCACCTCGGATGGACGACGAGCGAGGTCATCGCTCAGTGGCTCGCGGACGACCTCGGCCCGAAGGCGACCCTGCGCGCCGTCTTCGATCGCCTCCGTGCGACGACGCCGGAGGAGCTCCAGGCGACCCCGGGCATCGGCCCGATCGTCGCGCGGACGATCACGGAGTGGTTCGCCGATCCCGCGGAGCGGGCGTTCCTCGACAAGCTCGCGCGGCACGTGCGGCCGGCCATGCCCGAGCGGCGCGCCGTCGCGGCGGCGAGCCCGTTCGCCGGGAAGTCGGTCGTCTTCACCGGCACGCTCGAGCGCCGCTCGCGCGAGGACGCGGAGGAGCTCGTGCGGTCCCTCGGCGGCAAGGCCTCGGGGTCGGTGAGCAAGAAGACGGACCTCGTCGTGGCGGGGTCCGGAGCCGGGACCAAGCTCGACAAGGCGAAGCAGCTCGGCGTCGCTGTGATCGACGAGGACGAGTTCGACCGGCTGCTGCGGACCTAAGGCTTCGTCAGGACGAGCCGGCGCGTCGCGAGCGCATCCGCCTCGGCGGCGTCGTGCGTCACGAAGACGATCGTCCGCCGCTCCGCGCGCCAGATCCGCACGACCTCGTCCCGCAGCCGTGCGCGCGTGTCGGCGTCGAGCGCGCTGAAGGGCTCGTCCATGAGGATCACCTCGGGCTCGACGGCGAGGGCCCGCGCGAGCGCGACGCGCTGGCGCTCGCCGCCCGAGAGCATCGCGGGATAGCGCGCTGCGAGATCGGCGAGCCCGACCATCTCGAGATAGCGCTGCGCGGAGCCGTTGGCGTGGCCGACCCGGAGCTCCTGTCCGAGGCGCACGTTGTCCAGCGCCGTCCGCCACGGAACCAGGCGGGGCGCCTGGAAGACGAACGCGCAGCGCCGCCAGGCGCGCTCCGCCGGCTCGCCCGCGATGCGGACCTCGCCCGCGGTCGGCCGCAGCAGTCCGCCGAGGACCCTCAGGAGCGTCGTCTTCCCGCACCCCGAGGGTCCGAGCACGCAGACGAGCTCGCCGGGCTCGACCGTGAAGGTGAGCCCGTCGAGGACCGCGCGCTCGTCGAAGCGGAGGACGAGGTCGCGGACCTCGATCACGGCCGGAACGTCACGTCCTTCACGGCGGGCGCGCTCTGGATGTCGCCGATGCTCTTCGCCGCCTCCCAGGTCGTGGCGATCTGGGCCATGTCGGTGTCGGTCAGGGGACCGGCGGCGAGGTCGAGCACGGTGAAGACCCACTCGAGGAAGGCCTCGTCCACGCCGCGCTTCTGCGCGACGTCCTTGAAGACCTCGGCCTTGTTCGCCATGAGGTAGGCGCGCGAGGACGCGAGCATCCTCTGGAGCTCGCCGAGCGCGGCGCGCTTCGCCTCGGCCTTGTCGCGGTACGTGACGATGACGCTGTTCACCGGACGGTGCCCGGACAGGCGCGTGAACTCCTCGGTGACGTTGACGAGCGTCCGGTGGTCCGCCGAGCCGCGCAGCCGGTAGAACGCGAGCTGCGCGAGGACGGCCGCGTCGAGCTTGCCGTCCCTGAGGAGCGTCGCCGTCGCCTCCGGTGGGGTCTCGCTGAACTTCACCTCGCCCGTGCGCAGGTCGGTGTTCAGGCCGTGCTGCTTCTGGAGGACGTACCGCGTCTCCAGGACGAACGTGCCGCCGAGCGACGCGACACCGATGGTCTTCCCCTTCAGCTCCGCCGGCGAGCGGACGCCGTCCTTGCCGACCATGAGCGCCGTGCTCGAGATGTTCACCAGGCCGTTGGAGAGGATGAGGAAGCCCGGCTCCGCTCCCGGTGCGCGAGGGAGGGCCAACGGCGTCGCCTCGAGCGCGTCGTACTGCTTCGTGTTCGCGGCGGGGATGATCTGCGCCAGCGGAAGGAAGCTGACCTTCACGTCGACCGTCGGCGACGTCACCTTGCCGTTCACGATCCCCCAGAGCAGCGCGTGACGGCTCGGGTCATCGGCGTACGCGATCTCGAGGGTCGTGCGCTGCGCGGGCTCCGCCGGCGCGGGTGTGCAGGCCGCGACGAGGATCGTGAGGACGGCGAGGAGCTTCAACGGGGGACCTCCATCGCGAAAGTGGACGACGCAGTGTCCGCGCGGTGCCTCGTCACGAGCCGCTCGAGACGGGCGAACACGAGCCCGTCCGCGACGAAGACGAGGACGATGATGACGAGGATCGCGGCGTACAGCAGTGCCGTGTCGAAGACCGTGCGCGCGTACGCCATAAGGTACCCGAGCCCGCTCGTCACGCCGAAGATCTCGGCGACGATGCCGACCTTCCATCCGACGCCGTAGGAGAGCCGCAGCGAGCTCACCAGCTCCGGAAGGATCTGCGGCAGGACGATGAGGCGAAGGCGGCGCAGCCGGTCACGCGTGAACGACCGGCCCATCTCGTAGACGTCCTCGTCGATCGTGAGGAGTCCCGCCCAGACGTTGGCCATCGTGAACGGCAGCAGGATCGCGACGATGACGAAGACGACGGCGACGTCGTTCACGCCGAACCAGAACACGGCGAGCAGCGCCCAGCCGACGGTCGGGAACGCGTTGAGGATCGGCAGGAGACGGTGCGCGACCAGGATCCGCGTCAGGCGGAGGAAGCGCGCGGCGATCATGAGGCCGGTCCCGGCGACGATCGCGACCGCGACCGCGACGACGACGCGGAACAGCGACACGTACGTGTGCTGCGCGAGCCCGGGATCGACGAACAGCTGGGCCGTCAGCGGGAGCACGCGCGCGGGGTCGGGCGCGATGTCGCTCGGCACACCCGCGGTGCTGGAGGCGATCCACGCGAGGAGCACGGCCGCCAGCGCGCCGTCCGCGACGATGCGTTGTGCGCGTAAGGAAGGCCGTCCCGGACCGACGGCCCAGGCTGGTGTGCCGCTCACCCCGTTCATACTCCCAGGTGATGACGATCTCCCCGCCGCAGCAGGGGATAGCGGTCGGCCCGGCGCAGCCGGCCGGGATGCCCGGCATCCCCCTGCCGCCGGAGCCTCAGACGGTCGAGCAGACCGGCCTGCAGCTCGGCTTCCTCGCGGATCTCGCTCTGAAGACGCTCTACCTGCGCGGTCAGATGACGCTCGGCGAGATCGCGACCGCGCTCGGCCTCCCGATCACCAACGTCACAGAGAAGGTCATGGACTTCCTCAAGACGGAACGCCTGGTGGAGATCCGAGGCGGCTCCGGCCTGTCTGCGGCGACGTACCAGTTCGTCATCGTCGAGAAGGGCGCCGAGAAGGCGCAGGAAGCGCTCGCGCGCAGCCAGTACGTCGGCCGCGCGCCCGTCCCGCTCGCGACGTACGTCGCGGCGGTGCAACGCCAGAGCATCGCGAACGTCACCGTCACGCAGGAGGACATCGTCCGCGCGTTCTCGCATCTCGTGATCCCGCGCGAGACGCTCACGCAGCTCGGGCCCGCGATCAACTCCGGGAAGTCCATCTTCCTGTTCGGGCCACCCGGCAACGGGAAGACGACGATCGCCGAGGTCATGGTGGGCCTGCTGCGCGGCGAGGTCGTGCTGCCGTTCGCCGTCGAGATCGACGGGCAGGTCATCAAGGTGTTCGACCAGGTCTATCACCGCGTCGCCGTGGACATGGCGGTCCAGGAGCGCGCCCGCTTCGATCACCGTTGGCTCGTCTCGAAGCGGCCCATCGTGATGACCGGCGGCGAGCTCACCCTCGAGACGCTCGACCTCATCTACGACGAGACCTCGAAGATGTACGAGGCGCCGTTCCAGATGAAGGCGAACGGCGGGATCTTCATGGTCGACGACTTCGGCCGCCAGCGCGTCTCGCCGCGCGACCTGTTGAACCGCTGGATCGTCCCGCTCGAGAAACGCGTCGACTACCTGACGCTGCACACCGGAAAGAAGATCGAGATCCCGTTCGACATGCTCATCGTCTTCTCGACGAACCTCGATCCGGCCGACCTCGTCGACGAGGCCTTCCTGCGGCGGATCCGCTACAAGATCGGCATCACCTCGCCAACGGTCGATCAGTACGAGGAGATCATGAAGCGCCTCTGCGCGCGCAAGCAGATCGAGTACCGCGCCGAGGCGCTGTCGCAGATCCTCGCGTTCTACCGCAAGAAGGGGCTCCAGCTGCGCTCGTGCCACCCCCGCGACATCCTCGACCAGATCATCGACACCGCGCGCTTCCTCCAGAAGCGGCCGGCGCTCGATCCGGACCTCGTCGACATGGCGTGCGAGTCGTACTTCGTCTCACTGAACGCGGAGGGCGTGCCAGCCTCGCACACCTGACCGGCGAAGCCGGCTCTTCTCTCGCAGCGGGCGCCCGCCCCTTTCCACCCCCCGGGTCGGCATCGCGTCGGTCAGCTCGACGGTGGCCAGGGCTGACCGAGGGCGCGCACGCGGTTCGCGATGGCCGGATGGCTGTAGAACCAGATCTGTTCCCAGCGCGGTGGCTCCGGGTCGACGAGGTTCTGGTCGGCAAGCCGCACGAGCGCGCGGGCCATCGACTCGCGTGAGGTGTGCCGCGCGCCGAACGAGTCGGCTGCGGACTCGCGCCAGCGCGTGAACGCCATGAGCCCCGGACGGCCGAGGAGGCCGATGACGCTGAGCGCCGCGGCCACCAGCGGATAGGACGCCGGGTCCGCGGCACCGTGCACCAGACCCTGCGACGTCACGGCATCGACGAGCAGGCGCGTGAGGATCAGGGCGGCGCTGCCCGCGACCGCGAAGGCGACGACATAGCGCGGCGGGTCCCCGCTGACGTCATGCCCGACCTCATGCGCGACCACGGACTCGACCTCGTCCATCGGGAAGCTGGCGAGGAGCGTGTCGCCCAGCGCGATGCGCTTCGTCGGTCCGAGGCCGATGACCGCCGCGTTCGCCGCCGTCGTCTTGGCGCCGAGCCCCCAGCGGTACACGCCCGAGACGCGGACGCCCGCACGCTCGGCGACGGCGCGGACGCGCTCCGTCACCGCTTGGTCCGTGAGCGGCTCGAACCGGAAGAACAGCCACGTCAGCGCCGGACCGAGCAGCGTGCTGACGATCGCGAGGACGCCCGCGCCCGCGATGGTCCACAGCCACCAGTCCGGACGCGGAAGGACGGCGTACCACGCCGTGAGCGGGATCCCGAGAAGGATGAGCGTGAGCACGAGCGTCTTGAGGCTGTCCGTGAAGGCGCCCGCGAGCGGCTGGACCACCAGCCCCTCGCGCCGGCCCCGCCGCCATGACAGGTACGAGAAGGGCAGGCGGACCACCCAGCCGATCACGGTGAACAGCGAGATCACGAGGAAGATCGGCGCGGCGTCGATCGGCCTCGCGAACGGGAGCTCCATCGGGTTCGTCATGTATCGGGCGAAGACGCCGATCTCGAGGACGTGCAGCGCGACCAGCACGAGGACGCCGGTCGCGGTCGATGCGAGGCCGGTCCAGAGGCTGAACTTCCGGTACGCACGCGCGCGGCGCAGACGGTCGGGGTCGAGGCGCGGTGCGGCCATCATGCGAGACGCACCGCGAGCGCCGACAGCGCGACGAGGACGGCGACGGCCGTGAGCCACCGGAGCGCCGTCTCCGGCGCATCGATGAGCCGCTCGCGGTCGATCGCGACCCGCCCGCCGTCCGCCATGCGCATTTCGCCGGTCACGCTCTCGGTCCGGCGCCGCAGCGTCCGCACCCACGTGCTCAGCACGCGCTGCGCGTAGCTGAGCGCGACCGCGTACGCCGCGCCGCCGAGCGCGGCGACCGTGACCGAGCCCCCGCTCGCGTACGCCCCCGTGAGGACCGGGAACACGCCCCAGCCAAGGGCGAACCAGAGGTCGCTGTGCAGCCGGCCGCGCGCGAGCTCGAGCGGATAGCCCAGCGCGAGCGCGATCCCCGCCGCGACGAACGCGAGCAGGCCGGGACCGATGAGGCCCGTCGCGGCGATCCCGAGGCCGACGGCGCCGCCGAGCCCGAAGACCGCGAGCGCCGTGAGGACCCGGTCCGGGATGCGCGTGCGAAGCGGGCGCCCGTTCATCTCGTCGAGCGCGTGGACGCCCACGCCGAGCGCCAGGAAGAACGCGAGCAGCGTGCCGACGAGACGGTCGATCCGGACGTCGCTCGCGAGCGCCGCGCCGAGGACGACGTAGCTCAGATGCCAGAGCGTGTACGGCGGGTGCAGGAGCGTGACATAGTCGCGCCAACCTCCCGAGCTCAGCGCGTAGAAGGCGGGAGTCGGATGCTCGGACGGGCGACGTTGCCTCGGGTCGCGGCCAGGAGGCGTTTCGGAAGCCTCCGCACCTACCGATCCCTTCGAGTCCGATCCACTGATCCGCTGCTGCGCTTCACGGACCTCTACGCTCCCTCGCCAGAGAGGCGGCTCCCCTCGACCTCGCCCGTCCTCGCCTCCGACGGCTGCGCCATCACCTAACTCAGCCGAGACGACGACCGCTGCGCCCGATCCAAGTCGATCGGTGGTCACGTTCACAAGGCCGACCTCGCGCCAGATCCTCTCCATGTCATGTCGGTCGTAGAAGCGGTCGATCGACGGGCCCAGGAACGCTCCGACCGCGCGCCAGTCACGCGACACGAGGGTGCCGAGGACCGGCAAGGCGATCCGCGTGTAGAGCCACCACCCCAGCCGGAGCACGGGCGAGCGCGGGCGCGCGAACTCGAGCATCACGATGCGGCCGCCCGGGCGAACGACGCGCGCGAGCTCGCGCAGCGTCGCGACCGGATCCTCGACGTAGCGGAGGAGGTACGTGAACGTGAGGCCGTCGAAGCGGCCGTCGGGGAAGGGGAGCCGCTCCGCCCGTCCCTGCACGTATCGGACGCCGTCCGCGCGGTCCGCCGCCGCGAGCATCCCGTGCGAGAGATCGACGCCGACGACGCGACAGCCCGCCGACCGGCGCAGCTCGCGCGCGACGAGCCCCGTGCCGGTCGCGACGTCGAGGTAGAGGTCGCCGTCGCGCGGCGCGGCGCGCTCGATGAGGCGCCGTCGCCAGCCGCGCTCGAGGCCCAGGCTGAGGAGCGCACCCGCGCGCTCGTAGGTCGTGCCAAGCGGAGCGAAGAGGTGCCCAGGGTCGACCGTCATCGCCGTGCGCGGATGGTACGAGCGGAGTGCGGCCGCCGGATCAGGCCGCGGGACGCAGCGCTCTGCGCACCTGCCACGTGTCGGCGTTCGGCGCGACGAAGAGCAAGAGCATGATCCCATAGAGGGGGAGGTGGCCGAGGAGCTCCGGCCAGCCGAACACGAAGAGCGTCATCGTGAAGATGGCCGCTCCCGCCGCCATCACCGGGCGCGTGATCTGCCCCGACACGATCACCAGGCCGATGGTCAGCTCGATCGCGCCCGCCAGCCAGATGAACGCCTCGTCGGGGAGACCGACCGGACGGTTGAGCGCGATCTGCGGGTAGCGCTCGAGCAGCGACTTCGCCAGCGGCTCGTTCAGCAGCTTCTCGGTGAGCGCGGTGAACGCGATCCCGAACCCCATGAGGATCCGCAGGAAGCTCAGCGCGGCATCGGGGACGAGCTCCCCCCGGATGGGCGGCTTCACGCCGCGCAGGCGATCGAACGAGAGCGGTCCACGGCCGATGAGGAAGAGGAAGATCGCGATCCCGAGGAGCGGGACCTGCTCGAGGATGCTCTCGAAGGTGAACGGCTCCATGGCGACGACGCCGAGCACCGCGAGCACGACCGCGCCCGCGCGCGTCGCCAGGCCGAGGAGGATCGAGACGCCCGCGATCGCCTCCATGACGAGGATCACGCCGCCGATGGCGCCCTTGTCCTCGACGTGCAGGCTCGGCACGAAGAGCAGCCCCGCGAACGCGGCGACGACGAGCGCCACGCCGGTGTGCAGCCCGAGCGCGAGCGGGCCGTATCGGGCGAACCGCTCGAAGGCGCGCGCCGCGGAGGGCTCGGGGACGTTGTGCTGGATCCAGTAGGCGACGCCGACCGCGGCCACGGCCAGGCCGAACGCGAGCGCGACGGGCCAGCTGAGCAGCCGCTCGTACTGCGTCGGGAACGGGTCCGTGAACCACTTCACGTGCTCGAGCACGACGGCCTCAGATCCTCGGGACGATCCCCAGCTGCTGCATCTGACCGAGCATGTCGTACGACGCGTGGATCTCGACGACCTTGCCATCCACGACGCGGAACGTGTCGATGCCTCGCACGCTGAACCGTTCTCCGTTGGGGAGCAGACCCATGAG
>JACPEQ010000047.1 GCA_016183435.1 Chloroflexota bacterium
CGAGCTGGATCTCCTGCGCGCCCAGGAGGATCGCCTGCAGGCCCGAGCCGCACAGGCGGTTCACCGTGAGCGCGGGTGTCTCCTTGGGCACGCCGGACCTGAGGCCGACGTGGCGGGCGAGGTAGATCGCGTCGCCGCTCGTCTGCAGGACGTTGCCGAAGATGACGTGGTCGATGCGCTCCGGCTCGACCTTCGAGCGCTCGAGCGCGGCCTTCGATGCGGTCACCGCGAGGTCCGCGGCCTTCACGTCGCGCAGCGCCCCGCCGTACGTGCCGAACGCGGTGCGCGCGCCTTCGAGGATGACGACGTCCTTCATGCACGGACCCCTTCACGGACGGAGCCGACGACCGCCTCCGTCACTTCCATTGTCCTCCCGCTGCCGGCCTCGAGACCCCTGATCCGCCCGGTGCGAAACCCTTCGCGCAGCGCGGCACCGACCGCGCGCGCGGCGTCGGCCTCGCCGAGATGCTCGAGCATGAGCGCGAGGGCGCCGATGGCGCCGACCGGGCTGGCGACGCCCTGCCCGGTGTACTTCGGTGCGGATCCGTGGATGGGCTCGAACACGGAGACCTTGCCCGGATGGATGTTCCCGGACGCGCCGCTGCCGAGACCGCCGACCACGGCCGCGCCGAGGTCGCTGATGATGTCTCCGAAGAGGTTCGTCGTGACGATCACGTCGAAGCGCTCCGGGTGCAGGACCATCCACATCGACGCCGCATCGACGTACATCGCGTCGGTCTCGACGTCCGGGAACTCACGACCGAGATCGGCCAGCACGCTGCGGTATATCTCCTGGAGCCGCAGCGCGTTCGACTTGTCCACGAGGGTGAGCCGCTTGCGCGGCCGGCGGCGCGCGAGCTCGAACGCGTAGCGGACGATCCGCTCCGTCCCGCGGCGCGTGAAGATCATCTCGCTCTTCACGGTCTCGTCCGGCGTGCCGTCCGCGCTGCGGATGATCGGACGCCCGTAGACGTCCTCCGTGTTCTCGCGCACGACGACGAAGTCGATGTCCTTCGTCGTCCGGCCGCGCAGCGGCGTGAGCCGGTCGTCGTAGAGGACGATCGGGCGCAGGTTCACGTAGAGATCGAGGCCTCTGCGGAGCCCGAAGATGATGTCGTGCTCCGGGAGTCCTCGCGGCGCGTCGGGGTGCCCGATCGCGCCCAGGAGGATCGCGTCGTATTCGCGCAGCGGCTCGATCATCTCGGCGGTCACGCGCTGTCCCGTGATGTACGCCTCCGCCGACCACGGGAGCACCGTCCGCTCGATGGCGAACCCGAACCGGTGTTCGGTCGCGTCGAGCACCGAAAGGGCGGCGTTCGTGACCTCGGGACCGATCCCATCCCCGCCGATCACCACGATGCGATAACGACCGCCCATCTGCGCCGATGATCGCACGGTCCGGCCCGGTCTGCTCTTGCCGAATGGCACCGTCGCCGGTAGGGTGTGCAGCCTGATGCGCGCCGTATGCATGCCGATCGTCATTTGTGAGCTCCTCCTTACGGGGAGCCGAAAGATGCTGGGAGGCGGCAGCTAGCGCACCTCAGGACCAACGCAGAGCGACCGAAAGACCTCCCAGAAAAGGGAGGTCTTCTTCATTTGGAGGCAGCGTGGCCGAATACGTGGCGGTGGCGGTGGCGGGACGTGACCCGGCCGAGGTCGCGGCCGCACTGAATGGCGGGATGCCCGGGAAGGTGACCGGGGTCCGCCGCCGGACCGCGACGCTCATCGTCCTGTTCGAGCCCCACGAGGGGGCCACGCGCACGGCCCTGGCCGAGGCGGTCCGCGCGACGGCGGCGCGGTCACGGGGCGACGCTCCGGTGTCGGTCGGTGCCGCCGGCCCGCGCAAGGGTCCGGCCGGGGCGCAGACGGCGATGCTCGAGGCCGAGCACGCTCTCGCCGTGGGCCGCGCGCTCAACGGCGACGGCCTGACGACGCACTTCGAGGATCTCGGCCCGTACTGCTTCGTCCTGGGGCGCCCGCTGTCCGAGATCCGGGAGTTCTGCGAGCGCGTCCTTGGCCCGCTCGCGACCGATCCCGACCGCTACGACGAGCTCTCACGCACCCTCGAGGAGTACCTGAACGCGCACGGGAGCCTCAACGAGGTCGCCCGGCGCCTCTTCCTGCACCGCAACACCGTTCGGCAGCGCCTGCGCCGCATCGCGGAGATCACGCGAGCAGATCTCGCGAACGCCGACGCACGCCTCGCGCTGCACCTCGCGATGCTCGGTCGCCGCGCCCTCGATCAGCTCGAAGCGGGAGCCGCATGAGTACCCCCGGGCGCGCAGACCGAGGCGCGCAGCGACGAGGTCGAGCACCCGGGCCGGAGCGAGGGCTTTGCCCGAGCGAGGGTCGGAACTAGTGCACAGCGCACACTGCCACCCGTTCGACGTTGACCCGCTCAAGCGCGCGCGGCTACGGTCTGACCAGATGACGCGCGTACTCCCGCTCCCGACCGTCCTGGTCCTCCTTCCTGGGAGGGCCCGAGACCGGCTGGGAGGCTAGCGGCACCGCACCACGGATCCACGGCGATCAGAAAGGCCTCTCAGCAATGAGAGGCCTTCTTCGTTGTCCGACAAGAGAAGAAGAGCGCCGCGGCTAGAGGCAGCGCCCGAAGGGCGACCGCCGAGAAGAAGAAGAAAGGGGAGCATGACATGGCGACGGCGATAGCGACCGACACCGCGACCCGACCCGCCGCACAGCGGGGTGCCGACCTCGTATGCCTCGCGCTCGAGCGCTGCGGCGTCGACGTCGTGTTCGGATACCCGGGCGGCGCCTGCCTCCCGATCTACGACGCGCTCCCCGATCACCCCGCGATCCGGCACGTCCTCGTCCGGCACGAGCAGGGCGCGGCGCACATGGCGGACGGCTACGCGCGGGCCACCGGCCGCCCCGGCGTGTGCCTCGTCACGAGCGGGCCCGGCGCGACGAACCTCGTCACCGGCCTGGCGTGCGCGTTCATGGACTCCGTGCCGGTGGTCGCCATCACCGGGCAGGTCTCGACCGCGGTCATGGGCCGCGACGCGTTCCAGGAGACCGACGTCCTCGGGATGGTCGGCCCGATCACCAAGCACACCCTGTTGCCGCGCACGGCCGCCGAGATCGTCCCGGCCATCGAGCGCGCGATGCACATCGCCGTCTCCGGCCGGCCGGGCCCGGTCGTCGTCGACATCCCCAAGGACGCGCAGAACGCGCTCGCGGAGCTCACCGACGGATCGATCATGCTCGACGTCCGCCCGGCGCTGCCCGAGCGCGCGATCGACGAGGCCGCGGATCTGCTCGCGGCGGCGGAGCGGCCGCTCATCATCGCCGGACACGGCGTCCGGATCGCCCGCGCGCACGCGGAGCTCCGGGAGCTGGCCGAGCGCCTCGACGCGCCGGTCGCGATGACCCTGCTCGGCATCGGCGGGATCTCCGAGGAGAGCGAGCTCGCGCTCGGCATGCTGGGCATGCACGGCGGAGCGGTGACGAACCGCGCCGTGAACGCGGCGGACGTCATCCTCGGCGTCGGGCTCCGGTTCGACGACCGCGTCACCGGAAAGATCGCGGCGTTCGCGCCGAAGGCGAAGATCGTCCACATCGACGTCGACGCGACGCAGATCGGGAAGAACGTCCCGACCGCGGTCGGCATCCTCGCCGACGCGCGCGAGGCGCTGCGCGCGCTCATCGTGCGCGTGCCCCGGCGCTCCCACCCGGAGTGGCGCGCGAGGGCGGCCGGCACGAAGTCGCGGCCGCGCCTCGAGGCGTTCGAGGCGCGCATGTCCCTCGCGCCCCGGCCGGTCATCCGGGCGATCCGCGAGGTCGCGGCCCCGGACGCGTACTTCGTGGCCGACGTCGGGCAGCACCAGATGTGGGCGGCCCAGTACCTGCGCTTCACGCACCCGGATCGCTTCCTCACGTCGGGCGGGCTCGGCGCGATGGGCTATGCCCTGCCGGCCGCGCTCGGCGTGCAGTACGCCCTCCGCGACACGGAGGTGTGGGCGATCGCCGGCGACGGCGGCACGCAGATGACCCTGCAGGAGCTGGGGACCGCGGTGCAGGAAGGCCTGCCGGTGAAGCTCGCGATCATGAACAACGGCTACCTCGGCATGGTCCGGCAGTGGCAGCAGCTCTTCCACGACGGGCGCATCTCGCAGACGCCGATCTCGAGCCCGGACTACGTGAAGATCGCGGAGGCATACGGCGCGTTCGGCGCGTGCGTCACGGATCGCGCCCAGCTCATCCCGGCGCTCGAGGCGGCCCAGCGGCATCCCGGTCCCGCGGTCATCGACCTGCGCATCGAGCGCGAGGCCAACGTGTGGCCGATCGTGCCGCCGGGCGGCGCGAACGCGGACACGATCGAGGGACCCTCGGCATGACGATGCGCACGTACCGGCTGTCGGTCGAGCGCGCCGAGGGCGCGCTGGAGCGCGTCCTGGGAGTGGTCCGGCGGCGCGGCCTCGGCCTGCACCGCCTGTCCGTAGACCAGGCCGGCGACGGCCACTGGGACATCGCGATCACGGCGGCGGCGAGCGAGAGCGAGGCCGGGCTCGCGCTGCGCCAGTTCAACGCGTTGCTCGACGTACGCACCGCCCGGTCCGAATAGCCAGGAGGAGCGACAAAATGGCAGAGATCAGGTACGACGCCGACGTCGACCGGAAGGCACTGAACGGCGCGACGATCGCGGTGATCGGCTACGGGAGCCAGGGTCACGCGCACGCGCTGAACCTGCGCGACAGCGGTCACGACGTGGTCGTCGGGCTCGCGGCCGGCAGCAAGAGCTGGGCGAAGGCCGAGGGCGACGGGCTCCAGGTGCGCGAGACCAGCGACGCGGCGCGCAACGCCGACGTCGTCGCGCTCCTCGTTCCGGACCAGCACCACAAGGCGGTGTACGAGACCGCGATCCGGCCGGTCGCCGGGCCGGGCCGCACGCTCGTGGTGGCCCACGCCTTCTCCGTCCACTTCAAGCAGGTAGCGCCGGCGCCGGGGATGGACGTCGTCCTCGTCGCCCCGAAGGCGCCCGGTCACCGCATGCGCGAGGTGTACGTCGAGGGCCGGGGCGTCCCCGCGCTCTACGCCGTGGCGCAGGACGGCAGCGGTCGTGCCGAGCGGACCGCGCTCGCGTACGCGCAGGCCGTCGGCTGCGCACGTGCCGGCGTCATCAAGACGACGTTCGCGGAGGAGGTCGAGACGGACCTCTTCGGCGAGCAGGCCGTCCTGTGCGGCGGCATCTCGGAGCTCATCAAGGCCGGGTTCGACACGCTCGTCGAGGCCGGGTACCAGCCGGAGGTCGCGTACTTCGAGTGCATGAACGAGATGAAGCTCATCGTCGACCTCATGTACGA
>JACPEQ010000048.1 GCA_016183435.1 Chloroflexota bacterium
CAGCACGACGACCCCGCGCACCAGCGGCAGCCGCGCGAAGCGCGAGCGCTGCAGCGGCGAGCTGATGGCCTCGCGGTAGCGGTAGATGCCGCCGTCGGGCTTGCGGCAGGCGAGCGCGAGCGTGCGCTTCCCGCGGATCAGCACACCCTCGATGACCGCCTGGCCGCCGTATGCCGGCTTCGGCGCGCTCACTCCGCTGCGCCGCGGCGCGGGACGGCGTGGCAGGCGCCGCAGCGCGCTTCGTACGACTCCTGGGCGCCGACGAGGATGACGGGGTCGTCGTGGTACGCGGGCACGCCGTTCACGACCCGCTGCGTGCGCGTCCCCGGCTCGCCGCAGACGACGCAGATCGCCTGGAGCTTGTCCACGCGCTCCGCGAGCGCGAGCAGCGCCGGCACCGGGCCGAACGGCTCGCCGCGGAAGTCGAGGTCGAGCCCCGCGCAGATCACGCGACGGCCGTCGTGCGTCAGCGCGCGGCAGACGTCGACGATCCCGCCGTCGAAGAACTGGACCTCGTCGATCGCGACGACCGTCGTCGCGGGGTCGAGCCGCGACATGATGTCGGCGCTCGAGCGCACCGGATGCGCGACGAACGAGTCGCCGTCGTGCGAGCGGACGTGCTCGGCGCTGTAGCGGTCGTCGATCGCGGGCTTGAACACCTGCACCGCGCGGCGGGCGATGACCGAGCGCTTCACGCGGCGGATGAGCTCTTCGCTCTTGCCGCTGAACATGCTCCCGACGATCAGCTCGAGTGAGCCGGGATGGGCGCGCGCCGCCATGCGGTGCTAGCCGCGCGGCGCGGCCGGCTGCTCCGCCTTCTCGGTGGCCTTCCCGAAGCGCTTGTGGAACCGCTCGACCCGCCCCTGCGTGTCGATGAGGTGCTGCTTGCCGGTGAAGAACGGGTGGCAGTTCGCGCAGACCTCGACGTGCAGCTCGGGCTTGATGGACATCGTCTGGAACGAGTTGCCGCAGGCGCACACGATCTTCGCGGCGACGTAGTTGGGGTGGATCTTCTCCTTCATGGAGCCCTGCCCTCTAGCTCTGCGCGATGAGCGCGAACAGGGTGTGATCCTTGCCGACGCCCACGTTCGGGCCCGGGAGCACCTTCGTCCCACGCTGGCGGACGAGGACCGCCCCCGCGTCGACGATGGCGCCCGCGTATTCCTTCACGCCGAGCCGCTGCCCGGCGGAATCGCGACCGTTGCGGGTGGAACCGCCACCCTTCTTGTGTGCCATGTCCTATGCCTCGATCTTCGTGATCTTGAGCCGCGTGCTCAGCTCGCGCTGGCCGCTCAGCTTCCGGTAACGGGTCTTGTTCTTGTACTTGAAGACCTTGATCTTGTCGCCCTTGTCGTGGCTGACGATCTCGGCCGTGACGGTGCCCTTGCTCCCGAGCGTGTCGCCGTCCGCGACGAACAGGACGTCGTCGAGGGTCAGCGTGCTGCCCGGCGCGCCCTCGAGGCGCGGCGCGCTCACGATCGTGCCCTCTTCGACCCGGTACTGCTTCCCGGCAACGCGGACGACGGCCTGCACTCGAGTACTCCCCAGACAACAAGATCGTCGCGCCGTGGCGCGACGTATAGGGATTGTAGCGCAGCAGCGGATCGGAAGCCGCAGCTCGATGGCCGCCGCAGCCTTCCGGAGCGCCTCTAGGCCCTGGCGCGGGAGTCGAGGGCGACCACCTGCATCTCGCCGGGCAGGCTGCTGCGCGTGACCGACAGCTTCGGCACCGGGGTCAGGTCCTTCACCCCGAGCTCGTGGAGCAACCGGTCGAACGGTGAGTCCTTCTTCTTCGCGTCGGGGTCGTAGCCCATCGGGACGACCACCTTGGGCTCGAGCTGGTGCACGAGCTCGGCGGCCATCGCCGCGGACAGGTTCACGTCCGCCCCGCCGATGGGCAGCAGGCAGACGTCGACCTCGCCGAGGCGCTCGAGGTCGGCGGCCGCGAGGACGTGCCCGATGTCACCGAGGTGGCACACCACGAGATCGTCGACGCGGATCGCGAAGACCGTGTTCTTCCCGCGCGCCGCGCCCTTCTCCTCGTCGTGGAAGGTGGCGATGCCCGTGACGAGGATCTCCTGCACCTCGTACTCGCCCGGACCCGTGAGCACGACGGGCTCACCGCCGATCGACCGGAGGCTCGAGTGCCCGGGGTGGTCGTGCGAGATGGTCACGAGGTGCGCTTCGGTCTTGGGGATGGCGTGGCCGGACTTGGGGTCGGGCGGGTCCGTGAGCACGATCCCTTCCTTGCCGCGCATCCGGAAACAGGCGTGTCCGAGCCAGGTGAGGTCCATCGGCACCCCGACGATACGGCCCGAACGGCGCGCCTGCCGCAGGCTTATGCATCTCTTAGCACACGGGGTCGCGGCAGAGCCCATCATCTAAGCGTCGGCGAAAGGAAGGGCCTCGCATCGATGGCGCTCCTGCGTCCTCTGGCGTTCACCTGGGTGGGTCGAGGGATCGTCGGCCTGGTCGCGATCGCCCTCGTCGGAGCGGTCGTCATCCGGCCGCTCTTCGCGTCGAGCGCGCCGGCCGTGACGGAGCGAACGGCGACCGTCACGCGCGGGAACGTGCTCCAGACCGTCCCCGTGTCGGGATCCCTGAGCGCATCGGCGGTCTGGAAGATCCCCTTCGGCGTGAGCGGACGGATCGTCGAGATCCCCGTGAAGGTGGGCCAGAGCGTGAAGACGGGCGACGTCCTCGCGCGGATCGACCCGCGAGACCTCAAGACCGCCGTGAAGCAGGCGGAGGTCAACCTCGCCAGCGCGCAGGCCCGTTACGACTCGGTCGTCGCCGGCGTCTCGGCCGACGATGTCGCCCTGGCGCGGGCGTCCGTCGAGAGCGCCCAGCGCTCGTACGAGAACGCGCAGCAGAACGGCCGGACGAGCATCGCCGATGCCCGGGCCGACCTCGACGCGCTCCGCGCCGGCTACACCGCGGCGCAGCAGGGGTTCCAGCTGCTCAGCGACGCCATCCGGACCGACGTCGCCGACCTCACGAGCGCGCTCGACAGCCTGCGCCTGGTCATCGCCGCGACCCTCACCGGCTTCAAGGGCGCCGAGACCGCCGATGTGACCAGCGCGAAGACCGCGCTCGGCACCGCCGACGGCCAGCTCGTGAACGCTCGGACGTACGCCACGACGACCGCGGCGGCCGCGCTCGCCGAGTGGACCTCGGCGCGCGACCGGCTGATCGCCGCCTGGCTCGGCTTCGACGGCGCCCTCGCGCGCGGGGGCGACACGACCGACCCCGCGGCCCGCTTCAGCGCCGCCAAGGTCGCCTACGACCTGGCGACCGCGCGCCTGGGGACCGCGCTCGCGCCCATCACAAGCGCGCTCTCATCCGCCCAGGGCAGCGTCACGAGCGCGCAGAACGCCATGGGGACCGCTGCGGCGCAGATGAACCACGACCTCGACGGCGTGCGCGCCTACCTCGTCGGGCTCCAGACCGCGATCGTCACGCGCTCGTCGCTGGCCTCGGGCATCGGGACGAAGCTGACCCAGGCCACCGGCTACGAGGCGACCATCAGCTCCGCCATCGGCGGGAGCTACGGGTCCGCCCTCCAGGCGCTGCGCTCGGCGACCGACCAGGCGGCGCAGTCCATCGCCGGCGGGGAGGCCGCGCTCCGCTCGGCCGAGCTGTCGTACCGCAAGGCCACCACCGGCCCGACGCCGGCGGACGTGGCCTCGGCCTACGCGAGCGTCCAGCTCGCCCAGCTCTCGCTCGAGAAGGCCCAGACCGACCTCGACAACGCGACGCTCAAGGCGCCGGTGGACGGGGTCGTGGCGACCATCGCGAACGGCGTGGGCGAGAGCCCCGCGAGCCCCTTCATGACCATCGCGGTCACCAGCACCCTCATCTTGCACGGCACCGTCGGCGAATCCGACATCACGAAGCTCGAGAGCGGGCAGGTCGCGACGGTCAGCGTCGACGCCGCGGGTAGCGGCACCAGGCTGACCGGCAAGGTGACCTCGCTCGATCCGCTGGCCACCATCTCGCAGGGCGTCCCCGTTTACGGGGTCGACGTCCAGATCGATCTTCCCGATCCCGTCGTGCGCCCGGGAATGACCGGGACCGCGAGCGTCATCGTCGCGAGCGCGCAGGGCGTGCTCACGCTCCCGAACCTCGCGATCCGGACGGTCAGCGGCCAACGACAGGTCCAGGTCAAGCGCAACGGGCAGGTCGTGGATGCACAGGTCACGTTCGGCATCGCGAACGACACGATGACCGAGATCAGGGCCGGTCTGAGCGAAGGCGACGTTGTCGTCATCCCGGCGGCGCGGGCGGCGACCGCGACGCAGAGGCCCGGCGGCTTCGGCCCGGGGCCGGTGATCTTCGGCCGGTGAGCGACGTCCTCGTCGAGCTGCGCGGGATCGTGAAGACGTACCACATGGGCAAGGAGGTCGTGGTCCCCGCGCTCCAGGGCGTGGACCTCGACATCTCGAGCGGCGAATCCGTCGCGATCATGGGCCCCTCGGGATCCGGCAAGTCGACGCTCATGAACGTCATCGGGTGCCTCGACGTGCCCGACGCCGGCACGTACAAGCTCGCGGGCACCGAGGTCGGCACGCTGGACGACGACGCGCTCGCGGCGATCCGCAACAAGCGGATCGGCTTCGTGTTCCAGACGTTCAACCTGCTCCCCCGGCTCAACGCGCTCGAGAACGTCGAGCTTCCGCTCGTGTACGGCGGTGATGGCCATCGCAGGCGCGAGCGCGCGCTCGAGTCGCTCCGGCTGGTCGGGCTCGGAGACCGGACGAACCACCGCCCGAGCGAGATGTCCGGGGGACAACAGCAGCGGGTCGCCATCGCCCGCGCGCTGCTCAACGATCCCTCGCTCATCCTCGCGGACGAGCCGACGGGCAACCTCGACTCGCGCTCGAGCGCCGAGATCCTTCAGATCTTCCAGCGCCTCAACGACGAGGGCCGGACCATCGTCATGGTGACCCACGAACCGGACGTCGCCGAGCACACGAAGCGCATCGTCCGCATGCGCGACGGACGGGTCCACCATGACGAGCCGGTCGCCCACCGGCGTCGGGCCGAGGACGAGCTCGCCGCCGCGACGGTCGCCCTGGCGACGGTCGGGCGGGCGCGAGCAGCGACCACGTGAAGTTCACCGACTCCTTCCGCGAGGGGCTGCGCTCGATCGCGGTGAACAAGCTGCGCTCGTCGCTGACGATGCTCGGCGTCATCATCGGCGTCGCCGCGGTCATCGCGATGGTCGCCGTCGGGACTGGGGCGTCGAAGCAGGTCCAAGACGCGATCCTGTCCCTCGGCTCGAACCTCATCACGATCACGCCGCGCGCGATGACCACGGACACGCTGCGGGGGGCTGGTAGCCAGAGCATGAACCTCACGCTCGAAGACATGAACGCGATCCGATCGCAGCTGGGCGACCAGGTCCTCGCGATCGAGGCGGAGCAGAACGCGGGGGCCTGGCAGCTCACCGCGAGCGGCACGAACTGGAACAGCCGCGTCACCGGCGTCACGACGGACTATCCGATCGTGCGCGACTGGCCCGTCGCGAGCGGCGTCTTCTTCGGCGACGATGAGATCCGGATCTACCAGCAGGTCGCGGTCATCGGATCCGTGACCGCCCAGAAACTGTTCGGCGATGCCGAGCCGGTCGGCCAGACGCTCCAGCTGCGGCAGGCATTCGGGGGAGGCAGCCGCGCGTCCTCGGCTCGCATCATCAGCTTCAAGATCGTCGGCGTCCTCGAGGCGAAGGGAGCCACCTTCGGATTCAACCGCGACGACCAGGTGCTCGTGCCGACCACGACGGCCCAGCGCGTGCTGACGGGCAGGACCTCGAGCGTGAATTCGATCGTCATCAAAGCGACGTCCGCGGATGCGATGCAGCAGGCGACACGCGACGTGAACGAGGTCCTGCTCTCGCGCCACCGCATCGCCGACCCGGAGAACGCCGACTTCACCATCCAGAATCAGAACGACACCCTCAACGCGCTCTCGTCGGTGTCGCAGACGTTCACGCTGCTGCTTGGATCGATCGGCGGGATCTCGCTCCTCGTCGGAGGGATCGGGATCATGAACATCATGCTGGTCTCCGTGAGCGAACGAACACGCGAGATCGGCATCCGCAAGGCCGTCGGCGGACGACGGCGCGACATCCTGTCGCAGTTCCTCATCGAGGCCATCACGCTGACGGGGACCGGCGGCGTGCTCGGCATCCTGCTCGGGTGGGCGATCACGCTGGCCGTGAAGCAGATCCAGCAGGGGATCCCCATCGCCATCACGCCCGGGACGGTGGCGGTCGCGGTAGGCGTGTCGGTCGCCATCGGCATCATCTTCGGCCTTTATCCGGCGATGCGCGCGTCACGGCTCCATCCGATCGAGGCGCTGCGGTACGAATAGCGAGGTAGGTGGGAGATGAGCAGACAGCTGCAGGTGGCGACCCTGGCGGCGGCGGCCCTCGTCCTTTCGGGCGGCGGGTTCGTGGCCGGAATGGCCGTGGGACTGGAGCTGAGTGGGAAGGCGGAGCCGGCGGCCGGTGCCGCGCAGGGCACCACCGCGCCGCGACAGCAGGGCGCCGCGCGGCCCGGCGCCGGCGCCGGCGCGACCGCCACCGGGGCGGGCGCGGGCGGCCAGGTCGTCGGACGTGTCCTCTCCGTGAACGACGGCTCGATCACGCTCGAGGTGCGCCAGCCGGGCGGCGACAGCGCGCGCTCCGTGATCGCGCTGGTCGGGTCGAGCTCGCGGATCGTCAGAAGCGTCGAGACCGAGATCAAGCTCGGCGACATCAAGGCGGGCGAGCAGGTCGTCGTGCTCGGTCAGACCGATGCCGCGACAGGCACGGTCGCGGCGAACGCCGTGGTCGTGGGCCAGAACGCCTTGCAGCAGATCTTCGGCGGCGGACCCGGCCAGGGGGGTGCGCGCCCGACCGGCAGCGGCGCGCCGCGCCCGAGTCCGAGCCCGCGGCCGTAGCCACCTACGAGCGCACGGTCAGGTACACGAAGACGCCGTAGTCCTCGAGCCACCGCACGCCGTCGATGACGGGCCGGATCGCGAGGCGGTAGGCGCCCGGCGTCGCGGGCGCCTGCAGGGTCAGCTGGAACCACGCGACCTGCCCCGGGCCCACGTAGGGGACCGGCTGGACCGCGGGCCGGTTGTGCGCCGGCCACCCGGTGCTCGGCGACCCGAGCGTCCCGTCACCGCCGAGGCGGCTCGGCAGGTCCTGCCCCGGCTCCGGATCCCAGGTCCCGAGCAGCGCCACGAGACCTGCGCCCCAGCCGATCGATCCGGTGTTGAGGTAGGCGACGGTGACGGTGACGCGATCGCCGGGACAGAGCGTCGGATAGCCGCTCTGGCCGTACCACGCGGCGTGCAGCCCTTCGATGCCTGTCGTCACCGAGGCCGGCGGTGGGATGCCGGGGCCGACCTGCGCGCTGCACGCCGTCGGCGCGGGCGATGGCGTGGGCGACGGGGTCGGGACCGGGGTCGCGCTCCCGGTCGGCACCGGCGTCGGCGTGGCGACGCTGCCGCTCCCGGTCCACGAACCGGAGATCGTTCCGCACGAGGCGCACGACGCCTGGAACCAGCCGCCCTGCGCGCTCGTGCTCCAGTAGCCGCTGATCTCGTCGCAGCGGAAGCACGAGTAGTGGAACGAGCCCCCGACGGTCCCGAACGAGCTCCAGCCGCCGGTCACGTGGCCGCACGCCAGGCAGCCGTAGTCGAACGAGCCACCGTACGACGTGATCGTCCACGACCCGCTCGTCGGGTCGCCGGTGCTCGCGCCGTAGTCGAATGTCGCCCCGCCGGCACCGTGGACCCAGCGGCCGCTGAGCTGGCGGGCGACGCTGGATCCGATCGTGAACGTCCCGCCGAGCGTCGATGATCGCCAGTTGCCGCTCGCCTGTCCGCAGCTGTCGCTGCTCCAGTAGAACGTCCCCGATGCGGACGTGCTCACGACGATGGGAACGATCATCGGAGCGCCCGACAGGCACTGGACCGTGCGGCTCTGGCCGGCCGCGGTCCCGACGATGACGAGCGACGCCGCGAGCGCGGCGAGGACGGCCATCGCGAGGACGCGCGGACGGGAGAGGACCTGATGGGGCACGTCTGTCATCGCGCGCGATGCTATGGTCCGACCCCGTCGCAGACCTGTGCGCTGGATAAGAGGTCACGATCGGCGGGACCGTTCGGGCCGGTCGCGTGTGCCCGAACGGCACCAGCCACGGAGACGGCGCACCGGACGAGGCGGCGGCATCGCTTCCTCCGGCGCGACCCGCGCTGGCGCGAGATCGACCCCACCGTGAACGAGCGCAACAAGCGCTCCATCAGCGGATGCCACCGCACCTTCCGCGACGGTACGACCGCCGTGTTCGGCTGGCCACGTCGGTAGGGGGCGATGTGTGCGGGTGTCTGTGTTCCGACACCGCATCGGTGTCGATCGACACCGGATCGGTGTCAAGACACATACATGCTCTACGGCAGGAGAACGAGTCCCGCCCCGAATAGAATGGCGAAGCCCAGGACGAGGAGAACGCCCTCTCTCATGGCGTCCCGCAGCTCTTCACCGCGTCGATGTGACACGACGTCACCGAGGCGCATCGCCAGCGGCGCGGTGAGGAAGGGCGCCAGCCCGCCCGTCGGGATCGCGCCGAGCGCCCAGGCGACAGGGAGGACCGCGAAGGCGATGACGACGAGGATGGAGTAGAGGACGCGCGTCGCCGTCGCGCCGATACGCGTCGCGACCGTCGTGCGACCCGCGGCACGGTCGGCATCCAGCGTCCGGAGCTGCGCGATGAGCGGGATGCTGAGCACGAGGAGCGCGAGGGTCAGGGCCCCGACCAGCACGTGTCCGGGTGTGGCCGACCGTTCGGAGGACCGTCCGCGACCTCCGTCAGTCGGAAGGTCCAGTATTCGTCGTTCTCACCATGTCGATAGTCCGAGCCGGCCCGGTCTTGCCGAGCCGGTAGAGCCATGCCACGACCGCGGGGACCACGCGAGGATGAGACATGCCGCGGTTTCGTCGTGCCTGCGCTGATCGCGGCGGGCTGGAACCAGGCGCAGATCGTCGAGCAGCGGTATTTCACCGACGGTCGGATCGTGCCATCAGCTCGCGGGCATAGGCGGCTCGAAGGCAAGCGGACCGACTACCTCTTGGAGATCCAGCCCGGTTTTCCTCTCGCCGTCGTAGAGGCGAAGCGGCTCTTCAACCTTCCCGGCGACGGCCTCCAGCAGGCCATGCGCTATGCGGAGATCCTCGGCCTTGGTTTCGCGTACTCGAGCAACGGCAAGGGCATCGTCGAGCACGACTTCGACAGCGGGCGCCAGAGCGCTGTAGCCGCGTTCCCGTCGCCCGATGATCTCTGGCGCCGGTACAAGGCGTGGCGCGGCATCCGCGACGAGGTCGCGCGCCATCTGATCCTTCCGTTCAGCCGCGACCTGCGGAACCCGGACGGCTCGGTCAGGACGCCGCGCTACTACCAGGCGATCGCGATCGGCCGCGCCGTCGAGGCGGCTCTCTCCGGCCGCAAGCGGATGTTGCTCACGA
>JACPEQ010000035.1 GCA_016183435.1 Chloroflexota bacterium
GACTTCCACGCGCGCGAGATCCTCGCGCGCGGCGGTGTCCTCGTCCTCGCCGGCGGGATCTCACCCGAGGAGGGGCTCGCGGCCGCGGAGGCCGGGTTCGGCGCCTGGCCCTCCGGCGCGGCCGCGCCCGAGCGGCACGTCCCCGAAGCGTCGATCGCGGCGGTGCACCGGCGAGCCGAGGTCGTGCCCGACAAGACGCAGTCCGACGTCATCCTCGGATGGCTGGGCCTGCCGCGGCCCGACCCGCGCTACGTCGTCGCGCGCGTGACGAACATGGTCTTCGCCGCGGACACTTTCGCGTCGCGCGCCGGCAAGGTCGTGCGCGACAAGCTCGGTCTCGCGTACTACCTGTTCAGCACGATCGCCGCGACGAAGGGCCAGGGCGCGTGGGTCGTGCGCATGGGCGTGAATCCGAAGAACGTCGAACGCGCCATCGACACCACGCTCGCCGAGCTGCGCGTCGTGCTGGCCGGCGACTTCCCGAAGGAGGACCTCGAGCTCGCGCAGGACAAGATGGTGGGTGAGCTGCGCGTGGCGCTCGAGTCACCGGGCGGGATCGCGCAGATGGTCCTCGAGCAGGAGCTCTTCGACCTCGGTCTCGACCACTACGAGCGGTACGCGGACCAGATCAGGGCCGTGACGAAGGAGCAGGTCGTGGAGACCGCGCGTGCGTTCCTGCCCGCGGACCGGTACGCGCTCGCCATCGCGGGTCCGCCGCTGGCGACATGACGGCCTTCCCGGCCATCGTGCTCGAGGCCTTCCGCGTGAGGCACGAGGTCGAGGTGGAGACGGCGTCCGCCGGCGGAGAGGTCCACCGCGTCGTCATCTGGATCGTCGTCGTGGGCGACGTCCCGTACGTCCGCTCCGTGCGCGGCGCGAAGGGCCGCTGGTACCGCGAGCTCCTGCGCCAGGGCGACGGCGCCATCCACGTCGGGCCGCGCCGCATCCCGGTGCGCGCGAAGCGGGTGACCGATGCCGCCGAGAACGCGCGGGTGAGCGAGGCGATCCAGCAGAAGTACGTCCGGCCGGTCGCCTCCGTGAATGCGATGATCCGCGACGAGGTGCTGGCTACGACCGCGAGGCTCGAGCCCGTCTGAGACCCGGAAGGGCGATCCGCTCGCCGCGGACGCTGAGCAGCCCTTCCTCCGAGAGCTGCGCGACGAGGCGAGCGACCCGATGATCGGCGATGGCATTCCGCAAAGTCGGTAGCGTCGCGGCCCGCCTCTCGGCGAGGATCCTCATGATCGCCCCTCGGACGCGCCTGTCGCTCGTGGCGAACGCGGCCTGACGTCGGGTCGCCGGTGACGCGTCGGTCCCCTTGGCGAGGCACGGCTCGAACACCGGGCACGCATCGCATCGCGGCGCGCGCGTGACGCAGACCGTCGCGCCCAGATCCATGAGCGCGTGGTGCCAGCGCGCGGCGTCGCCGCGCGGGACGAGCGCCGCGTCGATCTCGACGGCCTCGCGCTCCGTCGCCGTCCGTCCGAGGAGCACGCGACCGAGCACGCGGCGGATGTTCGTGTCGGCGAACGCGACCGGCGCGCCCGTGCTGAAGCAGGCGACCGCGCCGGCGGTGTAGGTGCCGATGCCGGGGAGCTCGTCGAGGGCGGCGACGTCCGTCGGCAGCCGCCCGCGGGCGAGGCGCGCGGCGCGATGCAGGTCCCGCGCGCGGCGCGGGTAGCCCAGGCCGCTCCACTGCACCAGGACGTGGCCGAGCGGGGCCCGGGCCAGCGCGCGCAGCGTGGGGAAACGGCGAAGAAAGCGCCCGTACGCCGGGACGACCCGGGCCACCTGGGTCTGCTGGAGCATCACCTCCGAGACGAGGATCCGATAGGGATCCCGCGTCCGGCGCCACGGCAGGGCGCGCCCATGGCGCCCATACCAGCGCAGCAGGCGGGCGCGGAAGCCCCTCGCGCGGATGCCGAATGTGTACAATGGCGCGCACAGAGGCTACTGAAGAAGGTCTGGGGGCTCCGGCCCCTAGGGCCTTTTTTGGTCGGGATCGGCGACGTACCCACCGCGCGCAGACCGAGGCGCTGAGGCGGGGCCGAAGCGACGAGGTCGAGCACGGTGGCGCGAGGGAGGGCTTCGCCCGACCGAGCGTCGGAAGGAATAGGAGGGCTCCACAAGATGAACAACGACAAGCCTGTCTACGTCTCCGCCGACGGGCTGAAGAAGCTCGAGGCCGAGCTCGACGAGCTCCGCACGCACAAGCGGGCGGAGGTCGCCGAGCGCATCCACAACGCGATGGAGTTCGGCGATTTCTCGGAGAACTCCGAGCTCGAGCAGGCGAAGAACGACCAGGCATTCCTCGAGGGGCGGATCCTGTCGCTCGAGCAGATGCTGAAGAAGGCCGTCGTCATCGACCAGAACGGCCACCATGAGCTCGTCGAGGTCGGGAGCAAGGTCGTCGTCGAGAGCGACGGCGAGCGGAGCGAGTACGTCATCGTCGGCTCGGCCGAGGCCGCGCCGAACGAGGGCCGGATCAGCAACGAGTCCCCGGTCGGCAAGGCCCTCATCGGCCACCGCGCCGGCGAGACCGTGAAGCTCACGGTCCCGGCGGGCACGGTCCAGATGAAGATCGTGGGGGTCAGCTAAGGTCGGTCCTGACCGATGACCTTCTGGGCCGACGAGGAGGCCAGCCTCCTCGCACCCGACCGCGACCACGTCATACGTGATTCGAAGACCCCCTCGGGCACGGTGCCCATCTCCGGCCTGAGGGGGCCGATCGTCACTGACGCGCTCTACCGCACGTTCAAGCGGCGCGGGCTGCGCATCCGCTACGTCTTCACCATCGACGACTACGACCCGATGGACTCGGCATCCATGAAGCTCGTCGCCGGCATGGCCGAGCACATGGGGAAGCCGCTGTGCGCGATCCCGTCGCCGGACCCGTCGTACAGCGACTTCGCGCGGTACAACGCCGACCGCTACCTCTCCACGTTCGAGGCTCTCGGTATCCGGCCCGAGGAGATCCACTGGCTGCGCGACCTCTACCGCTCGGGCGCCCTCGACCGCCAGATCGACCTCGTTCTGCGGAACGCCGCGACGATCCGGCGCATCTACGCCGAGGTCGCGAACGTTCAGAAGGACGAGCGCTGGCTGCCGATCGGCGTCATCTGCGAGAGCTGCGGCCGCATCGGCACGACCTCGGCGTATGACTACGACGGGACGACGGTGGCCTACGAGTGCAAGACCGACC
>JACPEQ010000042.1 GCA_016183435.1 Chloroflexota bacterium
GAGCTCAGCCTCGTTGGCCACCGCGGCGTCGTCGACTAGACTGATGTCACCGGGCACGTAGCTCAGCTGGTTAGAGCACTTGCTTGACATGCAAGAGGTCCCGCGTTCGAGCCGCGGCGTGCCCACAGTCGCGCTTGTGGATTGGCAGTTCGCGTCCCGTTTGTTGGCAGTTTGCGTCCCGTCTTGACAGTTCCGGTCCCGTCTTTCCATGACGGTCGCATTCCGTACGGCTGAGGCCTGGGGACCGGAGGCGCGCCTGCCGCCCGCGCTCGCTTGTCGCCGGAAGCGCAGAGCGCGGCACGACGAGCAGTGGCCCGCTACCGGCCACGCCGTGCTTTCTTCGCCGTGTGCTCGCCTCGTTGGGTCGCGCCCCGCGGCCGTGGGGCGAACCGAGCGAGGCCATCGTTGACCCGCTCGAGGTCGAATCGCTCCGGATCGAAGTCAGGCCCGAGCCATTCGATGGATCCGTCGTGCTCCGGATGCCGCGGGCTCCGGAGCGCCCTGAGGAGGTCGGCATAGCCGTACGCGCCGCCGCAGTCCTCGGGCGGACAGGCCCGCTCGCCTTCGAGGCATCGCGGTACGGGGAAGCTGACCGTCTCGACCGGCAGCTCGTCCGCGACCGCGATGAGGTGATCCCAGCTATCGCCGAAGTCGTACTCGTAGACGCACGTTGAGCCGCGCCGCGGCGCGATCTGGTTCAGCGTGATGCGCCGGTAGTCGATCGGGCCCGGCTCGTGCTCCTGATGGGGCTCCGCGAAGACGACGTCGCCGACCTTGAACTGATGAAGGTGGGAGTTGGTCCAGCCCATCACGATCTGGAGGATGACGTGAAGCTGGGGCAGCGTCACATCTTGCGGCACCAGCACCCGGCGCCAGATCGGCGGGTTGATGCCCATGAGGCTGACGCGCAGCTGGAAGACATCGTCGGGTTGCGGGGACCGGAGGCTCCGCGCGGGCTGACTCGCCTTCGTCATCCGGCGCGATCCTACCTCGTGCCGGGAGAATCGAGGCCTCGAAGGGCCTGAGGACTGCGGGCGAGCGGCCGTTGGATCGGACCCGCCGGCGATGAGCGACGCGTGCGCACCACGCAGTCGGTGGTCACGCTCGTCGAAGGCAAGGACCGCGGGCCGAGCTGAGTAGAAATGGTATAGTTTCTATACCAATGGAGTTTGACTTCGATCCGGCCAAGAGCGACGCGAACAAGGCGAAGCGCGGGATCGACTTCAACGAAGCCACGAAGCTGTGGGAGGATGCGAGCCGGATCGAGATCCCAGCCCGGACAACGGGCGAGCCCCGCTTCATGGTCATTGGAAAGATCGGCGGTAGACACTGGTCTGGGGTCATTACCTATCGCGGCGAGAAGACACGCATCGTCTCGGTCCGGCGCTCACGAGGGGAGGAGGTGGAGTTGTATGAGAGTCAAGGCGAGTAAGTTCGACCAGGAGTTCGACCAGGGAAAGGACGTTGCTCGCTACCTGGATGTCTCGAAAGCGCGTCGGCCCGGGCTGGAGCAGCGCCGGGTCAATGTGGACATCCCGGTATGGATGATCGAGTCGCTCGATCGAGAGGCGGCACGCGTGGGTGTACCACGGCAGTCGCTGGTCAAGCTCTGGATCGCGGAGCGACTCGAGCGGCTCCGGACAGGAGCCGCGTAAGGAGGCGTCCACGATCCGGACGCCCGCGCGATCCGCGGAGGCGACGTCAGAATCTAGGCGAACCTCCGTATTCCTCTTGACGCCCTTTGCGGCCGACCCGAGCGTGACGTCGCGTGGATCCGAACGTCGTCCTCCCGCTTCTCTCGTCTCTGACCAGCTTCGCCTTCTTCGCGCTCGTCGGAGCGCAGTGGCTCGCGCGGCGCCGCAGCTTCCAGCTCGTGTGGGCGATCGGGCTCCTGTGGTACGGGATCAGCGCCGGGACGGAGTTCCTCGGCGGGGCGTTCGGGTGGAGCGAGCCGCTCTACCGTGCCTGGTACCTGATCGGCGCGTTCTTCGTGGCCGCGTATCTCGGGATGGGCACGGTGTATCTGCTCGAGAAGACCCGATTCGGGTACTTCGTCGCTGCGACCCTGCTGCTGGGAGGCCTCTTCGGGCTGTCGATCAGGGGGCGGTACCCCGACGCGGGGGCGCTCGCGACGTCGGTGATCCTCTTCTCCGTGGTGGCGGCCGCGCTCGTCGCCGTGACGACGTGGCGGCGCCGCGAGTGGTCCGGCCACGTGACGATGCTCGTGCTCGCGCTCGGCTCGTTCGGTGTGGCCTGGCTCACGCTCACCGCCGAGGTGGCGGCCCCCGGTTTTGCCCTGGACCCGGTCACGCACGTTCCGCTTGGCAGCGCGATCCCCGGCGAGGTCCGGGTCCTCGCCGCCCCGTTCAACATCGCGGGCGCCGCGGCGCTCGTGTTCGGCGCGCTGTTCTCGGCCTACGTGTTCATGCCGAAGCGCAAGGTGCTGCGCGGCCGGGAGCTGCCGCCCGTGGTCGCGCAGCTGTACGGCCTCGTCGCGGTGACGGTGAACTTCCTCGCGTCGCTGCCCCTCGCGTGGAGCGCACTCATGCGCGGCGAGCTGCACTCCCGCGTCCCCTCGACGATGCTCATCGCGCTGGGCGGGTTCATCCCGGGCATCACGAGCGGTCTGAATCGCTTCGGGATCACCTGGGCCTTCTACCTCGGCGAGCTGCTGGGAGTGCTCCTCATCTTCATCGGCTTCCTCGTCAGCACCGAGGTCTTCGCGTCGCGGATCGACCTCGGCCGCGTCGTGGTCCTCGACCGCACCTCGCCCGTCGCCTGATCGGCGTATCCTTCCGATCGCGCGACGACGCGGACCGCACCCTCCATCCGACGCCGTACAGAGAGCCTCGACCGATGAGACGAGGCCGGTAGCGACGGAGGGATACCGCCGCTGAGCGTTGTGGGCCGGCCCCGTACAGCCGACGAGAGCGCTGTCTGGCATTCCGGGCAGAAACTGGGTGGGACCGCGAGCGACCGCCTCGTCCCAGTAGACGAAGCGGTCGCTGTGTTTTGGAGGTTCCGCGATGGCGAAGCAGCTCGGACGCAGACCGGACCACGGCGCGGAGGATCCGCTCCACCCGCTGCGGCATTCCGCCGCGCACGTGATGGCTGGAGCGGTCATGGACCTGTTCCCCGGGACGAAGCTCGGGATCGGTCCCGCGGTGAAGGACGGCTTCTACTACGACCTCGCCCTCCCGCGCGCGCTCGCGCCCGACGACCTGCCGCGCATCGAGGAGCGCATGCGCGAGGTCGTGAAGGCCAACGTGCCGTTCGAACGCAAGCAGATGTCCCGCGACGAAGGCATCCGCTTCTTCACGGAGCACGGGCAGGACTTCAAGGTCGACCTCATCCGGAGCTTCGACAGGGCCGAGGGCGCGGAGGACGACTCCGTCGGCATCTACCAGCACGGGAGCTTCGTCGATCTCTGCAAGGGGCCGCACGTCCAGCGGACCGGCGACATCACGGCGTTCAAGCTCATGTCCATCGCGGGCGCGTACTGGCGCGGCGACGAGACGAAGCCACAGCTGACGCGCATCTACGGCACGGTCTGGTCGTCCCAGAAGGATCTCGACGCCTACCTCGAGAAGCTGAAGGAGATCGAGCGGCGCGACCACCGCGCGCTCGGGCGTGATCTCGAGCTGTTCCGCATCGACGACGAGCTCGGGAGCGGGCTCGTGCTGTGGCTACCCAACCTCTCGGTGGTACGAGAGGAGCTCGAGACGTGGTGGCGCAGGGTCCATCACGAGCGCGGCTACACGCTCGTCTACACGCCGCACATCGCTCACGAGAAGACGTACCAGCGGTCGGGCCACCTGGAGAAGTACGGCGAGAACATGTACGGGCCGCTCGCGCTCGACGAGGGCACCCAGAACTTCTGGATCAAGCCCATGAACTGCCCGGGCCACATCAAGGTCTTCCAGTCGAAGGTCCGGTCCTACCGCGAGCTGCCGCTGCGCATCGGCGAGCTCGGGACGGTCTACCGCTACGAGCGCGGCGGCACGCTGCACGGCATGCAGCGCGTGCGCGGCTTCACGCAGGACGACAGCCACATCTTCTGCACGTGGCAGCAGGCGCAGGAGGAGATCGGGAAGGTCTTCGACCTGGCGATGGAGTTCATGCGGCTCTTCGGCTACTCGGACCCCGTCATCTACCTCTCCACGCGGCCCGAGCGGCGCCTCGGGACCGACGAGATGTGGGACAGGGCGGAGAACGCGCTGCGCGAGGCCCTCGGCGTCCGCGAGGTGCCGTACAGGATCGACGAAGGCGGCGGCGTCTTCTACGCGCCGAAGATCGACGTCAAGGTCATGGACGCCATCGGACGCGAGTGGCAGGGCCCGACGATCCAGATCGACCTGAACCTGCCCGAGCGCTTCGACGTGACGTTCGTCAACGACAGGGGCGAGCGCGAGCGCGCGGTCATGGTCCACCGCGTCCTCTTCGGCAGCCTCGAGCGATCCGTCGCGGGGCTCATCGAGCACTACGCCGGCAACTTCCCGCTGTGGCTCGCGTGGGAACAGGTCGCGATCGTCCCGGTCCGGGAGGACGGCATGGAGTACGCGCGCCGTGTCGCGGCCGAGCTCCGCGCGCCTGGGATCCGCGTGCATCTCGATGAACCGCCGCTGGCGGACATGCGCGAGCGCATCCGCGAGGCACAGCACCGCCGCGCGGGCTACATCCTCGTCGTCGGCGCGAAGGAGGCGGAGGGCGAGACGGTGTCCGTGCGTCCGCGTGGCGCGGCGAAGGGCCAGGAGGAGCGCGGCGTGAAGCTCGCCGACTTCGTCACGCGCGTCGTGCGCGAGCGCGATGAGCAGGCCCTTCCCGGGGACTTCAAGCCCGGTGACGAGGGGCCGAGCGTGGCGGCGTCCCTGGAGTGACCGCGGCGGTCGACACGAGTCCGGTCCTCGTCGGCCAGCGCGTCCAGCTCCGGCCGGCGCGCGACGACGACGCGCCCCACTTCATGCGTTGGGCTGGATCACGCGCCGCGCGAGCGACGGCACGGCGCTCGGCACGACCCGACTCGGCGCGATCGACCGAGCGGACCGCTCGGTCGAGATCGGCTGGACGATGCTCGGACCCGAGGGCCGGGGGACCGCGGCGAACACCGAGGCGAAGTACCTGCAGCTGCGCCACGCCTTCGAGGATCTGGCGCCCTCCGCGTATGGCTGAAGACCGACGCGTTGAACGAACGGTCGCAGCGGGCGATCGAGCGGATCGGCGCCAGGCTGGAGGGGGTCATCCGCAACGAGCGCATCGTCCGGGACGGGCGCGTGCGCGACGCCCGCTACTACTCCTTCGTCGACCGCGACTGGCCCGAGGCGAAGCGCCGTCTGGAGCGCCTTCTCGAGCGGTGAGGACGTCGCCCATGGCGGGCCCGGCATCTCGGCTGCTAGACTTCTCGCAGTTGAAGTCCCTCACTGCGGAGCCGCTCTGAGCCGCTACACGAAGGGCGTGGCCTCATAGCCGAGCTCCGGGTCAACGACCAGATCCGCGTCCCCACCGTGCGCCTCGTCGGCGTCGACGGTCAGCAGCTTGGCGTCGTCCCGACGCCGCGCGCGCTCGCGCTCGCCCAGAGCGAGGGCTATGACCTGATCGAGGTGGCCCCCGCGGCCGTCCCGCCCGTCTGCAGGATCGGTGACTTCGGCAAGCTGCGGTATGAGAACCAGCAGCGCGAGCGCGAAGCCAAGAAGAAGCAGAAGACGATCACGTGGAAAGAGGTCCGCATCGCTCCGAAGATCGACGAGCACGACCTCGAGACGAAGATCAAGACGGCGGCTCGACTGCTCGGCCACGGCGACAAGCTGAAGCTCGTCGTCCGCTTCCGCGGGCGAGAGCTCGCGCACCCGGATCGCGGCCGTGTCCTCCTCATGCAGATGGCCGATCGCCTGAAGGACGTGGCTGCCATCGAGCGGGCGCCGCTCCTCGAAGGCCGCCAGATGATCATGGTCATGAACCCGGTGCGTCCGGGCCAGGCTCAGCCCGCGCCGCTCGTGGGACCCGCCCGACCGGCGGCCAGCGCACCGCAGCCCGCCACGGCACCGGCGGCCCGCCCCGCCGCACCTCAAGTAGCGCCGCGTCCGGCGACGGCGCCTCCGCCCGCTCGCCCGGCGGCGTCCGCGCCCACCGCCGCGGCCCCGCGCGTCCCCGCGGCCGCACCGCGGCCGGCAGCACCTCCTCGTCCGGCTGCGCGCCCTGCGGCCGCTCGTACGCAGCGGCCCGCCTGACCAGTACCGGTACACTGAGCATCCCCACAGCGTCCCCCGGGCGCGCAGACCGCGGCGCCGCAGCGACGAGGTGGACCGCGTGCTTTCGCGCGCGCTGAGCGCCAGCGGCCAGAGGCGGCGCCCGGAGGGCGACCGCCGAGAAGAGGAAAGCGAAGAGATGCCGAAGATCAAGTCACACAGCGGCGCGAAGAAGCGGTTCGAGGTGACCGGCACAGGCAAGCTGCGCCGCGCGAAGGCGTACAAAGGCCACCTCAACCAGCACAAGGATCCCGCGCGCAGGCGTCGTCACCAGGGCAAGGGCCTCGTCGCCAAGGGTGACATCGGTATCGTGCGGAAGCTCCTCCCGCACCTCTAAGGAGAAGACCGTCAGATGGCACGTGTGAAGCGCGGCGTCGCCGCCCACAAGAAGCACAAGAAGCTCCTCGCGGCGGCCGAGGGTCGTCGGGGGGCGAAGCGAAAGCTCGTCCGCCCGGCTCGCGAGGCCGCGTTCCACGCGCTCGCGTACGCGCTGCGCGACCGCCGCGCGCGGAAGGCGCAGTTCCGCGCCCTCTGGATCGCGCGCATCAACGCGGCTTCACGCCAGGCAGGGGTCTCATACAGCCGACTCATGTCGGCGATGCGCGCCGCCGGTGTCCAGCTCGACCGCAAGGTCCTCGCGGACATGGCCGTCCGCGACCCCAAGGTCTTCCGGCAGTATGTCGAGCAGCTGAAGGACGGTGCCTTTACCAGACAGGCCGAGCGCTCGTAGAGAGCGCGCATCCCTGGCGATGACGGCCCGCCTTTCGTAACGAACGGAAGGCGGGCCTTCTCTGTACCGGGAGGACGCGATGCGGGCTGAGGATCTGAGCGAGCTGGCGGGCCGGGCCGAGGCGGAGATCGCCGCGGCGCCGGATGAGGCCGCGCTCGACGCGCTGCGCGTCCGCTACGCCGGACGGCGCGAGGGTGAGATCACGAAGGCGATGAAGCGGCTGCCCGCGTTGCCGGCCGGGGAGCGCCCCGCGTTCGGGGCCGCGGCGAACGCGGCGCGCGAGCGCATCGAGGCGGCGCTCGAGCGCCGCACCGCGGCGTTGCGGGACGCCGCCCTGCAGCGCGATCTGGCCGCGGCGGCCGTCGACCTCACGCTGCCGCCGCGCCGCGTCCGCATCGGCCGCTACCACCCGATCACGCGGACGATCCGCGAGATCTCGCGCATCTTTGCGGGCATGGGCTTCGAGGCCGTCGAGGGGCCCGAGGTGGAGTGGGACTACTACGCCTTCGAGGCGTTGAACATCCCTGCCGACCACCCCGCGCGCGACAAGTTCAGCACGCTCTGGGTACAAGCGGAGGGATCGATGGAGGTCGCCCTGGCGGCGACGGGCGCCGGTCGCGCCCGGGCCGCGACCGGGCAGCCCGATCGGATCTTGCTGCGTCCGCATACGTCGCCGATGCAGATCCGCGTCATGGAACAGCGCCGTCCGCCGGTGCGCGTGATCGTGCCGGGCCGCTGCTTCCGGTTCGAGGCGACGGACCCGACGCACGAGAGCGTCTTCTTCCAGTACGAGGGCCTCGCGATCGACGAGCAGCTGACGATGGCCGACCTCAAGGGCGTCCTGTATTCGTTCGCGCGCCAGCTGTTCGGCGGCGAGCGCAAGGTCCGCTTCCGTCCGGACTACTTCCCGTTCACGGAGCCGTCGGCGGAGATCGCGTTCGACTGCTTCGCCTGTGACGGGACCGGCGTGACGAACGAGGGGAAGTGCCGTACGTGCGCAGGCTCGGCGTGGATCGAGGCGGCCGGCTGCGGCATGGTCCACCCCGACGCCCTGCGCAGGGTCGGATACGACCCGTCGAAGTACCAGGGGTTCGCATTCGGCGGCGGGGTCGAGCGCCTCGCGATGCTGCTCACGGGGACGGTGGACATCCGCCTGTTCCACCAGAACGACCTGCGCTACCTGGAGTCGGTGTAAGTGCCGTCGCTACGGGTGCCGATCTCCTGGCTGCGCGAGTACGTCGAGACCGCCGTTCCGCCCGATGAGGTCGCGGAGCGCCTGCACATGGCCGGCACCGAGGTCGATCACATCGAGCGGACCGGGGCGTGGGGCGACAAGGTCCATGTCGGGCGGATCGAGGCCCTGGAGAAACACCCGAACGCCGACAAGCTGCAGCTCGCGACGGTCGGTTACGGCGACGGGCGCCGCAAGACGGTCGTCACCGGCGCGTTCAACATCTCGGTCGGCGACGTCGTCCCCTACGCGGAGACAGGCGCGGAGATCGTCGACGGCCACACCGGGGAGCGCACCGTGCTGCGTCCGCGGCCGATGCGCGGGATCGTGAGCGAGGGGATGGTCCTCTCGGCGAAGGAGCTCGGTCTCGGCGACGACCACGAAGGCATCCTCCTGCTCGACAAGGCGCTCCGCGTGGGCGCGCCGCTTCGCGACGTGCTCGGCGAGACGATCGTTCAGTTCGAGATCGCGCCGAACCGGCCGGACGCGCTGTCGGTGCTCGGCATCGCCCGCGAGGCCTCGGCGATCCTCGCGGCGCCGCTGCGGCAGCCGGCGCTCGAGCCGCTGACGTATCGCCTGGATCCAGCGCTGCTCTCGGTGCGCATCGAAGATCCGGATGCGTGCCCGCGGTTCGCGGCGGCGTACCTCACCGACGTGGCCATCGGCGAGTCGCCGGCGTGGATGCAGCAGCGCCTCCGCGCCGCGGGCATGCGGCCCATCGACGCGGTCGTCGACATCACCAACTACGTGATGCTCGAGCTCGGCCAGCCGCTCCACGCGTACGACGCCGAGCGTCTGCGCGGCCGGGCGCTCGTCGCCCGCCTCGCGCGCCACAACGAGACGCTGCGCACGCTGGACGGCGTCGACCGGATCCTGCGCCCGTCCGACCTCCTCATCGCCGACGAGGAGCGGCCGCTGGGGCTCGCGGGGATCATGGGCGGGGAGGACTCGGAGATCCGCGCCACGACCACGACCGTCGCGCTGGAGTGTGCGTCGTTCGAGCCGCGCCGGGTGCGGCGTACCACCGAGGCGCACGCCCTGCATGGATCGAGCGGGAGCGCGGCGGCCCGGCGCTTCGGCCTCGATCTCAGTCCCGATCTGGTGCCCATCGCGCTGGCCCGCGCCGTCCATCTCCTGCGAGAGCACACCGGTGCGCGCGTCGTGGGCGCGACGGACGTGTACCCGCGTCCCCGTCAGGTACCGAACGTGCGCCTGCGGTTCAGCGACATCGGGCGCGTCCTGGGGGCGGACGTGGGCCGCGAGGAGGCGGTCGACGCCCTCCGGCGGCTTGGCTTCGCGCACGCGGAGCTCGGGGACCAGCTCGTCGTCACGCCGCCGGCGATCCGCACCGACATCGCGATCCCCGAGGACATCGTCGAGGAGGTCGCGCGCATCGTCGGGTACGACCGCATCCCCGTGCGCGTCCCGACCGGCGTCCTGCCGCTGCACGAGCGTCATCCGCTCGAGCAGCTGCGCGAGCGCGCGCGCGACGCGCTCGTCGGCTTCGGCCTGCAGGAGACGATCTCATACGCCCTCATCGATCCGGCGTGGCTCGAGCGCCTGACCCCCGATGGATCGCCGATCGCGCCCGAGCCGCTGCCGCTGGCGAACCCGACCAGCGCCGCGCAGTCGATCCTCCGTCCGACGCTGCGCGCGAGCCTGCTCGACACGGCGAGCCGGAACGTGAAGCACCGGAGGGGCGTCGCGATCTTCGAGATCGATCCGGTGTACCTCGCGCGCCGCGGCGATCTTCCTGAGGAGCGCTGGACCATCGGCATCCTCGTGGCGGGACAGGCCGAGCCGGTGCGCGAGAACGAGACGTGGCTCACCGCGGAGCGCGACTGGGACTGGCACGACATCCTCGGACTGGCGAGAGGCCTGGCCGACGCGCTCGGCCTCGGGCAGTTCGATGACCAGACCCGCCGGCCCGCGGCCGGGCTGCACCCGGCGCGGTCGTACGGCATCGAGCACCGCGGGCGCGTCGCGTTCACGATCGGCCAGCTGGACCCGAGGGTCGCCGCGATGTGGGAGCTCCCCCAGACGACGTACCTCGCCGAGATCGATCTCGCGTCGCTCCTCGACGTTCAGCGCCCGCCTCAGGCGGTCACGCCGCCGCGGTTCCCGGCGGCCTGGCGCGACCTCGCGTTCGTCGTGGATGAGGCGGTCGCCTGGGCCGGCGTCATGCACGAGATCGAGGCCGCGGGCCAGAAGGCCGGCCTCGAGCAGGTCGCGCTGCGCGACGTGTACCGCGGGCCCCAGGCGGGGGAGGGGAAGAAGTCGTTCGCCGTCCGCCTGACGTTCAGATCCGCGACCGGGACGCTCTCCGACGCCGACGTCGACAAGGCGATCGCTCGGATCGAGGGTCGCTTGCGGCACCGCTTCGGGGCGGCCGTCCGCGCGCCCTGACGGGCCCCGGGCCGTCATCCGTACCGCTACCCCCCGCGCGCGGTTTGGGTTCAGGGCCGTTCGACCCCACGAAATGTTGCGACCGGCACTTTTCCGGGGTACCTTGCCGCCCACTCGGCTGCCGGGGCACGCCCGCGGCGGCGCGGGCAGTTCTGGCCAACAGCAGCGAAGGAGGAGGCATGGGTACCAAGATCTGGTCTCGGGCGTTCGCTGTAGCCGCGGTCGCGGGCCTGACGTTCGCCGCCTGCGGGCAGCAAGCCGCTCCGGCGGCGACGGCAGCACCGACGGCAGGTGCGGCGACAGCGGCGCCGGCGACGCCGGCCCCGACGGCGGCGGTGCAGCGCGGTGCGGGCGGCAACCTCACGATCCTCTACTGGCAGGCGGTCACGGCGCTCATCGGTCACCACGCGCAAGGCACGAAGGACTACGACGCGGCGCGTCTCGTCGTAGAGCCGCTGGCCTCGACGGGCCCGGACGGGAAGCCGGTACCGGCTCTCGCTGCCGAGATCCCGACGAAGGCCAACGGTGGCGTCTCAGCGGATTCGACCAGCATCACGTGGAAGCTCAAGCCGAACGTCAAGTGGTCGGACGGCACTGACGTCACGTCCGCGGACGTCGTCTTCACGTGGAAGTACGTGACGAACAAGGAGACGGCGGCGACCACGGCGGGCGTGTACGCGACCGTCAAGAATGTCGAAGCGGTCGACAAGTCCACCGTGAAGGTCACCTACGCCGCGCCGACCTCGAACCCGTACCTGGCGTTCACGGCCGGCACGGGCCAGATCATCCAGGAGAAGCAGTACAAGGACTTCATCGGCGCGAAGGCCAAGGACGGCCCGAAGATCCCGGTCGGCACCGGACCGTACAAGGTCGTCCAGTTCAAGCCGAACGACGTCGTGACCTACGAGATCAACCCGCAGTACCGCGACGCCAACAAGCCGTTCTTCAAGACCGTCACGTTCAAGGGCGGCGGCGACGCGACGTCGGCCGCGCGCGCGGTCTGCCAGACCGGCGACGTCGACTACGCGTGGAACCTCCAGGTGGAGGCCGCGGTCCTCAAGCCGATGATCGACGCGTCCGACGGCAAGTGCAAGATGAACACGGCGCCGAGCCCGAACGTCGAGCGGATCCTCATTAACCGCTCGAACCCGGCCGCGTCGCTCGGCGACAAGCGCGGCGAGCCCGACCAGCCGCACCCGTTCCTCACCGACCTCAAGGTCCGCCAGGCGCTCGCCATGGCGATCGACCGCGGCCCGATCGCGGCCCTCTACGGTCCGACCGGCAGCGCGACCTGCAACATGATCGTCGGCCTCGAGGCCTACACGTCGAAGAACACGGCCAGCATGTCGGTCTGCAAGTACGACCTGGCCGCGGCCAACAAGCTCCTCGACGAGGCAGGCGCGGCCAAGGGTGCGGATGGGATCCGCGTCTACAAGGGCACGCGCATGAAGATCCTCTACGCCACGACGGTGAACCCGCTCCGCCAGAAGGAGCAGGACATCGTCAAGGCCAGCTGGACGCAGCTCGGCATCGACGTCGAGCTGAAGGCGGTCGCGGCCGGTGTCTTCTTCGGCACCGAGGGCAACGACACCGCCGCGAAGTTCTTCTTCGACGTCGAGATGTACACCAACGGAGCATCGCAGATCACGCAGGACGACTACGTGACCAACTACATCTGCTCCGAGATCAAGACCGCGAAGGACAAGTGGAGCGGCGGCAACTACATGCGCTGGTGCAACAAGGACTTCGACGCTCTCTACACCCAGTACACGAAGGAGCTCGATCTCGCCAAGCGCTACGAGCTGCTCGCCAAGATGAACGACATGATCGTGCAGGACGTCGCCGAGATCCCGCTGGTGAACCGCACGCAGCCCTCCGACGGGATCAGCAAGGCGCTCAAGGGCGTCATCCCGACGGCGTGGGACAGCGTCCTGTGGAACATCGCGGACTGGTCCAAGTAGGGCGTCATCACGCGGTCAGTGAGCGTTTCGGCGGGGGCGAAAGCCCCCGCCGAGCGTTTTACCGGCCTATGATCCACGGCTAACGGGATGGGGAAATACCTTCTGCGGCGGCTCCTGATCGCCATCCCGACCCTGCTGCTGATCAGCATGGTCGTCTACGCGATCCTCGCCCTCGCGCCGGGCGATCCGCTCTCGCAGTTCGGGCTCGATCCCCGGGTGCCGCCGGAGGTGCGCGAGAACATCCGGCGGCAACTCGGCCTCGATCAGCCCTGGCACGTCCGCTACGTGAAGTGGCTGATCGCCGCTCTCCAGGGCGACCTCGGCTACTCGTTCCAGAGCCGGGTCCCGGTATCCGAGCTCATTGCGCAGAAGCTGCCGAACACGCTCTCGGTGCTCGGCGTCGCGTACGTCCTCGCCGTGCTCCTGGCGATCCCCATCGGCGTGGTCTCGGCCGTGAAGCGCTACTCGTTCTTCGACCATGCGGCTACGACGTTCGCGTTCATCGGCTTCTCCGTGCCGACGTTCTTCACCGGCATCATCCTCATCCTCATCTTCAGCGTGAAGCTGCACTGGCTCCCATTCATCTACCAGTCGACGCTGAATGTGTCGCTGTTCGACATGGAGTCGATCCTCGCGCAGCTCAAGCAGTCGATCATGCCGATCACGGTCCTCACGCTGTTCCAGACGGCGACGCTCGTGCGCTTCGTTCGCTCCGAGATGCTGGAGAACATGCCCCTCGACTACGTGCGCACCGCGCGCGCGAAGGGCCTGCAAGAGCGCTTCGTCGTCATCCGCCACGTCCTGCGGAACAGCCTCATCCCCGTGGTCACGCTGATCGCGCTCGGCGTTCCCGCGATCTTCGGCGGAGCGCTCATCACCGAGCAGATATTCCGCATCCCCGGTATCGGCCTGATGCTCGTCGCGGCGATCGAGCAGAGCGACACGCCCGTCGTGATGGGCGCGACGCTGATGTTCTCGGTGCTCGTCGTCCTGTTCAACATCGTGGCGGACCTCCTGTACGGGGTCCTTGACCCACGGATCAGGTACGACTGACGTGGCGACGACGACGGCGAACGCGCCGCGTCTGGCTGAGGGGGAGTGGCGCCGGCCTGCCCGATCCCTCTGGAGCGACGCGTGGCACCACTTCCGGCGGCATCGCCTCGCGATGGCCGGCGTCGTCGTCCTGGGGATCATCGTCGTCGCGACGCTGTTCGGTCCCCTCCTGTGGACGGTCCCGTACCAGAAGCTGGACTACTCGGCGGCGCTGGTCGGGCCATCGCCCGCGCATCCGTTCGGCACGACCGACCTCGGGCACGACCTCTTCGCGCGGATCCTGTGGGGCGGCCGGATCTCCCTCGCCGTCGGGCTGACCGCGGTGCTCATCGCCATCTCGCTGGGCACCCTCGTCGGCGCGCTCTCGGGGTTCTTCGGCGGGACGCTCGACGACCTCCTGATGCGGCTCACCGACATGTTCCTGTCGCTGCCGCAGCTGCCGTTGCTGCTCCTGACCATCTACCTGTTCCGTGACATGTTGCGGGAGCTGGTCGGACCCGAGCTCGGGATCTTCATCCTGATCGTCACCGTCGTCGGCGCGCTCACGTGGATGCCGACGGCGCGGCTCGTGCGCGCGTCGTTCCTGTCGATCAAGCGGAAGGAGTTCGTCGAGGCCGCGCGCACCGTCGGCGCCACCGACCGGCGGATCATCGTGCGTCACATCCTCCCGAACGTCATGAGCCCGGTCCTCGTGTCCGCGACGATCGGCGTCGGCGCGGCGATCATCACCGAGTCGGCCCTGTCGTTCCTGGGTCTCGGGTTCCCGTCCGACGTCCCGAGCTGGGGGCGCGTGCTGTACGACGCGCAGAACTTCATGGAGATCGCCCCACACTGGGCGATCTTCCCGGGGATGTTCATCTTCCTCACCGTGCTCTCGATCAACTACATGGGGGACGGTCTGCGCGACGCCCTCGACCCGCGCCGCACCCAGCGCTGACGCTCGCCAAGCCGCTCCCGCGCTCCTTCTACGCGCGGTCCACGCTGGTCGTCGCCCGCGCCCTGCTCGGGAAGGTGCTGGTCCACGACGGTATGAGCGACTCTCGTGCCGCGCGCATCGTCGAGGTCGAGGCTTACCTCGGCGCCGACGACCCGTCGTCGCACGCATACCGAGGCATGACGCCGCGGAACCGCCCGATGTTCGGCGAGCCCGGACACGCCTACGTCTACCTCAGCCACGGCGTCCACTTCTGCATGAACGTTGTCGCTAAGAGCGCGGGCCGCCCCGCCGGCGCGGTGCTGCTGCGCGGAGCCGAGCCGCTCGACCCCCACGACCGCCCGCGCGCTCTCGCCGGACCCGGCCTCATCGGCCGTTGGTTCGGCCTGACGACGGCGCACGGCGGCCTGGATCTCGTTCGATCCGCCCTCACGCTCCACGACGCGCCGCCGGTCCCCGCGGCGCTCGTCGGGCGCTCGGCGCGGATCGGCCTCTCGACCGGGCACACGCTGACGAAGGCGTGGCGGTTCTACGTTCGTGGATCGCCGGGGGTCTCGCGCGCTCCGCGACAGTAGGCTCTGCGCCATGACCGGCGAACGGACGTTGCGGATCCTCGAGCTCACGGCGGTGCGTGAGCTGCTCGCGGAGCGCACCTCGTTCACGCCCGGGCGCGAGCTCGCGCTCGGCGTCGCTCCGGCCACCGACGTCGGTGACGCCGAGCGGCTGCAGGACGAGACGCAGGCCGCGCGAGACCTCGTGCGCGCCACGCCGTCAGCCGGCCTGCGCGGCGCGCGCGACATCCGCGACGCCCTCCAGCGCGCCCGGCTGGGCGGCATGCTCGACCCCGAGCAGCTCGTGGCGGTCACCGCGACGGTGCGCGCCGCAGAGGCGTTGTTCGCGCACGTGCGGTCGTATCCACCGCTCGCCACACGCACCCGCTTCGCGCGTCCGCCGCTGGAGGTCGCGCAGGCCATCGAGCACGCGATCTCCCCCGAGGCCGAGGTGCTCGACCGCGCGAGCGTGGCCCTGGCGAGCGCGCGCGCCGAGCTGCGGTCCGCGCAGGCGCGGCTGCAGCAGCGGGTGGATGCTCTGCTGCGCTCCCCGGCGCTCGCGAAGCTCCTGCAGGAGCCGATCGTCACGCAGCGCGGCGGCCGCTACGTCGTGCCGGTGAAGGCCGAGAGCGCGTCGCTCGTGAAGGGCATCGTCCACGATCGCTCCGCGAGCGGCGCGACCGTGTTCATCGAGCCGCTCGACATCCTCGACGCGAACAACCGCATCCGCGAGGCGGAGCTCGCCGAGCGGACCGAGGTGGAGCGGGTGCTCGACGAGCTGTCGCGCCGCGTCGAGCGCGCCGCCGACGACGAGGAGGCGATGCTGCGCGCGCTCGCCGAGCTCGACCTCATCCTCGCGCGCGCCCAGCTCGCGGAGGTCTGGGATTGCACGCGTCCGGCGCTGAACGCGAGCGGGACGATCGACCTCATCCGGGCGCGCCACCCGCTGCTCGTCGAGCAGGTCGGGGACGCCATCGTGCCGATCGACGTCCGCCTCGGCGCTGACGTGACGGCGCTCGTCATCACCGGGCCGAACACCGGCGGCAAGACGGTCACCCTCCGCACGATCGGGTTGCTGACGCTCATGGCCGCGTGCGGCCTGCAGGTCCCTGCGCAGCGCGGGAGCGCGCTGCCGGTCGTGCGGCGCGTCTTCGCCGACATCGGGGACGAGCAGTCCATCCAGCAGTCGCTCTCGACGTTCTCGTCACACCTGCGCAACGTCGTGGCCACCCTCGACGAGGCGGAGCGGGGCGACCTGGCGCTCCTCGACGAGATCGGCGCGGGCACGGATCCGGACGAGGGGGCGGCGCTGGCGATGGCGGTGCTCGAGACCCTGCTCGAGCGCGGGGTCCTCGTCGCGGCGACGACGCACTACCCCGAGCTGAAGGCGTTCGCCCTGAACACGCCCGGGGTGATGAACGCCAGCGTCGAGTTCGACCCGGTGACGCTCCGGCCGACGTACCGCGTCCACCTCGGGCTGCCGGGCGCGTCGAACGCGTTCGCCATCGCGTCGCGCCTCGGCCTCTCCGCGTCGATCCTCGAGCGGGCGCAGACGCACCTGTCGGAGCTGCATCGCTCGCTCGAGCGGACGCTGCGCGAGGCCGAGCGAGCGCGGACGGATCTCGCGCAGCAGCTCGAGTCCGCGCGCATCACCACCGCCGACGCGCAGCGCGCGCTCGACGACGCGCGGCGCGAGGCCGACCGCATCGCCGAGGAAGCGCGCGCGCAGCTGCGGCGCGCCCGCGCCGAGGCCGATGACGTCCTGCTGCAGGCGCGCCGTGCTATCCGCCAGGCCGAGGAGGCCCGGGACCGCTCGTCGCGCCGTGACCTCGTCGAGGACGCCCGAGCGGCCCTCGCGGAGGCGGAGGCCGCGCGTGAAGCCCTCTCCTCGCAGGGGGCTCCGCCCCCCGCACCCCCGGGGCTGCTCCCGACCATCGGCTCAGCGGTCTTCGTCGAAGGGTTCAGCGATCCAGGGACCCTGATGGCGGTGGACGAGAAGGGGATGGCGGAGGTCGCCGCCGGCGCGCTGCGGCTGCGCGTGTCGGCATCCGAGCTGCGCCTCGCTCCGGCCAGCGACCGTCCCCCGGGCGCGCAGACCGAGGCGCCGCAGCGACGAGGTCGAGCACCCGGACCGAGCGAGGGGCTTCGCCCCGAGCGAGGTCGGAATGAGGTGCCGCTCCAGCTCGACCTCCGCGGCGCCCGGGCGGAGGAGGCGCTGGCGGTCCTCGACCGCTATCTCAACGACGCGGCGGTCGCCGGCTACGAGCACGTTCGCATCGTCCACGGGAAGGGGACCGGGGCGCTGCGCGCGGCCGTCCGCGAAGCGCTCGGCCAGCACCCCCTCGTGCGCGAGGTCGCCACGGCCGGCCGCTCCGAAGGCGGCGACGGCGCGACCATCGTCACGCTCTGACCGCGCTATCCTCCGCCCGGCACGATGGTCCGCTGACGCAGGTGGGGAGGACGGGTCCCGCAGCAGCGGATCGAGAGTCTTCACAGGGCCCGCGGCGAAGCGCGATCCTCGTGACGCGCGATGGCCGCGGCCGTGTCTTGCTCGTCCGGCAGCGGGGCGGGCCGTTCAGGGGGACGTGGCTCCTGCCGGGCGGAGGCCTCGAGGCAGGGGAGTCCTTCGAGGACGCGCTGCGCCGCGAGGTGCGCGAGGAGACCGGCCTCGAGTGCGGGCGCGTCCGCGAGGTCGCCCGCTACGACGTCCGCGCGGGCGCGTTCCACGGTGACGTCCTCCTCTACGCGGGCGAGGCGCACGGCTCCCCGCGCATCGGAGACGACGGCGAGCCTGTCCAGTGGGCCGACGTGGACCGGGAGGAGGCGCACCCCGTCCTCTTGCGCGAGCTCGTCGATGCGGGTGTCCTTGACGTGGACGCCTCCGTCATCGATGGTCGCGCCGCAGCGCTCGGGATCCGCATCCGGCGGATCCCTCCGGAGGAGGTCCGGACCTAGCGATCCGGCCCCTTCGGCGGGGGTGTCGCCGTGGGGGCGGGCGTTGGGGAGGCCGTGAGGCCGGGTGGCAGCGTCACCCCGGGCGGCAGCGGGAAGGGCACGAACGTGAAGGTCGGCCGCGGCGAGGCGCTCGTTCGCGGGCCGCTCGGCGACGGCGACGGCGTCGGCGACGCGCTCGGGCTCGGACACGGCGCTTCGGTGACCAGCGACCAGGTGTACCGGTTGTACGAGTGCGCCCCCTTCTGCGCGTCCGCGATCCACCGCTGCGTGTACGGCGCCCAGGTCCCCGGTCCGATCTCGCGGATACGCATGCCGACCGTCGCGCTGCCGTCCGGCTTCGGGCAGCCCTGCACGTACCAGTTGTCCGTCGTGCGCGGCTCGGTGCCTTTGAGGAAGAGCTCGGGCGAGGCGAAGGGGGAGAGCTTGGAGGGCAGCATGCCCGACCCGTATCCGCCGTACGCGCCCGGGGCGGCCACGACGTTCGCGCTCACCACGTTGGCGGGACGCTCCCAGTCCTTCACCTCGACGCCGGCGAGCACTTCCTTCATGTACTCGCGCCACAGCTGGCCGGGACCCATCGCGCTGAAGAAGTCCCGGCTGCTCATCTTGTCGCCGTTGCTGTTGCCCATCCAGACGCCGGTGACGAGCTGCGGGACGTAGCCGACCGAATACACGTCCTTCAGGTCGTCGGTCGTCCCCGTCTTCAGCGCGGCGGGCCGCCCGATGTTCGTCCACTGCCCGAAGACGTAGCTGCGGTCGGGCCGGGTCGTCTCCTTGAGGATGTCGTTCATGATGTAGGCGAGGCCCGGGTCGAGCACGCGCTTCTGCTCGTAGTCCTTGTGCTCCCACACGACCTTCCCGTGCGGATCCTCGACCTTCAGGATGTAGGTCGGCGAGACGCGGAGACCCATGTTCGCGAGCACACCGAACGCGCTCGTCATGTCCGCGAGCTTCACCTCGCGCGCGCCGAGCGTGAGCGAGAGGCCGACGCGTGCCGGATCGATCGGCGTCGTGATCCCCATCTCTTTGGCCGTCTGGATCGTGTCCTCGATCCCGGAGTACTGGTGCAGGAACTTCACGGCGGGCACGTTGCGCGACTCACGGATCGCCTGTCGCATCGTCAGCGGGCCGTGGTACTGGAGGTCGGCGTTCTCCGGGCAGTAGCCGCATTCGGTCTTCGGGTCGAACCTCGGCGCGGAGAACTTCGCGGGATCCGCCTTGCCGGTGAAGTCCGTGCGCACGTCGACGACGACCGTCGCCGCCGTGGCGCCCTTCTTGAGCGCCGTCAGGTAGTTGAAGACCTTGAAGGCGGATCCCGGCTGGCGCAGGGCGATGCCGGCGACGTCGTACTGGCCCTGGACCTTCAGGTCCTCCCTGTTGTAGTAGTCGACGGACCCGACGTACGAGAGCACCTCGCCCGTCTTGGGATCGATGGAGACGAGGCCGGCGTTCCACACGTTCCGCTCGTGCAGGGTCTCGACCCAGAGCTTCACCTGCTTCTCGGCGGCGGCCTGCTTCTGCATGTCGAGCGTGGTCGTGACCCTGAAGCCGCCGCGCGTGACGGCGCTCTCGTCGCCGCCGAGGATGCGGGTGAGCTGGTCGCGCACCTGGAAAACGAAGTGCGGCGCGGCGATGGTCGTGATCTGCTTCCCGGCGACCTTGATCGGCTCCTTGTCGGCGGCCTCGCCCGCCGCGGTCGTGATCGCGCTGATGTCCTCCATCTGCCGCAGGACGTAGGACCGCCGCTCCTCCGCGCGCTCGACGTTCTCGGGCTGTGCGGGATCGAGCACCGACGGTGCCTGCGGCAGCCCGGCCAGGAGCGCGGCCTCCGCGAGGGTCAGCTGCGAGAGCTCCTTGCCAAAGTACGTCTGCGCCGCGGCCTTCACGCCGTAGGCCTGGTTCCCGTAGTAGATCTGGTTGAAGTAGAGCTCGAGGATCTCGCGCTTCGAGTAGGTCTGCGTGACCTGGACGGCGAGGATCTGCTCGCGGATCTTGCGGTTGAAGGTGACCTCGCCGCCCACGATGCGCTGCTTCACGAGCTGCTGGGTGATGGTCGAAGCGCCGCCCTGCCCCGTCGAGCGCCCAAGCGCGTACGAGTACGCCGCGCGGGCGATGCCGAGCACGTCGACGCCGGGGTTCGTCCAGAACGTCTTGTCCTCGGCGGCGACGGTCGCGTCGATGAGCACCTGCGGGACGTCGTCGAGCTTCACGGCCTCCCGGCGCTCGACCTCGAACTGGTACAGCAGCTCGGTGCCGGACCGGTCGTAGACCTTCGTCGAGAGCGCGAGCGGGTCCTTTGCGAGGTCCTGCGGCGAGGGCAGGTCCCGCGTGACGTCGGCCAGCCACATCGCGCCCGCCACGACGGGCACGGCGGCGAGCGCCAGGAGGAGCGCGACCACCAATGGCGGGAGGACCACGAGGCCGCGGCGGACCGGGCCGGCCTGGCCCTTGCGCCGCAGCGTCCGGTACGGTCCGCGCCGCAGCGCGTGATCGCGAGACCTGTCCCTTCCGATGCTCATAGTCTATTCGTCCATGCCTTCAACACTCCCGGTGGGACCCGTCCTCCGGCCTAACGAAGAGCAGCTCCAGGAGTTCCTCACGCGTGCCGTTTCCCAGGTGGTCGTGCGCGAAGAGCTCGAGCGCTGCCTGCGGACAGGCGAGCGACAGCTTCGTGTCAAGCAGGGATTCGATCCGACGACGAAGAACCTCCACATCGGCCACGCTGTGGGCCTCCGCAAGCTGAAGAAGCTCGCACAGTGGGGACACGAGATCGTCCTGATCGTCGGCGACTGGACCACGCAGATCGGGGATCCGACCGACCGGGACATCACGCGGCCGACCAAGTCTCGCGACGAGGTGATGGAGAACGCGAGGACGTACCTCGACCAGTTCCATCTGATCGTGCCGCGTGAGGGGACGCGCACCGTTCTCCAGGACGAGTGGTTCGGCACGTTCGGATTGCGCGACGTGATCGACCTGACCGCGCGGTTCACCGTGCAGCAGATGCTCGCTCGGGAGGAGTTCCGCAAGCGACAGGCGGCCGGGACCCCGATCCCGATCAAGGATCTCCTCTACCCGCTGCTCCAGGCATACGACTCTGTCGCCATCGAGGCGGACGTCGAGCTCGGAGGTACGGATCAGCTGTTCAACATCCTCGCGGGGCGAGAGCTGCAGGAGATGCTCGGCCAGCGCCCGCAGTGGGTGTTCATCGTGGAGCTGCTCGAAGGCCTCGACGGCGAGAAGATGAGCAAGTCCAAGCCGGCGACCGGCGTCTGGATCGCCGATCCGCCGAACGAGATGTTCGGCAAGACGATGTCGATCGCCGATGCGCTCATGCCGCACTGGTTCGAGTGGGGGACAGAGATGCCGATGGCCGAGGTACGCGCGACGCTCGATGCGCTCGGCCGCAAGGAGGTCCATCCGCGCGAGGCGAAGGAACGTCTGGCCCGTCGGATCGTCACGGAGTTCCACTCGGCCGCGGCGGCGGAAGACGCGGCACGCGCCTTCGCGCGGCAGTTCCGCGAGCGTCAGGCGCCGGATGAGATCCCGATCAAGGCCGTCTCGCGCGACGGCGAGAACAGCATTCCCATCGTCGACCTGCTCGTGCGTGCAGAGCTGCAGCCGAGCCGCGGCGCGGCGAAGCGTCTCGTCGAGCAGCGCGGCGTCCGCGTCGATGAGGTACCCGCTGACCTGACGACGACGGTGCCCACGACCGGAGAGCCGGTCGTCCGGTATGGCCCCCGCAGCTTCGCCCGCATCCGCTGGACCTAGACGGATGGAAGGGGGCTCGCCCCCCGCGAAGAGCACCATCGTCGCCGTGGTGCCCTTCGGCGCCGTCGTCGAGGGCGGGGCCGACGAGGACACGGAGCGTCCCGGCCGCTGGGCGCGTCAGATCGCGCGGCGGCTGGTGGATCGGTTCGCCGGCGAAGAGACGCTCGAGGTCCGGCCCGTGATCCTCGTGGCGATGCCCGAGACCTCCTCGCAGGCGGGGTACCTCGTCTTCGGGTCGACGCCTGACGCGTCGCTCGCCGCGCGGTACGCGCGCTCGCTCGGCGCCACCCATGCGTTGACCGGGACGTATCGCGAGAGCCCGACCGCGGGGAAGCTCGAGGCCGCGCTCGTTGACGCTGGCGGGCACGTGGTCGCGACGTTCGCGCGCGACATCGCGGAGGGCGGGCTGCACCTGGTCGAGCCGGCGCTCGCGACGTGGCTGGCGTCGGCGCTCGGCGTGACGGCGGAGCATGACCTGGCCGCTCCCGTCACCGTCAACTCACAGGCCTACGAGACGCTGCTGGTCGGCATGGACGCCGAGGTCGACGCGACCCTGCTGCGCGAGAGCGATCCCAAGGGTGCCAGCGCGGCGATCGCGCGAGCGGCGGCCGCATACACGCTGGCAGCGCACGCCGACCCGGCGGCCGCCGTCGTCGAGGAGCGCATCCTGCTGATGGCCGCCTCGGCGATCGAGAACGATCAGCAGGCGCTCGTGCTCGAGCCGCTCGAGACGCTGGCCGAGACGCGGCCGGCGTCGTGGCGCCTGCAATACATGCTCGGCGAGGTCCGCCGCACGAGCGGGGACCTGAACGGCGCGATCGTGGCCTTCGAGCATGCGGACGCGCTCCAGCCGCTGCGTCCCGGGGACTCCCTCACGCTCGCTCAGCTCCAGATCGCGGCCGGAGCGCCCGCGGTCGCCGCGGCACGCCTGCGCCGGATCGTCCGCGGGGGCGCCGAGGCGCCGGTCGCCGCCACGGCCCGACGGCTGCTGCTCGGCGTGCGGCATCCCGAGCTCGAGAAGGACCTCGAGACCGCCGGCAAGATCGCCGTGGACGGCCAGCTCGCGCGTGCCGCCGAGGCCGAGGCGGCGTTCGACCGCGTGCTCGCTGCCGAGCCCGATCTCTGGGAGGCGCACTTCGGCCGCGGTCTGCTGGCGCGGCAGCGCGGCGACGCCGACGCCGCGCAGGCGTCGTTCCAGCGCGCGATCGATCTCAACCCCGCGGCGGCGGAGCTCGTCAAAGACCTGGGCACGGTCGGCGAGCGGGCAGGTCGAGCCCGGGGGCGGAAGGGGGCGAAGCCCCCCGCGAAGAACTAGTGCGCCGCGGCGGTCTCCTCGCCCTTGGCCGCTTCGTGCTCCGCGATCACCTTCTGGGCGATGTGCGACGGGCACTCCTCGTAGCCGAGCACCGTCGACGTGAACGTCCCGCGGCCGCCGGTCATGGAGCGCAGGTCGGTCGCGTAGCGGAAGGTCTCGGCCATCGGGACGTGCGCCTTGATGCTGCGGATGCCCGCGCCGGCGTCGTCCATGCCGAGCACGCGTCCGCGGCGTGAGTTGAGGTCGGACAGCACGTCGCCCATGTGGTCCTCGGGGACGAAGACCTCGAGCTCCATGATCGGCTCCAGCAGGAACGGCTGGGCTTCCTTCACGCAGCTCTGGAGCGCCAGGGAGCCGGCGATCTTGAAGCTCATCTCGCTCGAGTCGACCGAGTGGAAGGAGCCGTCGTAGAGCGTCGCGCGGAAGTCCGAGAGCGGGTAGCCCGCGATGACCCCGCGCTCGGCGGCCTCGCGGATGCCCTTCTCGACGGCCGGCCAGAAGTTGCGGGGCACGGAGCCGCCGACGATCCGGGTCGCGAACTCGACGCCGGAGCCTGGCTGGAGCGGCTCGATCTCGACCCAGGTGTCGCCGAACTGGCCGTGGCCGCCGGTCTGCCGCTTGTAGCGGCCCTGCGCGGACGCCTTCGTGCGGATCGACTCGCGGTACGGCACGCGCGGCGTCTTCGTGAGGACGCTCACGCCGAACTTGTCCTTCAGCTTGTGGACCGCCACGTCGATGCTGGACTCGCCGATGCCCGAGAGGATCGTCTCGTGCGTCGCGTCATCCCGCCTCACCTGCAGCGTGGGATCCTCCTCGGTGAGGCGGTGCAGGGCCGTGGAGAGCCTGTCGAGGTCCTGCTTGCTGGACGGCTCGATCGCGACGCTGAACGCCGCCGGCGGGAACGTGACCGGGTCGTACAGGATGGGGGCGTCCTTGTCGGACAGGGTCGATCCCGTCCTCGACGCGGTCAGCTTCGGGATGGCGCAGATGTCGCCGGCGCCGGCGCTCTCCGTCACCTCCTGCTCCTTGCCGCGGACGAAGAAGATCTGGCCGACGCGCTCCTGCTCGCCGGCGGTCGCGTCGAAGACGGGAGCGTTGCCGCGCAGCACTCCCGAGTACACGCGCACGAACGACAGCTTGCCGACGAACGGGTCGGCGACCGTCTTGAACACGAGCGCCGAGAGCTTCTCGTCGTGCGACGGCTTGCGCGCGAGCTCCTGGCCGGACGTGCTCTTGCCGATGGCCGCCCCGCCCTCCGCCGGGGAGGGGAGCATGTCGACGACCGTCTCGAGCAAGCCGGCGAACCCCACGCGCTTGCTCGAGCTCGTGGCGATCACCGGGATGACCTGGCCATCGCGGACGGCGGAGTGCAGCGCGTCGCGGAGCTCCTCGTAGGACATCTCCTTGCCCTCGAGGTAGCGCGTGAGCAGGTCCTCGTTCGTCTCGACGATCGCCTCCACGAGCTGGCGCCGGTACTCGCCGACGCGCGCCTTCTCGCTCTCGGGCATCTCGGCGATCGGATCCTTCGGCCCTCTCAGTACCTGGCCGTGGAGGAGGTCGATCGTCGCTTCCAACCCCTGGTGCGTGCCGATCGGGACGTGCAGCGCGACGACGCGGATCCCGTAGGCGTCACGCAGCTGCGCGAGGACCGCGTTGAAGTCCGCGTTCTCGCGGTCGAGCCGCGCGACGACCGCGACACGAGGCTTCTTCGTGCGCTCGAGCTCGTTCCACACGAGCTGCGTGCCGACCTGGATGCCCGCCGAGGCGTCGAGCACGACGAGCGCGCTGTCGGCGACACGAAGGCCGGCCTTCTGGTCGCCGGCGAAGTCGGCGAACCCCGGCGTATCGATGAAGTTCACCTTCGTGCCGTCGTGCGTGAGCGCGGCGACCTTCACGTTGATGCTGATGTGCCTCTTCTGCTCCTCGGGGTCGGTGTCCAGGATGCTCGTGCCGTCATCGACCTTCCCCAGCCGGGTAGTGACGCCGGCCACGTGCAGGAGGGTCTCGATGAGCGTCGTCTTGCCGGATCCACCATGGCCGACGACCGCGACGTTACGGATCTTCTCGGGAGCGGTGAGGGCCATCGCACACCTTTCTAGCAGAGCAGCAGCGGATCTGAGTCCTCGGCCCGGTAGCTAGTATTCCGCACGTGAGACTTCCGAAATGAGTGGCCATTCGAAGTGGTCCCAGATCAAGCGCCAAAAGGGCGCGGCGGACGTCAAGCGGGGCAACCTGTTCACCAAGATGGCGCGCGAGATCATGATCGCGGCCAAGGAAGGCGGCGGCGACCCCGACGCGAACTTCCGGCTCCGGCTGGCGGTCGACCGGGCCCGTGGCGTGAACATGCCGAAGGACAGCATCCAGCGCGCGATCGACCGCGGCACCGGCGGCGGGGAGGGCGCGCAGCTCGAAAGCATCGTCTACGAGGGCTACGCGCCCGGTGGTGTGTCGGTGATGGTCGAGGCGGCCACCGACAACAGGAATCGGACCGCCGGCGAGGTCCGATCCACCTTCAGCCGGCACAACGGGAAGCTGGGCGAGGCCGGCTCGGTGCAGTGGCTCTTCGAGCAGAAGGGCGTCATCGAGATCGACGCGACCGACACGACGGCGGACGACATCGAGCTCGCCGCGATCGATGCCGGCGCCGAGGACGTGTGGCGCGACAAGGGCCTGGTCGTCGTGTACACCGCGCCGCGCGACTTCGAGAAGGTGAAGCGCGCGCTCGAGGCCGCGGGCATCAAGCCATCATCCGCCGAGCTGTCGATGCGCGCGTCGTCCACCGTCCGGGTCGATGCGGACGCGGCCCAGAAGGTGATCAGGCTCGTCGAGGCGCTCGAGGAGCTCGACGACGTGCAGCAGGTGCACGCGAACTTCGACATCCCAGAGGAAGTCCTCCAGACGGTCACGGCGTGACCGCGGGGGTCATCCTCGGGATCGACCCCGGCACGACGGGGATGGGCTACGCGATCCTCGACGCCCGCCGCGAGCCGCCCCAGGTCGCCGTCTGCGACCTCATCGTCACGCCGCAGCGCGGTTCGGCGGCCGAGCGCCTCGTGTCGATCGCGGAGGCCATCGACCGCGTCATCCGGGCACACGACCCCGCGACGCTCGCGCTCGAGCGCCTGTACTTCAACAAGAACGCGCGGACGGCGATGGTCGTGGCCGAGGCGCGCGGCATCGCGCTGCTCTGCGGTGCGCGCGCGGGCCTCGAGATCGTCGAGTACGCCCCGTCGGAGGTGAAGCTCGCGGTCACCGGGAACGGCTCGGCCGACAAGAAGCAGGTGATGCGCATGCTTTCGATGGTGCTGCGCCTCGAGCGCCCGCTCTCGCAGGACAACGTCGCCGACGCGGTCGCGATCGCGCTGACGCACGCGCAGCGCTCGCGCTTCGCGAGCGCGGTCGCCGAAGCGGAGGGACGCACCTGATCGCGACCGTCCGCGGCCGCATCGTCGGCCGCGGCACCGATCACCTCGTCGTGGAGACGGCGGGCGTCGGGTACAAGGTCTTCGTCCCGCGCCAGCCGGAGAGCGACGACGTCGTGCTGTTCACGCACCACGTCGTCCGCGAGGACGGCCAGTTCCTCTTCGGCTTCGGGACGCGCGAGGAGCTCGCGCTGTTCGAGATGCTGATCTCGGTGAACGGCGTCGGCCCGAAGGCCGCGCTCGCGATCCTCTCGGTGTCGCGGGCGGTGGACGTCGCCGCGGCGATCGCCGCGGGTGACGCCGCCGCGCTCGCGCGCGCGCCCGGGGTGGGGAAGAAGACGGCCGAGCGCCTCATCGTCGATCTGCGCGGGAAGGTCGCGAAGGTGAGCGACAGCGGCCTGCCCACCGCGGCGCCGGTCGAGGACGAGGCGGCCGCTGCGCTCCAGGCGCTCGGCTACACCCCCGCGGAGGCCGCCGCCGCGCTGCGCGGCGTCCCATCCGCGGGCATGGCGAGCACGGAGGAACGGGTCACGTTCGCGCTGCGGAAGGCCGTCAGGGTCTAGTCGCCGGCTTGGTCTTGGCGCTGCCTCGATCTCCTACCAGATCGTCACGGGGCGCGGCGCGCGATGGGCCCGGAGGCGTTCGTCCCTCGTCACCAGAAGGCGGCCGGTCTCCAGGGCCGTCGCGTAGATCAATCGGTCGGCAGGATCACCGGGGAACGCGGCAGGCAGCGCCGCGGCGCTCAGAGCGATCGCGGGAGTGACTGGGACCGTGCGGACCTGCGCCGCGAGTTGAGCCAGCCACGAGGCGATGGGGACGGCCACCGAGATGCGCTCGTGGGTCGCGAGCCACGCCAGCTCCCACCAGGTGATGTCCGAGACGAGCAGCTCATCGGCGCCCGTGATGGCCTCGGTCGCGGCCGGGCTGACGCGCCGGGAGTCGACCGACCACCAGTGGAGGACGTGGCTATCGAGGACGACGGCGCTCAACGTTCCACTTCACTCCGGTGCTGTAGAGATCCTCCTCCTTCGCGGCGGTCATGGCGATGCCCTTGAGCGAGTCCCTGAGGGCGTGCGACCCCGTCGCCGGCACGAGACGCGCGACGATGCGCCCGTGCTTCGTGATCTCGACCTCCTGGCCGGCCGATACGTCGTCGAGCAGCGACAGGATCTTCGCCTTCGCTTCCGTGGCGGTCACCTTAATGGTCATACGGTCAGTATAGCGGTCCTACCGGCCGCCTCGGAACTCTGCTACGCCGATCCTGGCTCGGGTTCAGCATGGTCGAGCCTCATGACTTTCACCGCTCGCGCAGCCTCCGAGAGCTCGATCGTGCGCAGCCGACCCGCTGCACCGAAGATGCGGCACGCAACACTGATCCTCCACCACAGCAGTCAACGTGGTCTTGCGCCGGGGGTCGCCGCTGTAGTGCGCCCGTGACCGTGCTCAGGATCGCGGTCGGGAGACGGCGCGCTCGCGGACGAGGCCGCCGCGGCGCTCCAGGCGCTCGGCTACACGCCGTCAGAGGCCGCGACCGCGCTCCGCGGCGTGCCTCCGGCGAGCGGTGCAGCACCGAGGAACGGGTCCGGTCGGCCCTTCGGAAGGCCGTTCGAGTGCTATAGTTGTCGTTACCCGCGGGGCTCGCCCGCGGTCTTCGGGCGCCTGAAAGTGGGTCGACCCCCACTTTTTTTGTCGCCTGAGCAGAAATGAAGGAAGGGGAGCGTGCGACATGAACCGTGAGCTCGTGACCGGTCTCGCACAGCTCTCCGCGGAGAAGGGCCTCCCCAAGGAGGTCGTCAGCGACATCATCGCCCGCGCGATCAAGCGCGCCTACGGCGACGAGGAGCACCTCGACGTCAAGGTCGACGTCCAGACCGGCGCGTTCAAGATCTTCCTGCTCAAGACCGTCGTCGAGAAGGTCGAGGACCCGAAGTCCCAGATCCAGGTCGACACGGCGAAGAAGCTGAAGGCCGACGCGCAGCTCGGCGACATCATCCCGTTCGAGGAGTCGGCTGCGGCGCTCGGCCGCATCGGCGCGCAGACCGCGAAGCAGATGATCCAGCAGTTCCTGCGCGAGGCGGAGCGCGAGCAGGTGTTCGCCGAGTACGCCGACCGCGAGGGCGACATCATCAACGGCGTCATCGACCGGTTCGACGCCGGCGCCGCGATCATGGACCTCGGGAAGGCGAAGGCCATCCTGCCGCGGTCCGAGCAGGCCCCGCACGAGCGGTACTTCGTCGGACAGCATCGCAAGGTGCTCATCGTCGAGGTCCGGCGCTCGATCCACGGCCCGCAGATCATGGTCAGCCGCGCGCACAAGGGGCTGGTGAAGCGTCTGTTCGAGCTCGAGGTGCCCGAGATATATCACGGACAGGTCGAGATCATGGGCATCGCCCGTGAGCCGGGCGCGCGCACGAAGATCGCGGTCCGCTCGCGCCAGGCGGGACTCGACCCTGTGGGCGCGTGCGTGGGCCAGCGCGGCCTGCGCGTGCAGGCGATCTCGAACGAGCTCGGTGGCGAGCGCATCGAGGTCGTGCAGCACGACGACGACTCGCAGAGGTACGTCGGCAACGCGCTCTCACCGGCGCCGGTGGTGCGCGTGGACTGCGTGGCGGAGGAGAAGACGGCGTATGTCGTCGTCCCGGACCGCTACCTCTCACTGGCGATCGGCAAGGAGGGCATCAACGCGAAGCTCGCCGCGAAGCTGACCGGCTGGCGGATCGACATCCGCAGCGAGTCGGAGGTCGCGGCCGAGATGGAGACCCCGCCCGAGCCCGAGGCGGAGCCGGTCGAGGCCGAGGCCCCCGTGGTCGAGGTCGACGAGGACGGCATCCGCCAGGACCTCGTCGTCGAGGCCGAGGCGGAGTCCGCGCTCGCCGACGAGTCCGCGCTCGAGGACGAGGACCGCGCGCTCCTCGGCGGGAAGAAGAGGCGCGATCGCCGGTAGCCGGGCGCGCCCGCTGCCGCAGCGGACGTGCGTGGCCTGCCGGACCGAGCGTGCCAAGCGCGAGCTCGTGCGGGTCGTGCGTGCCGCGGGCTCGGGTGAGCTGTCGGTGGACCTTCGCGGGAAGGCATCGGGCCGGGGGGCGTACCTTTGTTCCGACACGGCGTGCCTCGAGCGCGGCCTTGCGGAGGGGTCGCTGGCCCGGTCCCTCGCGACGACGATCGATCCAGCCACGCGAGAGCGGCTCCGCGGCGAGCTCGAGACAGCGATGAAGGAACGTAGCAAGCGGGGGTCGCGGGTGACGCCCCCGCGAGGAGCAGGCTAGATGCCGAAAGCACGACCGCGACGATTCCCGCCGCCGCGCGGCCCGCGCCCCAGGCGCAGGTCGGACCGCGGCGCCCCGCCGCCGCCGCCCCCACAGGCCGCGCCCGTCGTGGCGCTGGCGCCGGAGGGGGCCGCGCCGGTCGTGCTGCCGCGCCAGATCCGCGTCGAGGATCTGGCCAAGGCGTTCGACGTGTCCGTCGTCGACGTCATCCGGGCGCTCGTGAACATGGGCCTGATGGCCACGAAGAACGAGACGATCGACTACGACACCGCCGTGCTCGTCGCGACGGAGCTCGGCTTCGAGGTCGTGCCCGAGCAGGTGGCGGCCGAGGAGACCGGACCGGAGATCGCCGAGGAGCCCGCTCCCGCCGCGCAGAAGATCCTCTGGACCGACGACGACCCCGCGCGCCTGCGCGAGCGCGCGCCGGTCGTCACCGTGCTCGGCCACGTCGACCACGGCAAGACGAGCCTGCTCGACGCCGTGCGGCAGACGAACATCACCGCGCGCGAGTCGGGCGGGATCACGCAGCACATCGGCGCGTACCAGATCGAGCACAAGGGCCGCAAGGTCACGTGGATCGACACGCCCGGGCATCAGGCGTTCACGGCGATGCGCGCACGCGGCGCGTCCATCACCGACATCGCTGTCCTCGTCGTGGCGGCGGACGACGGCGTGCAGCCGCAGACGATCGAGGCGATCTCGCACGCGAAGGCTGCCGAGGTCCCGATCGTCGTCGCGCTGAACAAGATCGACAAGAGCGACGCCGACCCCGAGCGCGTCAAGGGCCAGCTCGCGGAGCAGGGCGTGACGATCGAGGAGTACGGCGGCGACGTACCGCTCGTGCCGGTGTCCGCGCGGACGAAGCAGGGCCTCGAGGACCTCCTCGACGTGATCGTGCTCGTCGCGGACGTCCGAGACCTGAAGGCCGACCCCGAGCGCGCCGCCATCGGGAACGTCGTCGAGGCGCACCTGGAAAGCGGCCGCGGTCCGGTCGCGACGATCCTCGTGCGCACCGGCACGCTCGAGCGCGGCGATCAGGTCGTCGTGGGGACGACCTACGGACGCGTCCGCGCGATGGTCGATGACCGAGGCAAGACCATCAACCGCGCCGAGCCCTCACGGCCCGTGGAGATCCTCGGCCTCCCGAGGGTCCCCGAGGCCGGTGACGTGCTGCGCGTGGCCCCGGACGAGAAGACGGCGAAGGCAGCGGCCGAGGAGGAGCAGCGCCGCCGCGCCGAGGGCGCCGCGGGTGAGCGGCCCGCCACGCTCGACGAGATGTTCGCGCAGGCCAAGGAAGGCAAGACGAAGGAGCTGAAGATCGTCCTCAAGGCCGACGTGCAGGGGTCGCTGGAGGCGATCCGTGGATCGCTCGCGAAGCTGCCGCAGGACGAGGTCGGCCTGAACGTGATCCACAGCGGCGTCGGCGACGTCACCGAGTCGGACGTGACCCTGGCGGCCGCGTCCAACGCGGTGATCGTCGGGTTCAACAACAAGCTCGATGCGCCGGCGAAGCGCGTGGCCGACTCCACGGGCGTGGAGGTGCGGTCGTACAAGGTCATCTACGAGCTGCTCGATGACGTGCAGAAGGCGCTCCTCGGGATGCTCGAGCCGGAGATGGTCGAGCAGGTCATCGGACACGCCGAGGTGCGGCAGACGTTCACCGCGGGCAAGACGACGATCGCCGGCTGCATGGTGGTCGACGGCGTGATCCGCCGGGCGGCGCAGGCCCGCCTCATCCGGGGCGGTGTGCCGGTCTTCGACGGGCGTCTCGGCTCCCTCAAGCGCTTCAAGGACGACGCGCGCGAGGTGAACGCCGGCCTCGAGTGCGGCATCGTGCTCGACGGCACCAACGACGTCGCGGTGGGCGACATCATCGAGGCGTACGTCATCCAGGCGAAGCCGCGGGGATGATCAGAGGTGTTGGATCGCGCGACGAGCGGCTTTGCCGCGAGGAGCGAGTCGACCAGCCCTGAGCGTGTCCCGGGCCGCAGGCCACGGGATCGAGCTTGATGCCGTACAAGCGCACCGACCGCGTCAACGCGCTGCTCCAGCGCGAGCTCGGGCAGGTCATCAGCGAGGAGCTGAACGACCCGCGGATCTCGTTCGCGACCGTCACCGCCGTCGAGACCACGCCGGATCTGCGCACCGCGCGCGTGCACGTGAGCATCCTCGGGGACGAGGCAGAGGGTCGCGAGGCGATGGCGGCGCTCGAGCGCGCGAGGCGCCACCTCCGCAAGGTCATCGGCGAGCGGACGGAGCTGCGCTACGTCCCCGACCTCGTGTTCGTCGAGGACCGCTCCGCCGAACGGGCCGCGCGGATCGCGACCCTCCTGCGCGAAGCGCGCGAGCGCGGGGTCCCCCCGGCGGGATCAGAGGAGCACCCCGACGGCTGAGGCCGTCGCGGGGGTGCTCGCCGTCGACAAGCCGAGCGGGTGGACCTCGCATGACGTCGTGGCGGTGATGCGGCGGATCCTCGGGACGAAGCGCGTCGGCCACGGTGGCACGCTGGATCCGCTCGCGACCGGTGTCCTGCCGATCCTCGTCGGTCCCGCGACCAAGTACGTGGACCGGCTGCACTCGGCACCGAAGGTGTACGCCGCGGCTGTGCGCTTCGGCATGGAGACCACGACCGATGACCGGGAGGGTCCCGCGCGGCGCGAGGCCGCCGTCCCGTCGCTCGGCGTGGGAGATCTCGACGCCGCGCTGCGGCCGTTCCGCGGCGAGATCTCGCAGGTGCCGCCTGACCGCTCGGCCGTGAAGGTCGAGGGGCGCCGGGCGTACGCCATCGCGCGCTCCGGCACGGAGGTGCGCCTGGAGCCGCGCACCGTACGCGTGGAGCGGCTGGCGATCGCGTCGTGGGCGCCGCCGCAGCTGCGGCTCCTCATCGTCTGCGGCTCGGGCACCTACGTCCGCTCGCTCGCGCGCGACATCGGGCGCAGCCTGGGCTCCGCCGCGCACCTCGGCGCGCTCCGGCGGCTCGCGGTCGGCGCGCTCACCGTCGATCGGGCGGCGGACGTCGGCAGGCTCCGTGCGGCGAACGCGGATGAGGCGACGGCCCTGCTCCGTCCCGCGGACGATCGCCTCCTCGATCTCGACCAACGCTTCCGCAGCGCCCCCGCGGGCGAGCTGCTCGGGGCATGGGAGGCCGCGTGAAAGGGTTGAGCGCTCTGTCGCTCGACGCGAAGGTCGTCGGCGCGGTCGCCCTCCTTGACTGGGTACTGCTCTTCGGCAACCACACGATCGTGCAGGCGTCGCGCGACGCGCCGCTGTGGCAGCTCTTCCCGGGCCTCTGGGGCCCGGCGTGGCTGCTCGTCTGCGGCCTGCTCGCGGCGACGTACCCGCTCCGCGATCACCGGCTCGGGGTGCGCTTCAGTTCGCGCGGCCGGATCGTCCACTTCGCCGCGATCGTCACGTTCTTCGTGGTGATCCCGACCGTCGCCGCGGTCGTCCTCCGCGAGACGGGGAAGCCGTACACGTACGTGCACGACGGGGCGATCATGATCGAGGAGGCGGCGCGCAAGCTCGTTGCCGGCCAGAACCCGTACGTCGCGGACTACCTGGACACGCCGCTGTTCTACTGGCTCGTTGCCGGCCAGAACCCGTACGTCGCGGACTACCTGGACACGCCGCTGTTCTACTGGCCGATGATCAACAACCCCGCGCTCTACCACCTGACGTACTTCCCAGCGATGTTCCTGATCACGGTGCCGTTCGTCGTCGCCTTCGATCGCCTCGGCCTCGTGTTCGACCAGCGCTACCTCTACCTGCCGGCGTTCCTGGCGACGGTCGCGATCGTCCCGCTGGTGATCCCGGCGAGCGCGGACCGCGTCCGGACGCTGGCGTACCGCCTCTCACTCGCGGCCGTCGTCGTCCTGCATCCGCAGCTCTTCCCGTTCGTCGCCGAGGGCCGCAACGACTTCTTCGTCCTGCTCTTCATCTTCATTGGGGTCGCGCTGCTCGTGCGCGAGCGACGCACGCTCGCATTCCTCGCGATCGCGGTCGCCGCCGCGTCGAAGCTGCACGCGGCTCCGCTGCTGCTCTTCGTGATCGCATACCTCTTCTGGTCGGACGGCTCGCCGCCGCTCGGCGCGCGCCTCGCGCGGCTCGCGCGGGCGACCTGGGCGGGTGCCTTCGTGCTCGCGGTGACCTTCACGCCGTTCCTGCTGAACGACTTCGGCGCCCTCTGGGACGACGTCGTCGCGTACAACGCGGGGGGCGCCGCATGGTCGTACCCCGTGTCCGGCATGGGTTTCTCGGCGATCCTGCGCGGGCTCGGCGTGATCTCGTATCCGCAGCAGGACTTCCCGTTCGCCGCGTTCCAGCTCGCGGCAGGGCTTCCGCTCATCGTGTGGTCGCTGCGGCGGCTGCGGCGCGACCCGCACATCGCGACGATGCTCCTCGGCTACGCGGTCACGCTCATGGCGTTCGTGTTCTTCGGTCGCTATCTCCACGGAAACCATCTCGGCTTCATCATCGCCGTCGCATCGCCGATCCCGTTCCTGCGGCCGCACCTCCTGCCGCGGCTCCTCGAGCGGATCCCGCTGCGCCGCCCCGCGGCACCCGTTCCGGCGGTCGCGGCCATGGCACCCGTCACCATCAACGACCCCGAGCCGCCCACCGCGTAGCACACCCCAGCGCAGCACGTAGGCTCTCCGGGATGCGCGTCCTCCATGGGTTCGATGCGTGGCCGGCCGGCCCGCTGCACCTCGCCATCGGCGTCTTCGACGGCGTGCACCGCGGCCATCAGCAGCTCATCGTGGTGCTGCGCACCGCCGCAGAGCGCGACGGCGCGCTGCCCATCGCGGCGACGTTCGACCCGCTGCCGATCCAGGTGCTCGCCCCCGGCGCGCCTCCCTCGGCGCTCACCGATGCGGCGGAGCGCGCGGAGCTGCTGGCACGCGCGGGAGCGGAGGCGGTCGTGCTCTTCCCGTCGAGCGCGTCGTTCCTGGGGATACCGGCGCGCGAGTTCGTCTCGCGGCTCGCCGCGGCGGGGGACGTACGCCGGATCGTGGTCGGCCCGGATTTCCATTTCGGTCATCAGCGCGAGGGGGACGTCGCGCTGCTGCGGCACCTCGGCGGCGAACGAGGCTGGACGGTCGAGGTGATCGCCCCGGTCATGGCGGACGGTACGGTCATCAGCTCGACGCGGATCCGCAACCTGCTCGTCGCCGGTGACGTGAAGGGTGCGGCGGAGCTGCTCGGCCGGCCATACGCCGTTCGCGGGCGGATCGCGCACGGCGACAAGCGCGGGCGAGCACTGGGCTATCCGACGATCAACGTGGCGACGCCCCCGGAGCGCCTGCTGCCGCGCGACGGCATCTACGCGACGTGGGTCGTAGTGGGCTCGGAACGCCGCCCGGCAGCCACGAGCCTGGGCGTGCGGCCGACGTTCGGGGCAGGCGAGCGGGTGCTCGAGTCGTTCATCCTCGATCTCTCGGCCGACCTCTACGGCGAGGACGTGGAGATGACCTTCGTGGAGCGCCTCCGCGACGAGCTGCGGTTCGAGACCCCCGAAGCGCTCGTCGAGCAGATCGCCCGGGACGTGGAGGCGACGAGGCAGGCGCTGGCGCCCGCGGCCAGAGGCGGCGCCTGAAAGGCGACCGCCGGGAAGATCAAGTACACTTCTGCCTGAGAAACGACATCTAGGAATAGAGAGAAAGGAACGACGGGTGCCGCTCCGACCCAAGAGCGACGTGATCCAGGGATTCCGGCAGCACGACAAGGACACAGGCTCGCCGGAGGTCCAGATCGCCGTCCTCACCGAACGCATCAAGCACCTCACCGAGCACCTGCGGCAGGCGAAGCACGACTCCGCCGGACGCCGCGGGCTGCTTCAGATGGTCGGCCAGCGTCGGCGCCTGCTCGCTTACCTTCACAGGAAGAGCCCGGAGCGATACCAGGACGTCATCGCGCGGCTCGAACTGCGTCGGTGAACCAGTAGGGGGCGACACCCGCCCAGGTAGCTCATGCCCATCACCAAGACGCAGACCACCATCAACGGGAAGCTCTTTGTGCTCGAGACCGGGAAGTACGCAGAGCAGGCCGGCGGTGCGGTCACCATCCAGTACGGCGACACGGTCGTCTTCGCCGCGGCCTCGGTCTCCGCCACCGTCCGCCCCGGTATCGACTTCTTCCCGCTCACCGTCGACTTCGAGGAGCGCCTCTATGCGGCCGGCAAGATCCCCGGATCCTTCCCGCGGCGCGAGGGCCGTCCCTCCGAGGAGGCGGTCCTCACCGCCCGGCTCGCCGACCGCCCGATCCGCCCGCTCTTCCCGAAGGGCTTCCGCAACGACACCCAGATCGTCATCTACGCGCTCTCCGCGGATCAGGAGCACGACCCCGACGTCCTCGCGGTGAACGCCGCGTCCGCCGCGCTGGCGATCTCGCCGGCGCCGTTCGGCGGGCCGATCGGGTGCGTTCGCGTGGGCACGGTCAACGGCAAGCTCACGCTGAACCCGACCATCCCGCAGATGGAGCAGAGCGAGATGGACCTCGTCGTCGCGGGGACGCGCGACCGGGTGATGATGCTCGAGGCCGGCGCGAACGAAGTGCCCGAGGATCGCATGATCGAGGCCATCGAGCTGGCACAGGCGGGCATCGCCGCCACGATCGACGTGCAGGAAGAGCTCGTGCGCCTGGTCGGCAAGCCGAAGATCCAGTGGATCCCCGAGAAGGTCGAGGCCGGGAAGGACTCGCGCATCACTCGATACCTCGCGGACCGCATCCGCGCGAAGGTCCGCCATCCCGACAAGGCACAGCGCGAGGCGGGGCTCGACGAGGTCCGTCGAGAGGCCGTCGCCGCGCTCGCGACCGCCGACGGCGACATCAGCGAGGCCGACGTGGCGCTCACGTTCGACGCCCTTCTGAAGAACGAGGTCCGGCGCGCGATCCTCGAGGAGGGCATCCGTCCGGACGGGCGCGGCCTCACGGACATCCGGCAGCTCGACATCGAGGTCGGTCTCCTGCCGCGCACGCACGGCTCCGCGCTCTTCAAGCGCGGGCAGACGCAGATCCTGTCGGTGACGACGCTGGGCCCGACCGCGGACGAGCAGATCATCGACACGCTCTCCCCGGTCGACTCCAAGCGATACATGCACCACTACAACTTCCCGCCGTTCTCCGTCGGCGAGGTCCGGCCGCTCCGTGGTGCGGGCCGCCGCGAGATCGGACACGGCGCGCTCGCGGAGCGCGCCCTCGTGCCGGTGATCCCGACCAAGGAGGAGTTCCCCTACACGATCCGTGTCGTGAGCGAGACCTTCTCCTCGAACGGCTCGACGTCGATGGCGTCCACGTGCGGCTCGACGCTGTCGCTCATGGACGCCGGCGTGCCGATCAAGGCCATGATCGCAGGCATCTCCATCGGCCTGGTGACCGCCGATCCTCCCGGGGGGGCCCGGGAGGGCGATGACTTCCGCCTGCTCACCGACATCCAGGGCATGGAGGACAACTACGGCGACATGGACTTCAAGGTGGCCGGCTCCGAGAAGGGCATCACCGGCATCCAGCTCGACATCAAGATCCATGGGCTCACGAAGGAGGTCGTCCGCGGCGCGATCAGGCAGGCACGCGAGGCGCGCATGACGATCCTCGAGACCATGCGGCGCGTCATCGACCGGCCGCGCGCGGAGCTCAGCCACTGGGCCCCGCGCATCGAGACCATCAAGATCCACCCGGACAAGATCCGCGAGGTCATCGGCCCCGGCGGCAAGATGATCCGGGCCATCCAGTCCGAGAGCGACTCCAACATCGAGGTCGAGGACGACGGCACCGTCCGCATCACCGGCGCGAAGGCGGAAGGTCGCGAGAGGGCGAAGCAGATGATCCTCGGGCTCACGAAGGAGCCGGAGGTCGGCGAGGTCTACGACGGCAAGGTGACGCGGATCATGTCGATCGGCGCGTTCGTGGAGTACCTCCCGGGCAAGGAGGGCCTCGTCCGCGTCTCCGAGCTCCCGGGGGAGCGTGTGAACCGCGTCGAGGACGTGGTCAAGGTCGGGGATGCGGTGAAGGTCAAGGTCGCCGAGGTCGACCGCCAGGGACGCGTGAACCTCTCGATGCGCAGCGTCGGCGAAGAGGGCACGCGGGCCTACGAGGAGCGTCAGCGCGCCGAGCGCGATCGCTACCGCACACGCGAGGGCGGGGACGGCGGCGAGCGCCGAGGGCCACCCGGCGGGTTCCGCCGCGGCCCGGGTGGTCCCGGCGGCTTCGGCGGCCCGCGCCGCAGCGGGCCGCCCCGCGACTAGGGCGCGGGCCTGGGAGGGCGCAAGCCCCGGACCGGCCTCGTCGTCACCGCTGACGACCTCGGGTACAGCCGGGGCGTCGACCGGGCGATCCTCGCCGCATACCGCGACGGGGTCGTGCGGTCGACGTCGCTCCTCGTGACCTTCCCGCGCGCGCCCGAGGCGGCCGAGCTCGCACGCGCCGAGCGCGGCCTCGAGGTCGGGCTGCACCTGGACCTCGTCGAGGGAACGCCGGTCTCGGACCCCTCCGACGTGCCGACGCTCGTCGACGACGACGGGGCCTTCCTCGGACTGGCCCGGCTCTTCGCGCGCGTCGCCACCGGGCGCGTCCGCGTCGCCGAGATCGCGACCGAGGTCCGTGCGCAGGCGTCCCGCGCCCGCGACCTCGGGACGCCGGCACTGGCCTGGGACTCCCACCAGCACACCCACCTCTTCCCGCTCGTCGCGCGCGTCGTGGGTGGGATCGCGCGCGAGCAGAGGGTGCGGTGGCTGCGCCGCGCGTGGCCGCTCGGCGGGCCGCGTGGATGGAAGGGCACCGCGCTCGGCCTCGCGACCGCGGCGAGCTTCTCCTTCCTCCGCACGGTGCCGGGCAACGACCGGCTCGTCGATCTCACGTTCCGCCGTCCGCCGGCCGATCCCGCGTGGGTCGGGCTCCTCGCCACACTGGAGGGCGTGGTGGAGGTCGTGACGCACCCGGGCCCGGCCGAGGGGGATCCGAACGACCGGATCGCCACGCTCCGCGCGCGCGACCTCGCGCTGCTCACCGACCCGCTCCTGCGTCAGGCGCTCGGCGACGACATCGTGCGCTGGCGGCTACCGGTGAGACCGGCGTGATGGGGGGTGGAAGGGGGGCGCAGCCCCCCTGCGAGGGATAGTGCCGGGCTCCACGACCACGGCGGCGCTCGAGCGAGCCGTGCACCGATACCGCGGCGCGCCCTTCTTCGCGCGGATGTTCGTGCACGGGCGCGCGTTCCTCGCCGACATGGCGCGCGTCGAGGAGTACGTGCCGCGTCACGGCTTCATCGTCGACCTGGGGTGCGGCCACGGGCTGTTCGCGAACCTGCTCGTGGAGTCGAGTCCCATGCGGCGGGTGCTCGGGCTGGATCACGACGACCGCAAGATCGGGGTCGCTCGCGGCACGGTCGCTGGCCGGGAGAACCTGCGGTTCGAGGTCGCCGACATCGTCTCGGTGCCGCCGCCGCGGTGCGACGCGATCACGATCGTCGATGTCCTCTACCTGATGACCCCAGAGGACCAGGAGCGCGTCCTGAAGGGCGCGGCCGCCGCGCTGAACGAAGGCGCGCCGCTGATCGTCTGGACGCAGGAGGCGCGGATCGATCCGCGCTACGCGCTCACTTACCTGCAGGAGACCATCTCGGTCAGCCTCGGCTTCACGCGCGGGCGGCACCGGCGGTTCCACTTCCCGTCGCGGGAGACCGCGCTCGCGATGCTCGAGCGCGCGGGGTTCAGGGCGGAGGTGATCGAGATGCGCCGCCGGCCGTACACCGACGTGCTGTACCTGGCGCGCAGGGCACCGGCGGCCTAACGCGGATAATGGCCAGCGCATGAGCGAAGCGCTCGCCGCCATCGCCACCGAGGTGCGCGAGTGCCGGGCCTGTCCTCTCTGGAGGACCGCCAAGCAGGGCGTCCCGGGCGAGGGGAGCGCCGAGAGCGGGATCCTCTTCCTGGGCGAGGCGCCGGGCTTCAACGAGGACCAGCAGGGACGCCCGTTCGTCGGCGCCGCGGGGCAGCTCCTCGACGAGCTCCTCGCCGGGATCGGCCTCGACCGCACGAAGGTCTTCATCACCAATGTCGTCCGGCACCGGCCGCCCGAGAACCGCGACCCGCTCCCCGCGGAGATCGCGGCCTGCGAGGTGTGGACCGCGAAGCAGCTCGCCGCGCTACGCCCGCGGGTGGTCGTCACGCTCGGCCGCTTCGCGATGGGGAAGTGGCTGCCCGGTGAGTCCATCTCGCGCATCCACGGCAAGCCGCGCGTCGTGGACGGCGTGACCGTCTTCCCGATGTTCCATCCGGCGGCGGCCCTGCGGTCGCCGTCGCTCCGTCCCGCGATGGTGGCCGACTTCGCCGCTCTCGCGATCTTCATCGCGACCGGTCCCGCCGTGGCGCCCGAAGCGCCCAAGCCGGCGGCCCAGATGACGCTGTTCGGTGGCTAGTGGCTAGTCCTATCCGCATCGTCCCGCTCGGCGGCGTCGGCGAGATCGGGAAGAACATGCTCGCGCTTGAGCTCGGCGACGACATCCTCGTCGTCGACAGCGGCCTCATGTTCCCCGACGAGGAGATGCTCGGGATCGACCTCGTCATCCCCGACTTCCGTTACCTGCGCGAGCGAAGGTCGCGCGTCCGTGGCGTCCTGCTGACCCATGGGCACGAGGACCACGTGGGGGGACTCCCCTATCTCATGCGCGACCTGCCCGATCTGCCGATCTACGGCACGAAGCTCACGCTCGGCCTGCTGCGCAGCAAGCTGAAGGAGCACCGCCTCGCGGAGCGAGCCGACCTGCGGGAGATCGCGCCGGGCACACCGTTCCAGGTAGGCAACGCGGCCTGCGACAGCTACACCGTCTGCCACAGCATCCCGGACGCGGTGGGGTTCACCATCGAGAGCGCCTTCGGGACGATCGTCCACTCCGGTGACTGGAAGTTCGACCACACGCCGGTCGACGGGAAGCAGACGGACTTCGCGCGCCTGGCCGCGATCGCCGCGAAAGGCGTGCTGCTGCTGCTCTCCGACTCGACGCGCGCCGAGAACGCCGGCTACACGCCCTCCGAGCGGCACGTCGGCGAGATCCTCGAGGGGATCATGTCCCGCGCGCCGGGCCGCGTCATCACGACGACGTTCGCGTCGAACATCTCGCGCATCAAGCAGATCGTCGACATCGCCGCGGCCTGGGGCCGCAAGACGGCGATCATCGGCCGCTCGATGGAGAACTACACGCGGACCGCGCGCGAGCTCGGCTACCTCGACGTCCCCGCGGGTGCGCTGGTGCACCCGAATGAGATCGCGAAGGTCCCCGACAACGAGATCTCGATCATCACGACGGGCAGTCAGGGCGAGCCGACCAGCGCGCTCTCGCGCATGGCCCTCGGCGACCACCGGCACGTCGTCGTGAAGGACGGCGACACGGTCGTCATGTCCTCGAGCCCCATCCCCGGCAACGAAGAGCTCGTCAGCCGCACCGTGGACAACCTCTTCAAGCTCGGCGCGGAGGTCATCTACGAGGCCAATACGCGCCCGCACGTGTCCGGGCACGCGAGCCAGGAAGAGCTCAAGCTCATGCTGAACATCCTGCGGCCCGTCCACTTCATCCCGATCCACGGCGAGTACCGGATGCTCGTGCGCCACGCGCGCATCGCGCTGGACCTCGGCGTCGCGCCGGAGAAGGCGTTCGTGATCACGAACGGCGACGTCGTCGAGATCGGCGAGCGCGGCGCGCGCGTCGCCGACAAGGTCCCCGTCGGCCAGGTCTACGTGGACGGGCTCGGGGTGGGGGACGTCAGCCAGTCGGTGATGCGCGACCGCTGGTCGATCGGCAGCGACGGGATCTTCATGATCGTGGCGTCCATCGACCGCAACACCGGCCGCGTCGTGGCCGGCCCGGACATCGTCACGAAAGGCTTCGTCCCCGAGGAGGACTCCGCCGAGCTCATCGAGGGCGCGAAGCAGCGGATCCTCGAGGGGCTCGCCGAGGCGCAGACGGGCGACCACCTCGCCGAGGTGGCCGCGCTGCGCGACGAGATCCACGGGACGGTGAGCAGGTACCTGTACGAGCGCACGAAGCGCCGCCCGATGGTGGTCCCCGTCCTCATGCAGCTCTGAGCGGAGCAGCGGTCGCGCCGCCGCGGCGCTTCAGGTGCTTCAGCTGGGTGTGCCCCTCGCGCTCCTGCTCGCGCAGCACGGCGGCGATGCGCCGGACCTCGCGATCGAGCGCGGGGATGACCGCGTAGCGCAGCGCGTTCACTCGGCGCGCGGTGCGCTGGATCTCGCCACCGACCCGGCGGATGCGCACGTCGGCCTCCGCGTAGCGCACCAGCGCGAGCAGCTCCTCCTCGAACGACTCCGCGACCCGGTCCACCGACGCCGAGCTGAA
>JACPEQ010000050.1 GCA_016183435.1 Chloroflexota bacterium
CCGCGGTCTTCACGCTGAGCACTCAGCCGCTCGGCCATCTCGTGATCGACATAGCCCTGCGCCACGAGCTCGAGCACCTGGCGCTCCCGTTCGCTCAGCGGATCCGCGCTCGGCGGCCCTGCGGCGGGACGCCGGGCCGCCGGCCACCGTGCGGATGGCCGCGAGGGGTCGAGGTCAGTGGCGCGGGAGGAAGAAGGTCGCGATCTTCCGCAGGGAGTACCAGGTGGCGAGGAACGCGAGCGCCTCGAGCGTGAAGCTGTGGAACCTGTAGAGCTGCTCCGCGATCACGAGCGCACTGCCGAGCGTGGCCGTGTCGACCGCCAGGGACGGGGTGATGAGCGAGCGCACCTTCGTCATGGCGCAGAAGACTAGCGCGACGACGCCGGCCCGCGCAGCGGGGTAGCCTTCGGCCGACGAAACAGGGGGAGGGTCCGCCATGCCAGCCGCCCGTCGTTCCGGCCGTTCCGAGGCTCGTACGCGCCGCGTCTCGCCGCGACGTACGAGCCCCGCCCGCGCCCAGCGTGGCCCCGGAGCTCAGGTCGACCCGTTCGCGAAGCTCGAGTTCCGCCTCGTCGGTCCGTTCCGCGGGGGCCGGGTGGGCGCGGTGGCGGGGGACCCGACGGACCGGCTGACCTTCTACTTCGGCTCCACGGGCGGCGGTGTCTGGAAGACGACGGACGGTGGCCGGTTCTGGAGGAACGTCTCGGACAAGTTCTTCAAGCGCGCCTCGGTCGGCGCCCTGGCGGTGGCGGCGAGCGACCCGAACGTCATCTACGCCGGCATGGGCGAGTCGTGCATCCGCGAGAACGTCTCGCACGGGGACGGCGTGCACAGGTCGACCGACGGCGGACGTACGTGGCGCAACGTCGGCCTCGTCGAGACGCGGAACATCTCGACCGTCTGCATCGACCCTCGCGATCCCGATACGGTCTACGTCGCGGCGCTCGGGCACGCGCACGGACCGAACAAGGAGCGCGGCGTGTTCCGGTCACGCGACGGCGGCGCCAGCTGGCAGCGCGTGCTCTTCCGCGACGACCGCACCGGCGCGATCGACCTCACCATGGATCCGGGCAATCCGCGGATCGTGTACGCGGCGCTGTGGGAGACCGTGCGCCTGCCGCACACGATGACGAGCGGTGGCCCCGGCAGCGGGATCTTCAAGACGACCGACGGCGGCGACACCTGGACGGAGATCACGCGGAACCCCGGGCTGCCGAAAGGCGTCCTCGGCAAGATCGGCGTCGCGATCGCGCCGTCCCGGCCGGACCGCGTCTACGCGCTGATCGAAGCGGCGGACGGCGCGGTGTACCGGTCGGACGACGGCGGCGCGTCGTGGACGAAGCTGTGCGATGACCGCAACATGCGCCAGCGCGCCTGGTACTACACGCACATCTTCGTCGACCCGCAGGACGCGGACACGACGTGGGTCCTCAACGTCGATGCGTGGCGGTCCATCGACGGCGGCAAGACGTACCAGCAGTTCGAGATCCCTCACGGCGACAACCACGACCTGTGGATCGATCCGAAGGATCCGAAGCGGATGATCGAGGGGAACGACGGCGGCGCCACGGTCACGTTCAACGGCGGCGAGACGTGGTCCACGATCTACAACCAGCCGACGGCCGAGATGTACCACGTCGTGACGGACACGCGATTCCCGTACCGCATCTACGGCTCGCAGCAGGACAACACCGCGATCGCGGTGCCGAGCCGCGCACGGATCATGGGGATCACGGAGATCGAGGCCTACGAGATGGGCGGCGGCGAGTCCGGCTACATCGCGATCCGGCCCGACGACCCGGACATCGTCTACTGCGGGAACTACCAGGGCTACATGACGCGGTACGACCACCGCCTGGGGCAGTCGCGGAACGTCATGGTCTGGCCGGAGATGAGCTCCGGCCACTCGGCGAAGGACGTCAAGTACCGGTTCCAGTGGACGTTCCCTATCGTCATCTCCCCGCACGACCCGAACACCGTCTACGCGACCGGGAACCACGTCTTCCGCACGCGCGACGAGGGTCAAACGTGGGAGCGCATCAGCCCTGACCTCACGCGCAACGACCCGGACAAGCTCGGGCCGTCCGGCGGATCGATCACGAAGGACCAGACCGGCGCCGAGTACTACTGCACGATCTTCGCGTTCGCCGAGTCGCCGCTCCAGCAGGGCCTGCTGTGGGCGGGCTCGGACGACGGGCTGGTCCACGTCTCGCCAGACGACGGCAGGACCTGGCGGAACGTCACGCCCCGGGGCCTGCCCGCGTGGTCGACGGTCTCGTCGATCGAGGCCTCGCCGCACGACGCTGACACCGCGTACGCCGCGATCGAGCGCCACATGCTCGACGACTTCCGGCCGTACTTCTACCGAACGACCGATCGCGGGCGGACGTGGACGAAGATCACGACGGGGATCCCCGCCGACGACTTCGCGCGCGTCGTCCGCTGCGACCGCACCCGACCGGGCGTCCTCTACGCCGGGACGGAGACGGGGCTGTACGTGTCCTACGACGACGGTGGCCGGTGGCGGCGCGTGCAGGCGAACCTCCCGCACGTGCCGATCCACGACATCGCGGTGCGTGAGAGCGAGCTCGTCCTCGCGACGCACGGGCGCTCGTTCTGGGCGCTCGACGACATCGCGCCGCTGCGCGACCGGCCCGAGGCCGCGCGCAACGAGGCCGCGCGGCTGTTCCGCCCGGGTGTCGCGTACCGGGTGCGCGTGAAGGGCGGGTTCGGCGGCAAGCCCATCCCCGGCCGCAACTACCGCTTCACCGACGCGACGATGATCACGTACGAGTTCAGCGAGGATCCGGCAACGGGGGACAAGACCGAGACGTACCTCGACGCCGGCAAGAACCCTCCGACGGGCGCGATCGTCCACTACTGGCTGCGCGAGAGGCCTGAGGGCGAGGTCAAGCTCTCGTTCCATGACTTGCGCGGCCGGCTCATCCGTGAGTTCACGAGCCGCAAGGACCGCGGCGCCGAGGCCGCGCCGCCCGAGGCACGGATGCCGGGCGAGGGCGTCGAGACGCTCGCGGCGGCGGCCGGGGTCGGTCAGGTCAACGAGGAGAGGAAAGAGCCTCGGGTCAAGAACGACCCCGGGCTGAACCGCTTTGTGTGGGACCTGCGCTACCCGGAGGCCACGAAGATCGAAGGCGACCCCTCGATGGAGGAGTTCGAGCGCGCGCTCGCCGGGCCGCAGGTCCTCCCCGGGCGATACCAGGCGAGACTGACCGTCGGGGACGAGACGCTCACGGAGGACTTCGATGTCCGCATGGACCCGCGCGTGCCGGTGACGCAGCGGGATCTGCAGGAGCAGTTCGACCTGCTCATGCGCGTCCGTAACAAGATCTCCGAGACGCACGACGCCGTCAACACCATCCGCACGGTCCGTGGCCAGATCGAGAGCTGGGAGAAGCGCAGCGCCGCGGACCGCGGCTACCGCCAGGTCACGAAGGCGGCCGCCGCCCTGCGCACGCAGCTCGGCGCGATCGAGGAGGAGCTCATCCAGTGGCGCGCGAAGAGCCGCCAGGACACGCTCAACTGGCCGATCAAGCTGAACGCGAAGCTCGGCGGGCTCGCGGCGTCGGTCGCGCAGGCGGACGCACGGCCGACGGCGTCGCAGGCCGAGGTCTTCGAGGACCTCTCGCGTCGCGCCGACGCGCAGCTCGCGAAGCTGCGGAGGCTCGTCGGGACGGAGGTGCCGAAGTTCAGCGCGCTCGTCCGGTCGGCGAAGCTGCCGCCGATCACGGCACCGGCCGCGGAGCGCAAGCGTGCCCCGGAGCGGAAGGCGGCCGCGGCGAGGTAGCGAGGTGACGGCGAAGCGCTACACGGGATCATCGTCTTCGACCTCGGGATGCGCTTCTCGGACATCGCGCATCAGGAGCTTGTCTGCGTCGCGACCACCGTGGACGAGGTCCTGGCGGCGAAGCCGAGCGGCCGCATCGCCTTCGTCGCCTGCCTGGAGGCCGCGACGGCCATCGAGAACGAGGTCGACCGCGTCGACGTCCTCTACGGCTTCGGCGTCCGCTGCATGGGCATCACGTACAGCGAGGCGAACGCGCTCGGCTCCGGGCTGCGCGAGCAGCACGACGGCGGGCTGACCGACCTCGGCCGGTCCGTGGTGAAGCGCATGAACGCCCTCGGCATGACGATCGACCTGGCGCACGTCGGCGACCGGACATCGCTCGACGTCATCGAGGCGTCCGGGCGGCCGGTGGCGGTCACCCACGCCGGCGGCAACGTGATCCGCGTGCTCCGGGAGACCTGGGCCCGCTAGTTCTTCGCAGGGGGACTGCGTCCCCCTTCCACACCCTGTACGGTCAGACGATCCGCGTTCCCGCGCGGTAGACGGCGCGCACGCGCTTCAGCGCGCTCGGGTCCGCCAGCGGATCGCCGTCGACGAGGACGAGGTCCGCGGGCGCGGCCGCGCTCAGCGTTCCGAGGCCGGCGATCCCGAGCACTTCGCCGCCGACGCGCGTCGCGGAGGCGAGCGCCTCGTGCGGCGGCAGGCCCGCGCGGACGAGCAGCTCGACCTCGACCGCGAAGTCACCGAAGCGCGGCGGCGCGCCACCGGCATCCGTACCCGTGGCGATGCGCACACCCGCTTCGCGTGCGGCACGGATCGACGGCAGCGCGATCTCGAGCTGCGCGAACGCCTGCGCGGTGCTGAGCGACGTCACGAGCGTCGCGCGCCCCCGCATCGCGGACGCCGTCGCCGCGTCGATCGTGAAGCCGTGCTCGATCGTGTCGGCGCCCGCCTCGGCGGCGACGCGCGCGCCGAACCCCTGCGAGTGGGCCGCGACCTTCTTCCCGCGCGCGTGGACCGCGTCGACCGTTCGCTTCAGCTCGGCGACCGTGAAGTGCGCCGCGCTGCCCGTCGCGCCGTCACTCGCGATCTTCACCAGGTCCGCGCCCGCGTCCAGCTGCGCCATGGCCGCGGCGTGGAGATCGTCCGCCGTGTCCACCTGTATCGCGAATGGGACGTAGCGGCCGCGCCGCGCGATCCAGGTACCGGCCGCGACGATGTATGGCGCGTCGGTGCGCGCGCGGAGCGCGTCGCGCGCGCGTACGTTCGCGCTCCGCACGGCGCCGACGTCGCGGATCCCGAGCACGCCCGCGCGCACGAGCAGGCCCGCATTCGCCGTCGCGCGGGCGAGGAGCACGTCGTCCGGATCCTGCAGTCGCGCATGCGCGTCGTCGCCGCCGGTCCCGGTGATGTGCGCGTGGCAGTCGACCATCGCCGGGACGACCGTCAGCGTCCTCAGTTCGACGACCTCGGGGTCGCGCACGTCGGGTGCGCCGTCCCGCGGTCCGGCGTAGAGGATCCGTCCCTCGCGGAGCAGGATCGACACGTTGCGCGTCACGGAGGGCGCGCCTCCGTCGGCGACGGCCGCGGCTTCGATACGGATGACGCGCGGCCCCGCGAGGGTCGGTGACGGCGCAGGCCTCGGTGCCGGTGCGACGGTCGCGATGGGTGCCGGCGCGGGCGAGGGCGTCGCCGTCGGGGAGGGGAGCGCGCGCTCGCACGCGGCGAGCAGCGCGCTCGCGCCCGCTGCACGCAGGAGAGCGCGCCGCGACGTCACGGGATCTCGCGCAGCCATGTGGTGATCTCGTCGATCAGCCGCCGGCCCGCCAGCAGCTCGAGGTCGTTGTGGCCCGCGCCGTCGAACGCGACGAAGCGCTTGGGCTCGGGAGCGGCTTCGTACAGCCGGCGCGAGTGCGAGAGCGGCACGATCGCGTCCTCCGTGCCGGCGAGGACGAGGACGCGGGTGCGCACGTGACCGATCCGGTCGATCGAGCCGTAGCGGTCGACGAGCAGCGGTCCGATCGGCAGCCACGGGTAGTGCAGCTTCGCCATGTCGTCCAGTGACGTGAACGGAGAGCGCAGCACGAGCGCGACCGGCGGACGCTCGATCGCGAGCCTGACGGCGACGGCCGCGCCGAGCGACTCGCCGAAGTACGCGATGCGTGACGCATCCACGTCGGGTCGGCCCTGCATGTACGCGACCGCGGCGCGGGCATCGGCCGCGAGGCCATCCTCGCTCGGCGTTCCGCTCTGCCCGGCGTACCCGCGGTAGTCGAAGAGCAGGACGCCGAAGCCTTGGCGGTGCAGCGCGGCCGCGAGCGGCGCGCGGTGCGAGCGGTCACCGGCGTTGCCGTTGAACACGACGACCGTGGTCGACCCCGGCGGGCCCGGCCGGAACCACCCGTTCAGAGCGATCCCATCGGCCGTCGTGAAGCGCACCTCATCGGCGCCCGGGAGCACCGCTGCGACGGGTGGTGGCGTCTGGGCCAGCGGGAAGTAGAGGAAGGATCGCTGGATCGCGCGGAAGACGTCGCTCATCAGCAGTGACGTGATGATGACGATCAGCGCGACGAAGGCGAGAACGCGCGTGAAGCGCATCCCGGGCTATCGTGCCACGACATGGAGTTCTACAACGCGCCGATGATCCTGGTCCCGTGCTCGGAGAAGGACGTCTATCTCGCCTCCGGGTTGAAGTCCGCGAGCCGCTGGCCTCGCTTCACCTGATCACCCGGTCGCGCGAGTACCGCGGTGACGACACCGTCGGAGGGTGCCTCGACGCGGAGCTCCATCTTCATCGCCTCGATCACCGCGACCAGGTCGCCCCGGCGGATCTGCTGTCCGGATCGCGCGTGCACCGCGAGGACGACGCCCGGCATCGGCGCGTCGATCTCCGCCGGGGAGACCTCGGCGATGCCGTGTTCGCGCGGATCGGTGCGCAGCTCGTACGTCGCGCCGTGCCAGCCGACCCAGACGGCGTGATCCTCGCGCGCCACGGCGGCGGGCGATCCCGCCAGAGACCACGCGTGCGGCTCGGTCGCATCGCCCACGACGTGCGATCCGAGGACGACGTACGGACCCTCGCCCTCGACCGTCACCGGCCGCTCCCGGTCGCCTTCTCTGAGCACGACCGTTCCGGCCGGCCCGGTCCCGCCGCGCCAGGCGCCGAGCGCCGTCCACGGGTCGCGCGCCCCGCGCGGCCGGTCGTCGATCACCGCGGCGGCAGCCAGGGCGTGCGCCTCGTCGGGGACGTCGCCGTGCGGCACCAGCGACGCGAGCTCCCGCTCGACGAACTGCGTCGTCACGCGGCCGGCACGCACCTCCGAGTGGGAGAGGTAGCGAAGGAGGAACGGCACGTTCGTGCGGACACCGAGGACCTGCGTGCGCTCGAGGGCGTCGGCGAGCGCGTCGAGCGCGCGGTCGCGATCGTCGCCGCGCGCGACGATCTTCGCCAGCAGCGGGTCGTAGTGGCCGGTGACCTCGGATCCCTCCTCGTAGCCCGCGTCGACGCGCACGCCGTCCGGCCACCGGACGTGGAGCAGGCGTCCCGTCGACGGCAGGAACCCGCTCGTCGGATCCTCGGCGTACACGCGCGCCTCGATCGCGTGGCCGCGCGGCTCCATCTTCGGGAGCATCAGGCGCTCGCCGAGCGCGATGCGCAGCTGCTGCTCGACGAGGTCGAACCCGGTCACCTCCTCGGTGACGGTGTGCTCCACCTGCAGACGAGCGTTCACCTCGAGGAAGTAGATGTCGCCGCGCTCGTCCATGACGAACTCGACGGTGCCCGCCCCGGCGTAGCGCGACGCGTGCGCCATCGCGGTCGCGGCCTCCGCGAGCTTGTCCCGCTGCCAGCGTGTGACGTGCGGGGCGGGCGCCTCCTCGACGATCTTCTGATGGCGCCGCTGCGCCGAGCAGTCGCGCTCGCCGAGGGTGCGCACGCGGTCGTGCGTATCGGCGAGGACCTGCACCTCGACGTGCCGCGGGGAGCGAACGAGCTTCTCGAGCATCAGGCGCTCGTCGCCGAAGGCCGCGAGCGCGACGCGGCGCGCCTTCGCGAGGGCGGGTGAGAGCTCCGCTGGCTTCTCGACGATCTGTATGCCGATCCCGCCACCGCCGGCCGTCGGCTTGACCATCACCGGATACCCGATCCGGTGCGCGGCATCCCCGAATGCGATGTCGCGCTGGTCCTCCTCCGCGTAGCCGGGGAGGACGGGGATCCCCGCGCGTCGTGCGATGAGCTTCGCTTCGGCCTTCGACCCGCACAGCGCGAGGACGTCGGCCGGCGGGCCGACGAACGTCACGTCCGCGTCGGAGACCGCGCGCGCCAGGGCCGGGTCCTCCGCGAGGAAGCCGTAGCCGGGATGGACGAGGTCCGCGGCGGACGCCCGCGCCGCGGCGACGATCCGCTCGACCGACAGGTAGGAGTCGCGTGCCGGCGCCGGGCCGAGACGCACCGCTTCGTCGGCCTCGCGCACGTGGGGGAGGCCCGCGTCGGCGTCGGAGAACACCGCCACCGTGCGCATGCCCATGCGACGCGCGGTGCGGATGACGCGGCGCGCGATCTCCCCGCGGTTCGCGACGAGCAGGGTCGGCATGGGCCGAACATACAGCCAGTGATGCGCATCCGTGTGGGCGCGCAGGTGTCGGCCGCCGGCTCGCGTGCCGTGGATCCTCGAGGTCCCCGGCGAGGACCACAGCGGCCCTCGCCGGAAGGACGTCCGCCGCCTGAAGAGGATCGTCTCGGCCTAGACGGCGGGAACCGCGAGCGCGCGTCGGACGTCCTAGCCTCAGGACGTGGCCATCCGCCCGGAGGGAGCAGCACGCATGAGGACCGGACTCATCCTGGTCGCGATCGTCTTCGCCACCGGCGTCACGGCCGCCGTGGTCGCCGATGCATTGCAGGCCGCGCCCTCGCCCACGCCCCGGATCGTGCCGCCGGTCGCCACCGGGCGGGCCACGCCGCCCGCCGGACGCCAGCTCGTGCCGGCACCGATCGACCAGCTCGACATCAGGATCCTCGAGTCGGCGCCGCCGCGCTACGTCGCCGGCATCCTCGCGGGACTGCCGAGCGGCTGCGCGCAGCAGGGCGGGCACACGGTCACTCGGGCGGGGGACACGATCACGATCGCGGTGACGAACTCGATGCCGACGGGGAACCCGGTCTGCACGATGATCTACGGGACCTACGAGCTGAGCATCGACCTCGGCAGCGACCTCAAGCGCGGCGTCACCTACACGGTCCGCGTGAACGACCGCACGACGACGTTCGTCGGTCAGTGAGCCGTTCCGACCTCGCTCGTGGGAGACCCGCTCGCTCGGCCGAGCTGCTCGACCTCGTCGCTTCGCGCCTCGGTCTGCGCGCCTGGCGGACCCATCACATCCTGAACACGCCGTAGCGGGGCGGCCGCTCGATCGGCGCATGGCGCGCCGCGGCGATGCCCAGCGCGAGGACGTTGCGTGTGTCGAGCGGGTCGATGATCCCGTCGTCCCACAGGCGCGCCGTCGAGTAGTAGGGCGAGCCCTGCGTCTCGTACTGCTCGCGGATGCGCTGCCGGAACGCGTTGCGCTCGGCGTCGTTCGCGAACGTACCCACCATCGAGAGCACCGTGGCGGCCTGCTCGCCGCCCATCACGCTGATGCGGGCGTTCGGCCACATCCACAGCTGGCGCGGCTGGTAGGCGCGGCCCGCCATCCCGTAGTTCCCCGCGCCGAAGCTGCCGCCGATGATCACGGTGAACTTCGGGACACCAGCGCACGCCACGGCCATGACCATCTTCGCGCCGTCCTTGGCGATGCCGCCCGCCTCGTACTCCTTGCCGACCATGAATCCCGAGATGTTCTGGAGGAACACGAGAGGGATCCCGCGCTGATCGCAGAGCTCGATGAAGTGCGCGGCCTTGAGCGCGCTCTCGCTGAAGAGGATCCCGTTGTTCGCGACGATGCCGACGCGGAACCCGAAGATGCGCGCGAAGCCGCACACCACGGTGGTGCCGTAGAGCGCCTTGAACTCGTGGAATCGCGAGCCGTCGACGATGCGAGCGATGACCTCGTGCACGTCGTAGGGCTGGCGGACGTCGGTGGGCACGATCGCGTAGAGATCGTTCGGATCCAGCGCGGGCGGCTCGGGATCGGCGACGTCGTCCCCCCAGTACGTCGGACGGTCGAACTGCGCGACCATCTCGCGCACGATCGCGAGGGCGTGCGAGTCGTCGACGGCGTAGTGGTCGGCGACCCCGGAGACGCGCGCGTGGACGTCGGCGCCGCCGAGCTCCTCCGCGGTCACCTCCTCGCCCGTCGCGGCCTTTACCAGGGGCGGTCCGCCGAGGAAGATCGTGCCCTGGCCCCTCACGATGACGACCTCGTCGCTCATCGCGGGCACGTACGCGCCGCCGGCCGTGCACGATCCCATGACCGCCGCGAGCTGCGGCACGCCCAGCCGTGAGAGGCGAGCTTGCTCGTAGAAGATCCGGCCGAAGTGATCGCGGTCCGGGAAGACGTCGTCCTGTCGCGGCAGGTTCGCTCCGCCTGAGTCGACGAGGTAGATGCACGGGAGGAGGTTCTCGCGCGCGATCTCCTGGGCGCGGAGGTGCTTCTTCACCGTGAGCGGGTAGTAGCTGCCGCCCTTGACCGTCGCGTCGTTCGCGACGATCACGCACTCGGTCCTCGCCACGCGGCCGATGCCGGTGACGATCCCGGCGGACGGTGCCTCGTCGCCGTAGATGCCGAACGCGGCGAGGGGCGAGAGCTCGAGGAACGGTGTGCCCGGGTCGAGAAGCCGGTCGACGCGGTCGCGGGGGAGCAGCTTGCCGGCGCGGACGTGCCGCTCGCGCGCCCGCTCGGGTCCGCCGCGCCGCACGGCCTCGAGCCGCTCGCGGAGCTCGGCGACGAGGCGGGTCATCTGCTCGCGGCTCCGCTTGGCGTCGTCCGACGACAGGTCCAGCGCCGAGCGCAGGAGCGTCATGCGCTGCCGATGCTACGGCGGTAAAGTCCAACCGCCTCGAACGCTGGAGGAGGTGCCCGAGATGCTCGATCGCTTCACCTGGTACAAGCAGTCGGCGTATCGCTGGAAGGGCGACAAGCTCGTCGTGTACATCGACCCGTGGGGCCTGACCGGGGATCTCCCGCAGGCCGACCTCATCCTCATCTCGCACTACCACTTCGACCACTTCTCGCCTGACGGTGAATTCCGCGACCCGAACAGGTCGTTCGCGCCGAAGGGCGACGGCGACCTCGCGAAGATCATCGGCCCGAAGACGGTGCTCGTGGCGCCGCGGGACGTCGCGGCCGAGCTCACCGGTAACGTGAAGGCCGTCGCGCCCGGCGATCGGCTCGAGGCGGCCGGCGTCAAGATCGAGACGGTCCCCGCGTACAACACCGTCGAGGAGCGGCTCGGGGCGCACCCGAAGGACAACCACTGGGTCGGCTTCATCTACGAGCTCGGCGGCACGACCTACTACCGCGCCGGCGACCCCGATCACCTGCCGGAGCTGGGGCGCGTGAAGGCCGACGTGTCGTTCGTCCCGGTCGGCGGCACCTACACGATGGACCC
>JACPEQ010000063.1 GCA_016183435.1 Chloroflexota bacterium
GCCCGTGAGGGACCACCGCGAGCAGAAGATCGGGTCGCCGGTCGTCTCGGTCGTCGGCGCCTCACCGGTCGTCGCGAGCGTGAGGATCGCGTCGTACGGTGAGGCCCACGTGTCCACCGCCGCGATGAGCCGATCGCGCTCAGCGAGCGCGGCGCGGTATGTCGCGTCGCCGACCGTCCTGCCTTCCGCGACGAGCGCGCGCGCCACCCCGCTAGCCTTCGACGGATCGCGCGCGATCGCCGTGCCGATCGTGACCACGCTCTCGCGGGCCATGATCGTCCGGAGCACGGGGACGGCCTCGTCCAGCCCGGGTGGAAGCGACGGCCACTCGATCGCGCGGCCGGCCGACGCGATGGCGTCGACGGCCTTCTGGAAGCGCTCGCGCATCGGCTCGCTCGCGCGCTCCCAGTCCCTCGTGCGGATCGCCCCGAAGCGTGGCGGGCCCTCGGCCGGGCCGGACCACCACGTCGCGAGCGGCTCCCGCGCGAGCGCCGCGCAGAGCCACGCCGCGCCCTCGACCGTCCGGGTGAACGTGCCAGCATGGTCGAGCGTCGGCGCGAACGGCATCACTCGATCGAGCGAGATGCGGCCGTACGTCGGCTTCGCTCCGACGACGCCGCAGAACGCCGCCGGGCGGATGACCGATCCGTTCGTCTGGCTGCCGATCGCGCCCGGGAGCATGCCCGCCGCCACCGAGGCGGCCGAGCCCATCGACGAGCCACCCGGTGTGCGCGAAGGGTCGTGCGGATTCAGGGTCGGGCCCGGCTGGTAGAAGGCCAGCTCGGTCGTGACCGTCTTGCCGATCACGATCGCGCCGGCGGACTCGAGCGCCTCGACCGCGGCGGCGCCGCGATCCGGGACGCGTCCGGTGTAGAGCGCCGACCCGTTCTCGGTCGGGATCCCGGCCGTGTCGAAGATGTCCTTCACGCCGATCGGCAGGCCGTGCAGGAGCCCGAGCTCGTGCCCGGAACGCACCGCGTCGTCGGCGGCGTCGGCGAGACGGAGGGCGCGGTCGCGGTCGAGCCAGGCGAACGCGTGCACCGCGGGCTCGCGCTCGTCGTATCGGCGGAGGCATGCCTCGACCAGCGCACGGCTGGTCGTCAGGCCCCGGCGGATCGCCCGTGCGGCCGCGGCGAGGTCTTCGGTGTACACGGCATGCGCATGGTGACGCGTGGCGTCCGGCCGCGCGGAAGAGGACTCGGTCCCGATGAGGACGACCTTCAGCTCGCCGTCGCCAGCGCCTGCTTTCGCCATCTGACCCTCATCAGTCTGCGCAGCCGCGACTCGCCCTGCTCGCGCCAGCTCGGCGTGCCGATATCGAGGCCGAGCAGCGTCTCGAGCATCGCGATCGCGCGGTCGATCTCGCCGCGGCGCTCCAGCGCCCGCGTGTACGGGAGCGCGGCGCGCACGCGGATGGTGCTGTCGCCCTCGACGTACGCGCTCTCGTAGCACCGGTAGGCCGGCTCGGCCTCCCCGTGCCGCTCGAATATCCGGGCGAGGGCGAGCGCCGCCCGGGCGTGGTCGGGAACGCGGCCCGATCGCGCGTCCATCACCGCGCGCGCGACGCGGTCCGCGATGCGCACGAGCGAGATCACGTCCCGCGCGTTGTGGCGCAGCACCGGCTCGATGATCCGCTGGTCGCGGAGGCGCAGCCAGTGGAAGTAGCGGTCGGGGATGAGCGCCCCGGCGACGTCGTCGTTGCCGCGCGGCTCGTCGAGGATCGACGCCTCGAGCTGCCGCAGCGTCGTCGAGCCGAAGCGATCGCGCCACAGCCGTCGCGCGGGGTGCAGGAGGTCGAGATGTGTCTCGTCGACGTTCAGCTCGCCACGCAGGGCCAGCACGACGCGCGTGCGCAGGATGGGAAGGTCGAAGGCCTTCCCGTTGTACGAGGCGCACGCGCGGAACGCCTCGAGCTCCTTGTGGATCGCGCCGACGAACTCGCGCTCCGCGCCGAGGTCCTGCAGGAGATGCTGGCGGAGCACGAGCTCGCCGCCTTCGATCCGCGCGGTCCCGAGCAGGAACACGTACGTGCCGGTACCACCGGACAGCCCCGTGGTCTCGGTGTCGAGGAAGACGACGTCCTCCCAGCGGCGCGGCGGCTCGCCGCGAAGGCCGAGGTGGGCCAGGGTGAGGGGATCGGGCGGCGTGAGGCCGACGATCTCGAGACCGAGTTCTCGGAGGTCGTGCCGTTCCTCTGAAGTGGTGAAGGGTGCGGATCGAGCGTCACGTTCCCGTCTTCGGCCTGGACCTTCCGACGGGGATGCATGTGTTTCGTCATCGATCTGATGACGTTTCACATGCATGCCACGAAGGGGGAGGTCCTCCTCCCCATCGGCAGAGCCCGTGCCGTTCGACCCGGAACCTTTCCAGGTCCGTCCCTCCACCTCGCGCAGCACTGCCCTTGCGGCCGCGACGCGCGCGAGGCGCTCGCGCAGCTCCATCAGGCCACCATCAGGCGAGCAGCTCGGCCACTGACGCCTTGACGTCGTGGCCGATCGCGTACGCCGGACCGACGCACGACGGGCAGCCGCTCTCGCAGTCGCATGCGGCCAGGTGCTCGCGCGCGCGCTCGAGCAGCGCGTCGGTGGCCCGGAACAGGCGCTCGGAGAAACCCACGCCGCCGGGGGTCATGTCGAAGAGGTAGACCGTCGGCCGCTCCGTGTGCGGCGATCGCACCTCGACCGCGAGACCGAGGTCGTGCGGGTCGCACATGAGGAACAGTGGCGCCAGGCCGTGGAGGAGGTCGCCGAGTCCCGCGAGCGCGACCTCGACGCGCTCTCGGGGCCACCCGGGAGTGGCGTCGGCCGCGAGCGAGAGCCAGTACGACGTGGTCTGCAGCTCCTGCTCGGGCAGGGTGATCTTGCCCCAGCCGACGTTCTCGTGCGTGTACATGGTCAGCTTCTTGTAGACGGTGGCCAGAGCCGTCACGAGCACCTCGCCGTGCGCGCGGCCGAAACGCTCGCGGCCCGAGCGCTTCGCCACGCCCTCGCTCGCGAACGAGTCGAGCACGCGGATGCGGACGCTGAGCCCGGCGTCGGTGTAGTGGTCGACCTTCACTTCGCTGACGTAGGCCTTGCCGCTGGGCCAGTCGAGCCGCTCGACCTGGAACTGCCGCGACTCATGGAGGTAGATGGCCTGCTCGTGTACGAGCACCGGCGCGGCGAAGCGGTCGACCTCGCCGATGACCCGCGTGCGCCCTGCGGTCGTGTCGATGATCACGACGTTGTCGTTGCTCGCCGTCCGTAGCGACATCGCCTCGGCGGGGAACGCCTGATCGGACCAGTGGTAGCGGCCGCCGGCCTCGTGCAGGATCCCCTGCTCGTCGAGGTATGAGAGCACGCCGGGCGTGTCCTCCGTCCCGAAGCGCTCGGCGCGGTCGAACGGCAGCTCGAACGCGGCGCACTTCAGGTGGCCGACCAGGACGTGGAGGTTGTCGGGGTTCACCAGGCCCTGCTCAGGCGGGCGCCCCAGGACGAAGTCGGGATGCTCGATGACGTACTGGTCGGTCGGCGACGACGTCGCGACGAGGAACGCTACGGCGAGCTCTCCGCGCCGGCCGGCGCGACCCATCTGCTGCAGCGTCGAGGCGACCGTTCCCGGATAGCCGACGAGCACGGCGGCCTGGAGCGCGCCGATGTCGATGCCCAGCTCCAGCGCGTTCGTCGATACGACGCCGCGCACCGATCCGTCGCGCAGCCCGCGCTCGATCGCGCGGCGTTCGCTCGGGAGGTAGCCGCCGCGGTATCCGCGCACGAGGTCTGACGGCCACTGCGGCTGCGGGAACCGCGAGCGCAGGTAGGTGAGCAGCAGCTCGGTCTGCACGCGCGTCCGCGTGAAGCAGATCGTCTGCACGCCCGACGCGAGAAGGGTGGCCGCGATGTCGCGGCCGGTGAGGAGGGCGCTGCGACGGATCCCGAGGGAGGCGTTCACAACGGGCGGCCGCACGAAGACGAGGACCTTCTCGCCGCGCGGCGCGCCCGACTCGTCGATCAGGACGACGTCCTCCTCGACGTGACGACGGGCGAGCTCCACGGGGTTCGCGATCGTGGCCGACGTGCAGATGAACGTCGGATGCGATCCGTAGAACGCGCAGATGCGGCGAAGGCGCCGCAGCACGTTCGCGACGTTGCTGCCGAAGACGCCGCGATACATGTGCAGCTCGTCGAGCACGACGTAGCGCAGGCTCTCGAACAGCTTCACCCACTTCGTGTGGTGGGGGAGGATCCCGGTGTGGAGCATGTCCGGGTTCGTGATGACGACGTGACCCGCGGATCGGATCGCGGCGCGCGCCTGCGGCGGCGTGTCGCCGTCGTAGGTGTACGTCTTGAGCTCGATCTCCATCTCCGTGGAGAGCCGCTCGAGCTCGGCGAGCTGGTCCTGCGCGAGGGCCTTGGTCGGGAAGATGAACAGCGCGCGGGCGGAGGGGTCCTTCGCGATCTCGTGCAGGACCGGGAGGTCGTAGCAGAGCGTCTTCCCGGACGCCGTCGGCGTGACGACGACCGTGTGCTTGCGCGCGTGCGCCGCCTCGAGCGCCTGTGCCTGATGCGAATAGAGGGCGTGGATGCCTCGCCCGCGCAGGGTCCGCACGATCCGCTCGTCCAGCCAGACGGGGAACGGCGCGAGCCGCGGCGCGACCGCGGGAACGCGTTCCCAGCGCGTGACCATCGACGCGAAGTCGGGGTCGCGCTGGTAGGCGTCGAGGATCTGCTCGAGGCCCAGCCTTCCGGGAGACCGAACGTCCGTTCTCATGGGGTCGTTCACGATATCGAACAGGCGTTCGGTGGTCAAGCCCGCGCGGAGGGCCGGGTCAGAGGCGGGAGATCACCCGGAAATACGGCGTTCCCGCGCAGTCGCGGCACAGGGTCACGCCGTCGCGTGCCACGCCTCGGTCGTTGATGACGTCCTCGCCGCAGCCGTCGCACACGACGCGACGGCCATTGCGGCTCACCAGCGCCTCGAGGTCGAGGTCGACCGTGACCCGGGCGGCGCGCAGGAGCTCCGTGACCGGCATCACCCGGTAGCCGTCCCGCATCGCGTGCCAGCGGTCGGGCGCGTCAGGCGCGTACTCCGCGGCGCGCACGCGAGCCGCCGGATCGGCCCAGACGCGGATCGCGTCAGCGGTCCGCCTGTCGACGACGGTCGCGGCGCTCTTGCCGTGGTCGATCAGGCGCATGGTCCGGTGTCCGAGCCAGCATCCCGTCGCGACCGAGACGCTGTCCGCGAAGCACCCGTCGGTCTCCACGAAGACCAGGAGACGCTTGTCGTCACGCGGCAGCTCGACGCCGAGCAGCTCCCCGGCGTACAGACCGATGCGCACGCCCAGGACCTGGCGCGGACAGATGTGCCGGTGCAGCGTCGTGAGATCGGCGAGACACGCCGCCAGGCGTGCTGGCGGCGCGGCGATCTCCGTGGAGAGCATCTCAGCGGACAAGTGGCACCTCCCCGGTCGGGCTCATCGTGCGGGTCGTCGGATGGTCCTCACCCGCCAGCACGCGGCAGGTCGAGCAGCAGCGCATGAGCGTCGGCATCAGAGCGGCGTGCTCCTTCCCCAACAGCGCGGCGACCCGACCGAGCATCGTCCCCGGAGCGATCGGTGCGCCGCAGCGGACGCATCGGGCTTGCTCGTCGCGCACGAGCGCGACCGGCCCCGCCCGCAGCAGCTTGGGGCTCGTTGAGCGGACGACGCCGACCACCCCGCGCCCCTCCGGGCATGTCCGCTCGCAGCTCCCGCAGGCGACGCAGCACGCGTGATCGAACGTCAGCGCGCGCTCGCTCGGCGTCTCGAGGAGCGCAAGAGCGCCCGTGGGACACGCCTTCGCGCACGCCCCGCAGAGCGTGCAGCGCTCCACACCGACGGACACGCGGCCGAACGGCGACCCGGGGTGGGTCAGCTCCGCCCCGTCCGATGGACGTTCGGCATCCACGAGCGAGAGGACGGCGGCGGCCTCGCCGAGGAACGTCGGCTCGGACCGATGCACGGAGCCGGCCGGCGGTGGCGGCGCCGCCAGACCCGAGGGGCCGACGAGGCGAGCTCGATACGGATCGGCACCGATCGCTCCGAGCAGGGCACCGCACCACGCGACGCCCGCACGGAGGCTCTCGTTGACGCAGATCTCGCACTCCAAGACCGCGACGGCGTTCGCTCCGGCATCGAGGCAGCGGACGATCCAGACCGGCGTCAGGAGCCGCAGAGACGGCAGCACGACCGGCAGCCACCCCGGCGCCTCGCCGGACAGCTCGACGTGTCGGCAGAAGAAGGCGATACCGCGCGACCCGAGTGCGCCGTCGGCTCCCGCGAGGAGCGCGCCGATCTCGGCCCACAGCTCCTCATCGCGATACGCGGGGATCTCGATCGCCTCGCGCGGGCACGCGGCCACGCACGCGCCGCAGCCGTCGCAGCGTGAGCGGTCCAGGGAGACGTGGCCGTCGTCGCGGACGAGCGCGCCGGCGGGGCAGATCGGGACGCAGAGCGCGCAGCCCGCCATCGCGGCGCATCGCGCGCGCGCGACCGCGGCGACCGGCTCGTATTCGACGTCGGCCAGCAGCAGCGAGCGGCGCGACCGGAGCCGCGTCGGGCGCGCTCGCACCTGCTCGGGCCGGCTGCCGCGGAACGCGCGCGCGCGAGCGACTGCGCCGGCGAGGATGGTCTCCGCGCGCGCGACCGCCACGTCAGGCGGATGAGGCGCGCAGCGCGCCCGGAGGGAGACGACGGGCACGCCCAGCGGGTCGAGCCCGGCCCGGCGCACGGCCGTCTGGAGCGCACCTCTCGTGAGCCGCGGCGCGCACAGCGCGAGGACCGCGGCAGCCTCACCTTCGACCGCAGCGGCGAGAGCGCGCGCGTCGCCGCACACGCCGGCCACCGTCCGCAGGCGCACCGCGCCGGAGCGCATCCGCAGCGCGGCCTCGAGCGCGTTGGGGTCCACGCCACAGGCGGATGCGAGATCGTCACAGGCGACGATGAGGACGCCGGTCACGGCGTGCCCGGGGAGGCCGTCGCGAGGAGGCCGAGGAGGTCGCGGTCGTGCTGCACGAAGGCGTGCGCGGCCTCGCCGACGATGCGGTAGATGCCGGCGCGGGGAGCCCGACCGAGGCGCTCGGCGAATGCCGGGAGCCAGCGCGCGGGATGTGCGATGAGGAAGGCACGCTCGCGTCCGAGGCAGCGCTCGGCCTCCCGTTCGTCGGATCCCCACGCCGCCGCTTCCTCGCCGCAGAGGAACGCCATGAAGTCGAGCTCGACGGCGATGTGGTCGGCGGGCTCGCCGGTACCGGCCATCGTGAGCCCCGACAGTGCGTACTCGCGCTCGAGCTCACCGATCACTTCGCCCATTCCCTTTCCACCATCGACGTAGGCGGACTCCTGCGGGACGCACGGCCCGCCGATCGGTTCGACGAGGAAGGTGCGCACGTACGCGGAGCGCAACGACCCCGGCTCGGCGTCCGCCTTCGCAAGGGCGTCGAGGCAGCGCCACCACGGCAGGTAGAAAGCGAAGGACGCCGCCAGGACCCGGTCGCGGCGCATCTCCCGCGCGAGCTCGACGAGGCTCGGCAAGCGGCGGTCATCCGGGTAGAGGAGTGCGGCCCCGATCGCCCGGTAGGTGCGCCCGCGCAGCCGCGCGAGCGCGGCGAGCGGGAGCATCCGGGCGCGCGAGCCCCGGTCAGCCGTCGGGAGGACGTTCACCGTCGGGGATGAGCTCGTACGCCACCGCGGACAGGAACGCGAAGACGACACCGAGGATGAACAGGCCGGGCGCGAACTCGACCCGGGGCTCGCTGAAGATCGAGCTCGTGGGGGCCCCGACGGGTGCCGCGAAGGTGAACCCGCTCGCCGCGAGGGCGGCGCCGAGGAGCAGGCACGCCGCGACCACGGTCTGTCTCACGAGCCCACCTCCGCGTGGTGCCCGCCGACCTCGAGGATCGGGAACACCTTCATGAAGAGCGTGAGGAGGAGGGCGCCCAGCGAAAAGATCCCGAGCAGGACGCCGTACTCGACGAGCGTCGGCTCGTACGTGCCCGGCACGTACGGGAGCAGCGCTCCGTGCGTCTGCGACGGGAGCACGAGCACGACGCGCTTGCCGACCGCGGCGACGTTCACGAGGACGGCGGCGACCACGACGAGCGCGAGGCTGTACCGGCGCCGCGCGAACTGCCCGAAGAGAAGGGCCGCCGCGGCGACGAGCGCGGCGACGGACGTCCAGAAGACCGGTGCGTACTCGCCCGTGTACACCACCGCCGCGAGGCGGGCGTCCGCGGCCGGGGCCGCATATGTGGACGTCAGCCAGTCGACGAGGAGGAAGTACAGGTACACGATCGTGAGGGCGAGGAGGAAGTTCGCGAGCCAGCGGAAGACGGTGTCGTCCAGGACCTGCTTCGCGCGGAGCGCCCAGCGCAGGATCGCCGCGAGCACGATGAGGTTCCCGAGACCCGACACGCCGGCGAGCACGACGAAGCCCGGGGCCTGGAGGGTGCTGAACCACCCGCCTCGCCCGGCCTGGAGACCGAAGACGAACCCGAGCGTCGAGTGGGCCGTCACCAGGAGCGGGAGGATCGCCAGGGCGAGCCAGTAGCTCGCCCGCTCGTGCCGCTCCCGCTCGGCGGGCGTGTCGCGGTACCCGGAGGCCCACAGCCGGTGGAGCCACTGCAGCCGTCCAGGCGTGCGCGCGAGGATCGCGGCGTCGCGCCGTCCCTCGAGGAAGAGGTACACGAGGCTCGCGAACAGGTAGCCCGAGATGACGAGGGTGAAGGTCCCGAAGAACGGCGACTGCGGGCGCGCGTAGCGCAGCAGGTTGACTATCGCGCGGAGCGGCTGCCCGACGTCGGCGAGGATCGAGAGCGCGCCGAGGACGAGAGAGATGACCGCGAGGAGCTCGCCCATGCGCGCGACGGGCCGCAGGCGCTCGAGGTCGAGCACCCGGACGATCGCGGCGACGGCGATACCGGCGAAGCTGACGCCGACGAAGTACACGACGAAGGCGATGTAGAGGCCCCACGGGGCACCGCCCATCGTTCCGATGTCGCGCATGCCGGTGACGACCTCGCCCTCGGTGTACTGCAGCGCGTAGGCGAACGCCCCGACGAGCACGCCGGCGAGCAGGATCGCGACGATCATCGACCACCCCGGCGTGATACGGCCGACGCCGAATGGGAGCGGCTGGGCCCGAGCGATCCGATGAGCGGCCATCTACACCTTCGCCCGTACCGCTTCGATCTGGCGCGACTCGGCGGTCGGCGGGCGGCCCCCGACGTAGTGCACGCGCGGGCGCGTGCCGAGCTCCTCGAGGAGGCGGAACGAGCGCTTCGACTCGAGTCGCTGCGACGCCGCGCTCTTGGGATCGTCGAGGTCGCCGAAGACGAGCGCCTGCACCGGGCACGAGGTGACGCACGCGGGAAGGCGGCCCGCCTCGACGCGCTGGACGCAGAAGGTGCACTTCTCGACGACGCCCTTGAGCTGCCCGCCGCCGGCGATGCGCCGCCGCTCGGTCCCGTACGGCGCGTCGAGGTCCGGGTTGTCGTACGGCGGCACGGCCCCTCCGGTGACAGACGCGACCGTCGCGTCCTTCCCGTCGAGGTACTGGCTCTTCGCCGGTTCCTTCCAGTTGAAGAAGTTCACGCCGTAGGGGCAGGCGACCTCGCAGTAGCGGCAGCCGATGCAGCGCTCGTAGTCGGTCGCGACGAGGCCGTCCGCGCGCTTGAAGCGCGCGCCGACCGGGCACACCTTCACGCAGGGGGCGTTGTCGCAGTGCATGCACGGGCGCGGCATGAAGTTGACGCGCACGTCCGGGTACGTCCCCTCCTCGAAGCGGAAGACGTACATCCACAGGTTCGCGACGGGGGTGTTGTTCTCGACCTTGCAGGCGACCATGCACGCCCGGCACCCGGTGCAGCGGTCGAGGTCGATGACCATGCCGTAGCGCGTCACCTCGCCGCCCCCTTACGCCTTCGTCACGCGGACCTTGACCTGGAAGGACTGGTCCGCCGTGTTCGTGATGTAGCCCTCGCCGCCGAAGAACAGCTCCGCCGCGGCGGGCCCCTGTCCCTTCGCCAGCGGGTGCGTCCACGTCCCGTAGTGGTGCGGCATGCCGACGACGTCCGGGCGGATCCCCTCGACCAGGCGGGCCTGCACCTTGACGCGCTGCGTCTGTCCGGTCAGCGCGTGGTGCGACTCGACCCAGACATCGTCACCGTCGGCGATCCCCTTGGCCCGCGCGGTCCGCGGGTTGATCTCCAGACGCTGCCTCGGCGCAAGCTCTCCGACGAGCGGGAAGAAGCTCGTGCGCGACTGCTTGAACTCGATGAGCTTGAAGCTGATGAGCGTGAGGTCGTAGTCCGGCGGCGAGCCGTCCATCGTGGGCCGCCGCCAGGTCGGCAGCGGCGTGTAGTCGCGCCAGTAGGCCTCGTCGGCGCCCTTCGCGCGCATGTCGCGCTGGTAGCGGAGGAGCGACTCGCCGTACAGCCGGTGGCGGATGCCGTCGAAGGGCGGTGTGTGCGCGTACCCGTAGTAGGTCTTCGCGGGGTAGGCGCCTCGGACCCACACGCCCTCCTTCTCGAACTTCGCGATGCCCTCGGCGAGACCCTGGGACTTCGCCCAGCGGTCGAACAGGTCGCGCACCTCCGGGCGAGCGCTCGTGTCGAGCACGTAGGGCGCCTTCAGCCCGAGCGCCTTGTTGAGCTCGTCCAGGAAGCCGCCCGCTCCGAACAGGACGCCGGCCTTCTCCGCGAGGTCGAGGTAGATGTCCACCTCGCCACGGGAACCGAACAGGGGCTGCATGATCGGGGTCCGCAGCGCGGTCGCGTTCGTGTAGAAGTCCGTCGCCCCCACCGGGCCCTCGTACTTCTCCATGGTCGCGGCGGGGAGCACGACGTCGGCGATCAGGTCCGCCGTCTCCGAGAGCCACGGGTCGATGACGGCGACGAACTTGAACTTCGCGTATCCATCCTTCATGAGCCGCTGGGAGCCGAAGGCGAGGAGGGGGTTCGCCATGTGGAGGATGAGTACCTCGGGGACGTGGTCGACGCCGTACCGCCCGGGATCGAGCATCGTCCTCGCGAGCACCGAGGGGCTCACGCTGTTGATGGGGAAGTACCTGCTGGCCCTCAGGAGCGGGTCGTACGGCGGGTCTTTGATCTTCACCTCGTCGAGCGCCTTGAAGTTGCCGTGCACGTTGTAGGTCGCGTCGACGCGGACGCCGCCGACCGCCTCGACGGCGCCGAGGAGCATGAAGACGCCGATCATCGCACGGAGCGCCTGGAACCCGAGCTCCTGCTGCGACATGTGGTAGGCCATCGCCGAGACGGGCCGGTACGGCAGGCGCAGGCCGTCAACGAGCTTCGTGCTGCCGATCTCGGCGTTCGCCGCGAGCTCTCGGGCGATCCGCGCGATCTGCTCGGCGGGGACGCCGGTGATCGTCGCGACCGCCTCCGGCGCATACGAAGCGAGGTGGTCGGCGAAGGCCTGGTACGCCGGACGGACGGCCTCGCCGCCGGACACGTACTGGCCCTCGAGCATGGGATCCGCGGCGGCGTCGAAGGCCGCCGGTGCGCCCCTGGCCTTGTCCCAGACCTGCTCCTTGCCGCTGGCGCGGAGGAACGTACCGTCGGCCTTCACCAGGAACGGCGCGTTCGTGTACCGCGTGAGGTACTCCTTGTCGATGGTCCCGTCCTTCACCAGCACGTGGCTGAAGCCGAGCGCGAGCGCGAGGTCCGTGCCCGGCCGGATGGGTACCCACTCGTCGGCGAAGGACCCCGCTCCGCGCAGGCGCGGGTCGATCGCGACGACCCTCAGCCCTCGCTCGCGCGCCGCGGCGAGCTGCTGCGGCCACGTGATCCAGCAGAGCTTGTTCCCGCCGGCGTTCGTGACGTTCCAGCCCCACGCGAGGACGTAGCGAGTGTTCCGGAAGTCGGGATGCAGCACCCCCTGCGGTCCGAGCGTGTACTCCGCGGCCCGGTAGCCCGCGTCGGAGCAGTAGGCCCCGTGGCCGATCTTCGTCGCGCCGATCGCGTTCACGAAGGCTGTGTCGTAGATGGCTTCGGCCTTGCTCCGCCCCTTCTGCCAGATGAGGAGGCGCTTGTCCCGCGCGCGGACGTCCGTGATGCGCGCGGCGATCATCCCGAGGGCCTCGTCCCAGCCCGCGGGCCGCCACTCCCCGGCGACGCCCTTCGCGTTCGTGCGGACGAGGGGCGAGCGCAAGCGATGCGGGTCGTACAGCGCGGTGATCTGGCCGACGCCCTTGGGGCACAGCGTGCCGTTGTTCCGGGGGTGCGCCGGGTTCCCCCAGAGGGAGACGACCCGGCCGTTCACCTTCCGTGCGAGGATCCCGCAGTCCTGCTTGCCGATCCAGCAGAGCGTGGGGACGAGCTCGTCGGTCGGGACGGCCGCGGGCACCTCCGCGCGGACGAGCGTCGCGAGCGGGTCGCCTGCGAGCCCCGCGGCGGCGACGGCCCCGCCACTCGCGCCGGCGGCCTTGAGGAGGGTCCTTCGGCCGAGACGGATAGAGGACACAGCCGCGGAACGTACCGAGCGATCCATGCGGGAAGTAGGGGCTGCCCGGCCTATGGCGGAGGTACGAAGGTCACTCGTCCAGCAGCCCGCAGTCGCGTGCGTAGCGGTACAGCGCGGCGCGGCTGCGAACGCCGGTCTTGTCCGCGATCCGGGCGCGGTACGTTTCCACGGTCTTCACGCTGAGCACCAGCCGCTCGGCGATCTCGTGATCGACATAGCCCTGCGCCACGAGCTCGAGCACCTGGCGCTCCCGTTCGCTCAGCGGATCCGCGCTCGGCGGCCCTGTGGCGGGACGCCCGGTCGAGGATCTGGTCGATCATCGTCCGGGCGAGCGAAGGGTGGAGGTACACGCTGCCGCCGGCCACCGTGCGGATGGCCGCGAGGGGTCGAGGTCAGTGGCGCGGGAGGAAGAAGGTCGCGATCTTCCGCAGGGAGTACCAGGTCGCGAGGAACGCGAGCGCCTCGAGCGTGAAGCTGTGGAACCTGTAAAGCTGCTCCGCGATCACGAGCGCACTGCCGAGCGTGGCCGTGTCGACCGCCAGGGACGGGGTGATGAGCGAGCGCACCTTCGTCATGGCGCAGAAGACTAGCGCGACGACGCCGTCCCGCGTAGCGGGGTAGCCTTCGGCCCGACGAAACAGGGGGAGGGTCCGCCATGCCAGCCGCCCGTCGTTCCGGCCGTTCCGAGGCTCGTACGCGCCGCGTCTCGCCGCGCCGTACGAGCCGCGCCCGCGCCCAGCGTGGCCCCGGAGCTCAGGTCGACCC
>JACPEQ010000049.1 GCA_016183435.1 Chloroflexota bacterium
GGCAGGAGAACGAGTCCCGCCCCGAATAGAGTGGCGAAGCCCAGGACGAGGAGAACGCCCTCTCTCATGGCGTCCCGCAGCTCTTCACCGCGTCGATGCGACACGACGTCACCGAGGCGCATCGCCAGCGGCGCGGTGAGGAAGGGTGCCAGACCGCCCGTCGGGATCGCGCCGACCGCCCAGGCGACAGGGAGGACCGCGAAGGCGATGACGACGAGGATGGAGTAGAGGACGCGCGTCGCCGTCGCGCCGATACGTGTCGCGACCGTCGTGCGACCCGCGGCACGGTCGGCATCCAGCGTCCGGAGCTGCGCGATGAGCGGGATGCCCAGCGCGAGCAGCGCGACAGTGACCGCGAGGACGATCACATCTTGTCGGGCGACGAGATCCCGAGGAGCCCGAGGAGCTGCTTGAGCGTCAGCTGCACGGCCTCGACGAGGCGAAGCCGCGCGCGGGAGAGCGAGGCGTCGTCGCCCACGACGCGGTGGTCGCGGTAATAGCTATGGAACGCGCCGGCGAGCTGGACCGCGTACACGGTGAAGAGGTGCGGCGCGCGCCGCTCGAGGACGTCGTCGAGGAGCTCCGGGAAGCGCAGGAGCAGCTTCGTCAGCTCGATCTCGGCCGGCGCGGTCAGAAGGGTCACGTCCGCGCCTGCGCTCGACAGCCCGCGTTCAGCAGCGGTGCGCAGGATGCTCGCGATGCGCGCGTGCGCGTACTGCACGTAGTACGCGGGGTTCTCGTTCGACTGCTGGACGGCGAGCTCGAAATCGAAGTCGAGCTGCCGGTCCGCGCTCGCCTGCAGGAAGAAGAACCGCACCACGTCCTTGCCGATCGCGTCGATGACGTCCTCGAGGAGCAGGAACCTGCCGGTCCGTCTCCCCATCCGCGTCAGGACGCCCTCGTGGAGGAAGCGCACGTACTGGTAGATCACGACCTCGAACCGCGCGGGGTCGATACCGAGGGTGGGGAGCGCGATCCGCATCTGCGCGAGGTGGTACTCGGTGTTCGCGCCCCAGATGTCGAGCTTGAGATCGAAGCCGCGCCGCTCGAGACAGAGCCGGTGGTACGCGATGTCGGTCCCGAGGTATTTGGGGTCGCCCTGTGCATCCACGAGGACCCAGCCCTCGTCACCTTCGCGGCGGAGCGCGACGGCCTCGGGCGTCTCGAAGAAGATCACGCTCTCGCGCTCGACGATCACGCCGCGCTTCCGCAGCTCGTCGATGGTCTCCGTGAGGTACCCGGACTCGAGGAGTGACGACTGCTTGAACCACGTGTCGAAGTGGATGCCCAGCTTCCCGGTGACTCGCTGCGCGTCCGCGACCACCCGGTCGATCGCCATCGGCGCGAAGACCTTGGACTGCTCCTCGAGCGGCAGATCGCGGTAGCGGTCGCCGTGGCGCTCCTTGATCTGGGACGCGACGATCCCCACGTCCTCGCCCGGATACGCGTCGGGCGGTAGCTCCACGCTCTCCCCGAACAGCTCCCGGTAGCGCAGCGCCACGGAAAGACCGAAGCGCTTCACTTGCGTGCCGCCGTCCTCGACGTAGTACTCGCGCTGGACGTCCGCGCCGGCGAACGCGAGCACGTTCGCGAGCACGTCGCCGATCGGGCCTCCCCGCGCGTTCGCGACCGTCATCGGCCCGGTCGGATTGGCCGAGATGTATTCCACCTGGATGCGCTTGCCCGCGAGACGCGTCGAGCGCCCATACGACGCGCCCGCGGCCGCGATGGCCTCCGCCTGGCGCGCGACCCACGCGTCGGACAGCCGCACGTTCACGAAGCCCGGCTTCGCCGCCTCGACGGAGGCGACCATCTCCGAGGGCGGAACGCGGTCGCGGATGGCCTCGGCGATCGCCATCGGCGGCTTCTTCAGCGGCTTCGCGAGGCGCAGAGCGACGCTCGTCGCGAAGTCGCCGTTCGCCGGGTCCGCCGGCCGCTCGATCGCGACAGGGACCGTCTTCGCGTCGTCCGGCCAGGCGAGATCCGCGGCCGCCCGGTCGACGGCGGCCTGGAACGCGGAGGCGATCGTGTCGCGCGCGCTCGTGGTCATCAGGCCGAGTGTGGCCCAGCCGCCGCGTCGGCGCCGGTGACGACGTCGCCGCGCGGCTCGTGGGAAGCGAAGAACACGAGCGTGAGCGAAGCCGCCACGACGTACGCGGCGGCGAGCGTGACGATGTTCGCCGTCCATCCCGCGTCGCCGAGCGTCGTGCGGACGGCGCCGGACGTCACCGAGCCGAGCGCCGCCGGCGCGCTCCAGGCGATCGCGAGCAGCGCGGACACGCCCGCGCGCTCCGCGGGCCGGAACGAGGACAGCTCGAACGCGCGATACGTCGACGACGACCCGTACATGAGGCCGGCGCGGATCGTGAGCGCGCCGGTCGCGACGACGGCGAGCGGGACCGCGGACGCGAGCAGGGCGAACGGGACCGAGAGCAGCTGCACGATGACGACGCTGCGCAGCTGCCCCATGCGCGGGGCGAGGTGGATCCCGTGCAGCAGCGCGCCGAGACTGCCGCCGACGGCGATCCCGCCGAGGGCGAGCCCGATCTCCCCGAAGGACATGCCGAAGCGGTCCGCGAAGAACAGGTTCACGAACGGGAGGAAGCTCCCGGCGCCGAACCCGAAGATCGCCTCGATCGCGCCGAACCGCAGCAGCAGGCCGCGCCGCAGCGGAGATCCGAGCGAGCCGCGCGGGACCGGGACCGCGCGGACGAGGAGGATGGGCAGCGCCGACGCCGCCGCGACGATGCCGCCGAGCCCGACGAGGACGCGCACGACCAGCAGCGCGCTCGGCGCGCTCCCGAGCGCCGCGGCGATCGGCTCCGCGAGCTGCCCGGCGATGTAGGCGGAGAGGAACGCGGCGATGGTGCCGACGGCGATCTGCTGCCCGAAGCGCCGCGGCCGGTCGCCGCTCGCGGTCGCGTCGGCCAGCAGCGCCGATCCCGACGAGTACACGACGATGCCGCCGCCGCCGAGCAGCGCGGCGGACGCGAGCTGCAGCACGAGCGGGTCGAAGGCGAGGATGCCCACGATGCCGGCCGCGGTCACGACGCCGCCGAACAGGATCGCCGCGCGGCGGGAGTACGAACGCGCCAGGCGCGCCGCGGGCCACGCGCCGGCGACGCCGCCGATCGCCTGCGCCGCGGCGAGCGCGCCGATGGCGATCTCGTCGAAGGAGAGCGCGCGGTAGACGAAGTTCAGGTAGAAGGCCGCGACGCCCAGGCCGAAGCTGCCGAGGCCGCTCGCGACGACGAAGAGAAGGGCGTCACGGCGCCCGAGAGCGCTACGTGGGTCGGCCGAGGGTGATCTCCATGCTCTGCTCCCTGCCGTCGCGGAAGACGGCCAGCCGCACCTTGTCGCCGGGGCGGTAGCGCAGCATGATCGTCAGGAGCGGATGCTCTTGGTCGATCTGCTGGTCGTTCACCTTCAGGACGATGTCGCCGGCGCGCAGGCCGGCCGACGCGCCGGCCGATCCCGGAACGACCTCGCTGATCAGCACGCCCGACGTGTTGGCCGGCAGCCCGCGCGAGGCGGCCTCGCGCGCGGACAGCGACTGGTACAGGATGCCGATCCGCCCTCGCTCCACCGTGCCGCTCTTGATGAGCTCGTCGGCGATCTGGCGGACCGTGTTGCTCGACACGGCGAACCCGAGGCCCTCCGATCCGCGCACGCGGATGACGAGCGTGTTCATGCCGATCACCTGCCGCGAGGCGGCGAGGATGAGCGGGCCGCCGCTGTTCCCGGGACTGATCGCGGCGTCGGTCTGGATGAGGTCCTCGAGGAAGATGTTCGGGTCGGAGTCGCTCTGCAGCCGGCGGCCCTTCCCCGAGAGGACGCCGACGGTGACGCTGTTGCGGAAGTCTCCGAGCGCGCTGCCGATGGCGATGACACGCGCGCCGATCGGCGCGTCGTCGCTGTTCCCGAGGACGAGCGGCTTCACGTTCTGCGCGCCGACCTCGAGCACGGCGACGTCGGTGTCACGGTCCCGGCCGATGAGCTTCGCGGTGACCCTGCGGTTGTCCGGGAAGATGACCTCGAACGAGGCGCCGACGGCGCCGGTGGGCCCTGCGACGACGTGCTCGTTCGTGATGACGTAGCCGCGCTGCGCGTCCACGACGAATCCGGAGCCGCTCCCCGGGGTGCCGCTCTGCGTCCGCGTGACGACGGTCACCACGCTCGAGGCGAGCTCCTGGACCACGTTGACGACCTCGCTGTCGTTGCCGGGCGACGCGGCCGCTGGAGTGGCGGCGGCGGTCGCCGCCGTCGGTGCGGACGGCGGCGTCGCGGGCGCTCCGGTCGGGCCCGGGATGGAGAGGTCGCCGCGCGGACCACCGCCGACGAGGGAAGCGACCGCGCCACCCGCGATGCCACCAACGAGCGCGCCGACCAGGAACACCGCCAGGCCGCGGGACACGGCTAGCGCCGCCGGGCGGGCTCGGGAGTCGCTGCTCCGGGCACCGGCGCGACGACCTTGCGTGCGCGACGGGTCGGGCGCGTGATCTCGGGCTCGACCATCTGGCCGATCGTGTTCGCGCGGATCTCGAGGTCCACGTGCGAGCCCGGCTCGATGGTCACGTCCCACGAGAACGCGATCTCGGTCTGCTCGTACAGGCGCTCGAAGCCCTGCTCCGAGTTCGCGACGGCGTAGATCGGCTTCACCGCGACCGCGGCGCCCGGCTCGATCGCGAACGTGGTGTCGAAGTGGCGCGTCTCGGAGTGGACCAGGGCCTCTGTCACGTTGCGGTGCTCGAGCGCCTTGCCGGGCGTCGTCTTCCGCGTGCCGAGGGTGATCGTGTCGCCCGTGCCGGTCCCGGTGAGCAGCGCGAGGTTCACCGCGCTGCTGAACGTGATCGAGAGGTCCTCGTCGCCCTCGTTGCGCAGGCGGTAGCGCACGCCGACGGAGAGCGCCTCGTCCGCGATGCGGAGGTCCTTGCGCATGCCGAGGCCGGGGATCGCCGCGAGCGCGCGCGCCGGCGGCTCGAGGATCAGGCTCACGGTGCGAGCCTCGCGCTGCGGCGTGATCGTGTACGGCACCGCGTGGAGCACGACCGGGTCCTCGCGGCCGGCCTTCACGGTGTCCTGGAACACGGCGCGGCGCGCAGGGTCGTACTCGAGGAGCTTCGTCAGCCCGCGCTCCTTCGCGCGCACGGCCTCGTGGATGGAGCGCGAGCTCCTCTCGCCGGCCTTGCCGACGAGGAGCTTCCCGCCCTTCTCCGCGCGGCGCAGCGTCTCGTGCGCCGCCTCGGGACGGCGCGCGAGCGTGTCGATGAGGTTCGTCGCCGACGCATAGATGTCCCACTCGATGACCGCGCCGCCCTCGGTGTGCACGAAGACCGCTCCGGCGTTACCGCGGAAGAGGTACTCGTCGTTGCCGTCGACGTCGTAGTCGCGCTGCTCGCCCGCCGCGACGCGCCGCTCCGCGATGAGACGTTCGGCCTTCAGCAGCGAGGCGTACGCGTCGGCGCGCAGGTGTGGCAGGTACAGACCGCCGAACACGCCGTGCCAGTACACGTCGTTGCCCTGCGCGCGCCAGAGGTTCTGCTGTGCCTGTCGGACCTCGATCGAGCTGTCGAGGATGCTGCGCCGCGCGAGCTCCTCCGAGACGATGAGCATCCGCTTGTGCAGCGCGTTCGCCTCGGTGTACTTCGCGAGGAAGTTGCGCCACGGCGGCGTGACGACGAGCGACGACTGATCGTCCTTCAGCGCATTGCGCGCCGACGTGAACCGTCGCGCCGCGGCCGCGTCGACGGACCACTCCGCCATCTCGGGATACGTGCCGCCCGGGAGGTAGACGCGCCGCGAAGGCCGCTGGAAGATCCACGCGTTCTCGAGCGTCACCGTCTCGAGCCAGTCCTGCTGCGCGAGCTGCGTGAAGAAGTCCTCGAGCCACCCGTCCTTGTGGATGCGATCGAAGGTCCCCGGCCACGCGCCGAACTTCTCGCCGTCGTCCGCGTACACCTGCAGCTTCGCGCCCGCCGCGTGCCGCTCCTTCAGCTCCTTGAGCGAGGCGCTGACGTCGCGGAACGGGATGAGGTAGCGCAGGCGCACGCTCCCCGGGAACACGACGACCGGGAAGCCCTGGTCCTCGGTGATGAAGGACGCGCCGAGCTCGTCACGGCGCAGTCCGGCCTGGAGGAAGTGCTCCTCGTCGAGGATCGTGTACGCGACGCCCGCCTCCGCGAGGAGCGACGGCAGGTGCGGCTCCCACACGCGCTCCGTGAGCCACGCGCCGAGCGGGCGGTGGCCGAAGATCTGAACGATGCGGTCGGTGAGGGAGCGGATCTGCCCGACCGCGTCGCGGCGCGGGACCCCCACGAGGATCGGCTCGTAGTAGCCGCCGGTGAGGAGCTCGACCTGCCCGCGGCGCAGCAGGTCGGAGAGGTCGCCGATGACGTCGGGACGGTTCGCTTCGAGCCAGTCGAGCAGCGGCCCGGAGAAGTGGAGCGTCGCCTTGACCTCGGGATGGCGATACAGAGCGGCGACGAGCGGCGCATAGGCGCGCTCGGTCACCTCTTGGAAGACGTGAGGGAAGTTCCCTGCGGGCTGGTGCTGGTGGAAGACCAGCGCCAAGCGCAGGCGGTCGGCCATTCGAGGGTCATTTTACCGCAGAGCCTGTCTGCCACCTTTGTTCGTACGGTCGGCGTACGCATCAGCCTCGCGGATGTCGCGCAGGTCGACAGATCGGCCTCCGATGAGGCAGGCTGAGCCATGATGGTCGCCCGTCTTCTCCTTCTGACCGTCCTGATCGCGGTCATCGTCAGCCTTTCGGTCGTCTTCTCGCGCCCGCTGCTCGGCCTGCCCGCCGCGACGCCGACGGCGGCCCGGGGCAGCCCGAGCCCGACCGTCGCAGCGGCGTCCCCGACCCCCGCGTTCATCCTCGCCCCCACGCCCACCGCGTCCCCGCGGCCGTCGCCCACGCCGACGCGGACGCCCACGACGAGCTGCCCGCCGGTGCCGTCGGGAGGGCGCGCCGGAGGCTTCCACTCGCTCACCGACGTGCGCGTCGGCCACCAGCCGGGCTTCGACCGGGTCGTGTTCGAATTCGGCCGGGAGCAGAGCGCCCAGGACGACGTCCCGGTCTTCCACGTCGAGCGCGCGACGTCGTTCACGGCGATCTCCGGCCAGCCGGTCCCGGTCCAGGGGACGGTGTTCTGGAGCATCCGTGTCGAGGCCGCCTCGATCGCGGACCAGAGCGGGAACCTCGTCTACAAGGGTCCGCGCGACCTCGATCCGACGACCACGCTCGTGCGCGACGTGAAGCAGATCGAGGACTTCGAGGCGCAGATGGTCTGGGCCATCGGCCTCGCGCAGCTCGAATGCCCGCGCGTGACCACGCTGCGGTCCCCGCTGCGCCTGGTCATCGACCTGCCGAGCCCGCCCTTTTGAAGACTCTCGATCCGCTGCCGCGCACGGGTCTCCTCCGACGCGCGGGTCCCATACACTTGCCCTCGCGCCACAGACCGAGCGAGGGGAGCGAACTGCTGAGTTGGCTGAAGCTGTAAAGGTGGCCGTCCGCCAGCGGACGGTCCTTGGGAAGAAGTCCGAGTCCTTGCGCCGTCGGGGGATCCTGCCCGGCGTCGTCTACGGCGGGCACGCGGAGTCCCAGCCGATCGAGACCGACGCCCGTGAGTTCGAGCGCGGCTACCGCAGCTGGGGCAGCACGACGCTCCTCTCGCTCGAGGGCATCGGCGGCGACGGCACCCCCGCGCTGATCAGCGGCGTCTCACGCCACCCCGTGACCGGCAAGATCCTCCACGTCGACTTCGAGCGTGTCAGCCTCACCGAGCGCACGCATGCGGAGGTCCCGCTGCACTTCGTCGGCACCGCGCCGGCGCTCAAGGCCGGCGGTGTCCTCGTCCACGCGACCGAGCACGTTCGCGTCGAGGCGCTGCCGCAGGACATCCCGCATCGCATCGACGTCGACCTCACGAAGCTCGAGGCCGTCGACGACGCCATCTACGTGCGCGACCTCATCGTCGACACCACGACCGTTCGGATCGTCGACCGCCCGGAAGCGCTCGTCGTGAAGGCCGTGCACCAGCGCGTCGAGGAGATCGCGCCGGCGCCCGCCGCCGCCGCTGCGGCCGCCGAAGGCGCCGCGCCGGTCGAGGGCGAGGCACCTGCCGAGGGCGCCGCACCCGCTGCCGCACCGGCTGCGAAGGGCGCGGCACCCGCCGCGCCGGCGAAGGGCGCGCCCGCACCCGCGGCGAAGGCCGAGAAGAAGTAGGGCTTCAGGCCCTTTCTTCTCGGCGGTCGGCTGCGCCGCCGCCTTTAGCTGAAGGCTCCTGCCGCGAAGTCGTTCGGGTCCACGTCCGGGAACGGATCGTCCGCGTGCTCGAGGCTGCGTAGCTCGACCTCGTCGTCCGCCGTGCCGGGTCGCGCGAGCTCGCACGCGCGGTGGAAGCGCAGCGAGTGGCTGCGGAAGCGCTCGACCGCGTAGTCCGCGGCCTGTCCCGTCGTGACGAGGAACGGCCAGTCGCTCGCGGACGCCAGCAGCAGCTCGCGCGCGGCCTGGCGCAGCGCCCGCTGGTGGAACGCGTCGCTCGACGTCGCGCGCCGCGCGTCGGCGAACCGCCGCTCCATCCGCTCGAGCTCGTGCCAGATCCACGCGGTGCGCTCGTTCACCCAGGTCGAGTGGTCGTTGGCCTTGCCCCAGGATCCCTCGCGCAGCTCGATCCGCTCCTCGGGCGGTGACGCCGCGAGGCGCTCCGCCACCGTCGCGGCGTGCGGCCCGCCCGCCGCCATGCGGCGCAGCACCTCGGCGAGCCAGTCGACCCCCTCGAACCACCAGTGGCCGAACAGCTCGCTGTCGAACGTGACCGTCAGCAGCCCGTCGCGGCCCGTGCGCTCGCGGTGCGCCTCGAGCTCGCGGCGCACGACCGACACGAAGTGCTCGGCGTGCGCGTGCACGCGCTCGGATGCGGCGTGCGGGACGTATTCCGCCTTCGCGTCGAGTCCGCTCGTCATGTCCGTCACGCGCCAGTAGCGGAGACCGGACCTCTTGTCCTTGCGGTGGAACTCGCGGTACTGCGGATCGCCCGGATAGCCGATGCTCGCGGACCACACTTGCCCGCTCACGTCCGGGTGCCGCGCGACCGCGACGACGTCCGACGCGCCGACGAGGTACGGACGGAAGACGTCGGGGCGCTCGGCCGGCGGCGGCACGGGTGGCCGCTCGAGCTCGGCGATGGCCGCGAGCGCCCCGCCGGAGCGGTCGCGCTCCCCCGGCGACCGTCGCAGGCGGCCACGCGCGGCGGGCATCCCCGAGAGCATGCTCGCGTCGGTGAAGAAGTGCGTGAAGCCGTGCTCCTCGAGGATCGTCTCGAGGCCCGGCCGGTACGCGCACTCCGGCAGCCAGATGCCGGTCGGCTCGATGCCAAGGAGCTGGCGCGACGTGCGCCGCCCGGTCGCGAGCTGCAGATGCACCGCGGCCTCGTCGAGCAGCGGCAGGTACCCGTGGGTCGCCGCGCTGGTGAGGACCTCGACGTGCCCGGTGCGCGCCAGGTCGGCGAACGCGGCGGGGATGTCGCGGTCGAACCGCGCGACGTACGCCGTGCCGAGGGAGCGGTAGATGGTCGAGTAGAACTCGGCGAGCTCTGCCCGGTGGACGTGGCCCTCCGCCCGGAGGTGGGTGTGGTCGGTCTCCGCGCGGCGGATCTGGTCCTCGATGTACTGCACGGTGCGGTGGATGACGTCGCGGTCCGCGAGCTGGTCGAGGAGGATCGGCGTCAGGCCGATGGTCACCCGGAACGGCACGTCCGCGGCGCGCAGATCGTGCAGCGTCGTGAGGATCGGGAGGTACGTGCCGAGCACCGCCTCGTGGATCCACTCCTCGCCGTGGGGCCAGCGTCCGGCCCCTCGCGCGTACGGCAGGTGCGAGTGCAGGACGATGGCGAACGCGTCGGGCATGAGAAGATCCTAGGTCGTCGCCACGTGATACGCCCACCACGCCGGGTCGCGCCGAATGAGCTGCCGCGCTGACACAGCGCGGCGACGAGCGCTGACTATGATCCCGCGATGCGACCGCTGGCCCTCGCTCTCGTCGCGGTCCTCATCGGCGCCGCGTCGCCCGCCGCACGCACGCAGCCGGCGGAGGCACGCTCGTGCGACACGACCGGCACGCCGACGACGACCGTGTACCTGCCCAACATCACCAAGACACTCGGCGGCCCGACCGGCTGGGTCACGCCGTTCATCGTCCAGAACGTCGGGTTCTTCGCCACGACGCTCGAGGTGTCCTTCTACCGATTCAGCGACGGCGCGCTCGTGACGTGCCGGAAGATCTCGGGCTTGGAGCCGGGACGATCGTTCGCGGACGTGCCGAACAACGACGTCGACCTCCCGGCCAACTCCCAGTTCTCCGTGGTCGTGCGCTCGTTCGGCTCGGAGATCGTCTCGGTCGTGAACGAGCAGGCGGGCACCGGTGACCGCGCCGAGGCGCTGTCATACGTCGGACTCACATCCGGCGCCACTCGCGTCGCGCTCCCGTACGTCGCGAAGTCCGCCGGCGGGTGGCTGACGACGATCGTCGTGCAGAACCTCGGCACGATACCGGCCACGATGACCGCCTCCTTCACGAGCTTCGATGGCTCACGGACAGCGACGATCTCGCGGTCGATCGGGCCAGGCCGCTCGCAGTTCATCGACCCGTCGGTGGAGCCTTCGCTGGCGACGGGCACAGAGCACTCCGCGATCCTCACCGCGACACAGCCGCTGGCGGCGGTGGTGAACGCGCACAACGACGCGCCGACGGCGCAGCGGCCGCAGGGATTCAGCTACAACGGGATCGCCGCCGTCGGCTTCGCGGAGACCTACGTGCCGCTGGTCGCACGGAACACGGACGGCGTCGGGCGGACCAGCCGCCTCATCGTGCAGAACACCGGATCCTCGGCGAACACCCCGACCCTGCGGTTCTCGCGCTTCAGCGATGGGACGGGCGCGACGGTGCGCCCGCCGACGGCGATCGCGGCCGGCCGCTCGTGGTCCTTCGACGTGCGGATGAAGGCCGACGGCACGACCTCCTGCCCCTCCACGGGGGCGTCGGACTGCGTCTCGGACGGCGAGCACGGTCTGGTGGTCGACTTCGGCAGCTTCGCGGTGCTGGAGATCCTCACGAGCCCGGCCACGGCCATGGGCTACACGGGATCCGGGACCTCGGAGTCTCGCGTCTACCTCCCGAACGTGACCCGGCGGCTCGGCGGATCGTCCGGCTGGACGACGCCGATCATCGTGCAGTCCGGCGGCCCGACGTCCGCGTCCCTGCGCTGGTATCGCTTCTCGGACGGCCGTCTGGTGACGCAGCAGGTGCTCACCGGCCTCGTGGCCGGGTCGTCGCGGCGCGTCGACCCGCGATCGGTGGGCGCCCTCGCCGACAACACGCAGTACGCGGTCATCCTCGACGCGCAGGGTCCGATCAGCGCCGTCGTCACCGAGCTCAGCGATGCGGGCGGGGACAGCACGATGATCTACGAAGGGTTCCCGAGCCTCGTGCAGGCGATCTCCGTCCCGGCGGTCATGACGGCCGCTCCGGCGGCATCCGGCGTCGCGCTCGGCGCAACCGCGCAGTTCGCGGTCAGCGTCTCCGACCAGTTCGGTTCGCCGACGAGCCTGAGCACGTATCCGGTGAGCTGGTCGGTGTCGCCCCCGGAGCTCGGCGCGATCTCGTCCGGCGGGCTCTTCACCGCGCGCGGCTACGGCTCGGGCAAGGTGGTCGCGTCCGCTGGCGCGATCTCGACCGCGGTCACCGTCACGGTCCAGAGCCCGATCGGCCGCCGGCCGTCCGTCCAGACGCCGATCGGCTACAGCCTCCAGACCGTGGACACCGTCCGCGGCCGGTTCAACGTCCACGTCGTCAAGTACGCGCTGTCGGACGTCACCGTGAAGACCGTCACGGGCAACACCTCGGACTGCGAGGCCGACTGCCCGGTGCAGCCGCTGGTCGAGTACCTCGACCAGACCGGAGCGTTCGCGGGCATGAACGGCACCTACCTCTGCCCGCCCGACTACTCCTGGTGCGCCGGCAAGGTGAACTCGTACGACTACGCCGTCTACAGCAGCAGCCTGGGCACCTGGTCGAACGAGTGGGCGCTCGTGTCACCTCAGAACGCGCTCGTGACGATCACTGGGAAGACGCTGCGCTTCTACCGGCACGTCTACTCGTACGACCGGAGCGCGGTGGACGGCGCGATCTCGAACTTCCCGATCCTGCTGCTGGGCGGCGCGGTCGTCGACACGGAGTCGGAACAGGCCGACTACCAGAAGGAGAAGGGCACGAAGGGCTCCATCGGCACCGACGGGACATACGTGTACCTGTCGCTGGTCACGAACGCGAGCGTCACCGAATCCACCTACGTCCTGCAGGCGCTCGGCGTCCTCGACGCGATGAACCTGGACGGCGGCGGGACCTCGGCGCTGTTCACGGACCGCGAATACAAGGTCGGCCCCGGCCGTCAGCTGCCGAACGCGGTGGTGGTCACCAGGCCCTGAACCCCGGCGCGCTGAGGTGAAGCGGGTCGCCGGGCGGATCCGGGCGCTCGCGCGCTAGACGGCCGCGGCGGCGTCGACGACGGCGAGGACCCGATCGAGGCCGCGGACCCCATGGCCCTCGTGCGGCGGGAGCAGGAGGAACCGCAGGCCGGCCGCGGTCGCCCCGCCGTCCGCGATCGCGTGGTCGCCGACCATGAGCGTCGCGGCCGGCGCGGTACCGATCCGCTCGCACGCGGCCAGGAAGATGCGCGGGTCGGGCTTCTCCGCGCCGACCTGGAAGCTGTGCACGAACGCGTCGACGTAGCCCGCGAGGCCATGCCCCCGGAAGACGTCGCTGAGGTCGCGCGGGACGTTGCTCACGATGGCCACCTTCACGCGGCGGTCGCGCAGCGCCTTCAGGGTCGGCGCCGTGTCCGGGTACGGCAGCCACGCGACCGGATCCATCACCCGCTCGTACAGCGCGCGGCCGATGCCGGGGATGTGCGCGTCCGCCGTCCGGAAGAGCGACGTCCAGACGGTGCGATGCGCTTCCGCCGACAGGTCGCGCCCCTTCGCGAGCTCCGCCGGGGTCTTCCCGAGCGCCCACAGCTCCTCCCAGATCGCACGAGCACGCTCGCTCGACACCGCGAAGCCGCGCTCGCCCGCCACGTCGGCGATCACCTTTGCGGCGTCCGGCGGCGCGAAGAGCGTGTCGCCCCAGTCGAAGAGCACGCCGTGGATGGGCGTCACCAGCGCATGCGCTCGTGGTCGGGATCGAACGTGACTGTCCACTCGCGGCGCGGGCCGGCCATCACGTTGAGGTCGTGCGCGTCGTAGCCGGGCGCGGCGGACGAACGTGTGATGGCCGCGCGGCACGGAAGTGGATCTCAAGGTCAGCCATGCGTCCTCGCGAAGTCGACGCCGCGCTCGATCCGATCCGGGATCCCCTCGGGCACGGCGTCGAGCATCACGTCTTGCTCGAGCACGTACCACCCGCGATAGCTGCGGCCACGGAGGAGCGACAGGACGTCCGCGATGCGAGCGCTCCCCTCCCCGAGGGCGCAGTAGAGACCGCCGCGCACCGCGGGAGCGTAGTCGATCGCGCGCTCGCGCACGCGAGTGCCGAGCATCGTGTCGACGTCCTTCAGATGGACGTGCCGCACGCGGTCGCCGGCGCGCTTCGCGACGTCGACCGGATCGGCACCGCCGAGCGCGAGATGGCCGGTGTCCAGGCACAGGCCGTGGGTGCAGCCAGAGAGGAAGCGGTCCACGTGCGCGGCGCGCTCGATGACCGTGCCGAATTGCGGGTGGACCGCCAACGTCAGCCGATGGCTCGCGGCGATCTTGCCGATGGCATCGAGCGCAATGAACAGCGCACGCCAGCCCGCGTCGTTGACCTCGTCAGCCGCCGAGCCCGCGCGACCGGTCGCCGCGGCGAGCACGAGGATGTCCGCGCCCAGGGACGCGAGCCACGACGCCTGTCGCTCGACGGCGGCGAGCTCGGCGGCGCGGACCTCGGGCCGGTGCAGTACCGCGGTGACGAAGCCGCCGACCATGCCCAGGGCGTGCTTCTGCAGCAGCGTGCGCGCGCCGGAGGGGTCAGCCGGCAGGAACCCCGGCGGACCGGCCTCCGTCGCGCCGAGCCCGAGCGCTCGCATCTGGCCGAGCACGCGATCCGGCTCGAGTTGGAGCCCCCAGTCCGGGACCTCACAGACGCCCCACGTGATCGGTGCTCCTGCGAGCTTCACCTCCGGAACATACGATCACCGGGCGATGCGCATCGGGTTCCTGACGAGGCGATGCATGTGACCGTCAGCCTCACGTTCCTCGGCACCGGGAACGCGTTCGCGGACGGCGGCCGATCGCACGCATGCATCCTGGTCTCGGCTCCGGAGGGTCGGATCCTGCTCGACTGCGGCGGGAGCGCGCTCCCTCCGCTGCGGCGAGCCTGCGACCCGAGCGACGTGGACGCCGTCGCGATCACGCACCTGCACGGGGACCACTTCGGCGGCCTGCCGTTCCTCGCGATGCAGCAGAAGTACGCACCGCGCGGGCGACCGCTCCTCCTCGGCGGTCCCCCCTCGCTCGAGCGGCTGTTCATGGACGCCACGCGCGCGCTCTACAGCGACTTCTTCGACACGCCGCTGCCCTACGACATCCGCTTCACCGTCCTCACCTCCACGCCGGCGCGCCTCGGCCCGGCGGAAGTGATGGCGCTGCCGGTGGAGCATGTCCCGGCCTCCGAGCCGCACGGCCTGCGGGTCCGCATCGGCGGCAAGCTCATCGCGTATTCGGGCGACGCGCGCTGGAGCGACGCGCTGCCGCGGCTCGCCGACGGCGCGGACCTCTTCATCTGCGAGACGACGACGTACTCCATCCCCGACCCGGTGCACCTTTCGGCGAAGGAGGTCGTCGCGCACCGGAGCGAGCTGCGCTGCGAGCGCGTCATCGCGACCCACCTCGGCCGCGAGAGCATCGAGCACCTCGGCGACCTCGGCGTCGAGCACGCCGAGGACGGGATGGTCGTCGAGCTCTGACCCGCGGGCCACTTGCCCGATCCGTCTAGCGTTCACCGTGCCAGGGAAACCCTGGAGGGCCGCCACGGTGGCCGGTCCCGAGGCGCGAGCCGTCGGGTCCCGTCATGGGGAGGGAACGTTCATGCTCGAGGCCATCTCGGTCGCGCTTCCTGTTCTGGTGCTCATCGGTCTCTGGGTGACGAACATCAGCATGAGGGCGGCCGGTCGACCCGCGCTGCCCGGCGTGCTGTACGCGCTGCCCATCGCCGGTCTGATCCTCGCGGCGCTCGCCGGCGCCGCCGTGATCGTCGAAGCGGGACACGTCGGGGTCGTCACGCGCTTCGGCGCCGTCACCGGCGTCGTCTTCGAGCAGGGGCTCAGCTACAAGATCCCGTTCGTCGAAGCCGTGTGGATCGCCGACGTGCGCACGCAGAAGGAGCAGGTCGATGCGGCCGCGGCGTCACGCGACCTCCAGGAGGTGAAGTCGACCATCGCGCTGAACTACCACCTCGACGCCAAGGAGGCGCCGCAGGTCTACCGGCAGATCGGGCCGCAGTACAAGACGCGCATCGTGGACCCGGCCATCCAGGAGGCCTTCAAGTTCACGACCGCTCAGTTCAACGCCGAGGAGCTCATCACCCAGCGTGAGGCGGTCAAGAACCGCGCTCGTGACTTCCTCCGTGACCGGCTCGGGACGTTCAACGTCATCGTGGACGAGCTGAACATCGTCGTATTCGAGTTCTCGCGAGCATTCAACGACGCGATCGAGTCGAAGCAGGTCGCGGCGCAGCGCGTCCTCCAGGCGGAGAACGAACGGGCGAAGGCGCGGGTCGACGCCGAGACGCGCGTGATCGCGGCGCAGGGCGAGGCGAACGCGGTGCTCACGCGGGCGAAGGCCGCCGCCGAGGCGCAGCAGGTCCAACGCTCGACCCTGAGCGAGCTCTACGTCCAGTTCCTCGCGGTAGACAAATGGGACGGGAAGATGCCACAGGTCACGGGTGGGGCGCTCCCCTTCATCCAGGTCCCGACGGGCACGCCGGCACCGACCCGGTGAGCGAAGAGCCCGGCACCCAGCCGGTCGGCGACGAGCCCGGTACCGAGCCGGTCCGTGAGGAGCCCGGTACCGGTCTGATGACCACGCCGGAAGAGGCGATCCCCGCGCAACGCGCGCGGGGGTCGCCGGCACCGGCGATCTTCATCGGCTCGATGCTCGCGGCGCTCTTGGTGCTCGGCCCGGCGATCCTGGTGCTCAGCGGCGTCGGCCGCACGGCGGCGGAGCCGGAGCCCACATCGACACCGTCCGTCGCGACGGTGCGGCCGGCCGCGACGGCCGCGCCGGGAGCGGCGCAGCGGACCCCGGCACCCGCTGGCGGCCCGATCCGCGTCCTGAGCACGTCGGGGTCGGCCGCGCCTCAGGCGGGCGGGGGTGGCTACCAGGTCACCTTCATCTGGGTGCTCGAGGGCGCTCGCGAGGGCGATCCGATCAAGATCCAGTTCTACGCCGCCTCTCGGATGCTCGCGGAGCGCGAGGGCACGCTCGAGCCGCAGCTCTACACCTTCTCGACGGGAACGCTCCGCATCACGACGACCCAGGAATGCTCGGCCTCCGGATGGCAGGCGGACCTCGTCGGGGTGCGCGGGCAGGCCCCGGCCGGCGAAACGCTCGCGAGCGTCGCCGGCGTCGCGTGCCGCTGACGACGACACCGCCGGACTCCTACTCGCGCGTCGAGCGGCTATGGCTGGGACCGGCGCGCACGATCCTCGCGGCGGCGTACGGCCCGATCGCGCGCGGGCTCGGGCGCCTGGGCGTGTCGCCGAACGCGGTCTCGCTGTCGCAGATCCCGCTCGGGATCGCGGTCGTCGTGCTCATCCCGACCCAGCCACGGCTCGCGGCCGTGGCGTTCGTCCTCGCGCTCATGGCCGACGGGATCGACGGTGCGCTGGCACGCGCGACCGGCCGCTCGACGAGCTTCGGCGCCCTCCTCGATCAGTACGCGGACCACATCCGCGAGGCGATCGTCGTCGGCGGGTTCGCGCTGCACGGCGCGCTGGACCCGTTCATCGCGGTCCTGTACGCGGTGGCGTATCCGGGCACGAACGTCACGCTGTACCTCTGCAACGCGCGCGGCGTCCCCGTGCCGTTCGCGCTCAAGACGTACATGACGTTCTACCCGGCCATGGCCCTGTACCTGCTCGCCGGCATCGACATCCTCGACGTCGCCGGCGCGATCTCGGTCGCGTCGATGTCCGTGGTCGTCGCCATGGGGTTGTGGCGGCTGCGCGGAGCGATGGACCAAGCGCGCTGATCTCAGCTCGGTCCCGCCCAGCCTCGGAGCCGATCGTGGGACTCGGGCCTCCGGGCGAGCCTTCGCTCGCCGGACCCCGATCCCGGAATGCGGGCACGCGCGCGGACGTTGTGCGAGATGTGACAGAGGGGACGAGCGCCACGCGCATGCCCGCGATCTACCTGGGGCACGGCGCGCCGCCGCTCATCGACGACCACGTGTGGCCGCGCCAGCTCAGCGAGTGGGCGCAGCGGATGCCGCGGCCGCGAGCCATCCTCGTCGTGTCCGCCCACTGGGGGTCGGCGCCGGTCACCGTCGGCGCGACGCGGACGATCCCGCTCGTCTACGACTTCTACGGCTTCCCCGAGCGCTATTACCGGATCACGTATCCGGCACCGGGCGCGCCCGACGTCGCGCAGCGCGTGAAGACGGTCCTGGGCGATGTCGCCCCGGTGCGCGAGGACCCGGCGCGCGGGCTCGACCACGGGGCATACACGCCGCTGCTGTTCATGTATCCGCAGGCCGACGTGCCCGTGCTGCAGGTCTCGATGCCGAGCGAGGACCCCGTCGCCCTCATCGAGATGGGTCGCAAGCTCGCGCCGCTGCGCGACGAAGGCGTGCTGATCATGGGCAGCGGGTTCATGACGCACAGCTTCGAGGCGATCCGCGACGTGATGTCGGGCCGGCCGCAGCCGCAGGCGCTCGTCGAATTCGACCGCTGGGCGGCCGAGGCGCTCGCGCGGCGGGACATCGACGCGCTCGTTGACTACCGGACGAAGGCTCCCGCGGCCGCATACGCGCACCGCACGGTCGATCACTTCGTTCCGCTCTTCATCGCGGTCGGCGCGGGCCTCGGCCACGACGCCGCGTCGCGGACCGCGATCGACGGATTCTGGATGGCGAACTCCAAGCGATCGGTCGAGTTCGCGTAGCCCGTGCCTGCGGTCACCGTCCAGCAACCGCTTTCGCTGCCCGTCGTCCACGTCGATGAGGTCACGCCCGCGCACTACCGCGGGGTCGCGCGCGTCGTCGAGGCCATCAAGACGTTCGAGGGCGAGGGCTTCCCGGTACGCCGGCCGTTCCCGGGTGTCGAACGAGCGGCGGTCGACCCGTTCATCCTCCTCGACCAGATGGGCGAGGTGCAGTACGCCCCAGGCGAGGCCAGGGGCGCGCCCGATCACCCGCACCGCGGCTTCGAGACGGTGACATACATGATCGACGGCGAGTTCGTCCACCGCGACTCGACGGGCGGCGGCGGTGTGATCGCCAACGGCGACACGCAGTGGATGACCGCCGGCGCGGGGATCGTGCATTCCGAGATGCCACCCGAGCGGCTCGTCCGCAGCGGCGGCCTGTTCCACGGCGTCCAACTCTGGGTGAACCTGCCGGCCGCAACGAAGTGGGCGCGACCCCGCTACCAGGACATCGCGGCCCGGTCGGTCGCGCTCCTCCGATCGAAGGACGGAGGCGCGCTCGTCCGCGTCATCGCGGGCGACCTCGCCGGGCACGCCGGCCCCGGGATGACGTACACGCCGATCACCTACGCGCACGCGACGCTGCTGCCGGGCGCGCGGCTCGACGTGCCGTGGCGCGCCGACTTCAACGCCCTCGTGTACGCGCTCGGCGGGTCCGGGAGCGTCGGCGCGGACGCCATCCCGCTGCGGTCGGGCCAGCTCGCGATCCTCGGCGCCGGGGACGCGCTGCGCGTCGAGGGCGCGGTCGGGCAGGACAGCCGCACGCCGACCTTCGACGTGCTGCTGCTCGGCGGGCGTCCGATCGGCGAGCCCGTCGTGCAGTACGGGCCCTTCGTCATGAACACGCGCGAGGAGATCGTGCAGGCCATCGCGGACTACCAGGCCGGCCGCATGGGGCGGATCCCGGCGACGCACGCCGGCGCGGGGCCTCGCTGATAGCTCTTCTCTCCACGGCTCGCCATGTGACATTTTGTAACATCTGCTGTTACTATTTGGCCCATGACCATCGTTCCCCGGCATCTGCTCGGCGAGATCCGGCGTGCGCTGGCCGATACACCGGTCGTCGTCGTGACGGGCCCGCGACAAGCGGGGAAGAGCACGCTCGTCCAGCAGCTGGCGGGCAGGACGGCGCGGTATGTGACGCTCGACGACGGCGCGACGCGCTCAGCCGCCGTCGCCGATCCAGAAGCCTTCCTGACCGACCTCGGCACGCCCGCGATCATCGACGAAGCGCAGCGCGCGCCGGGCCTCCCGCTGGCGATCAAGGCTCTCGTCGACAGACGACGCTCACCCGGAAGCTTCGTGCTCACCGGATCCGCGGACCTGTGGACGCTGCCGGGGTTCGCGACGGCGCTCGCCGGCCGAATGGAGATCTTCACGTTGTGGCCGCTCTCGCAGGGAGAGCTGGAAGGCCACCGGGAGCGTTTCGTCGACGCGGTCTTCGCCCATCGCCTGCCAAGCCTCGGCACCGGCGATGAGCTGAGGCGAGCGGTCTTCGACCGCGCGCTTCGGGGCGGCTACCCGGAAGTGGCGCTTCGGCGGCGGACGGCCCGCCGAGGCGCGTGGTTCCGTTCGTACGTCGCGTCCGTCGTCGACCGCGAAGTGCGCGACCTCTCCAGGATCGAGGATCTCGACGAGCTGCCGCGACTCCTGGCGCTCTTGGCCGCGCGGGCCACGGACGTGCTCAACATGTCGGAGGTGGGCCGCGCCCTGGAGATGAACAAGATGACCCTCTTCCGCTACCTGGCGCTGCTCGAGCGCGTCTTCCTCATCCAGCGCGTCCGCGCATGGGCCGGTGACATCGGTCGGCGGGTCATCCAGCATCCGAAGCTGCTCCTCACTGACACAGGTCTGCTGGCGCACTTGCAGGAGCTCGACCTCGATCGGGCGCTCCGCGATGGTCGGCTCGGTGGCGCGCTCCTGGAGAACTTCGTCCTCGAGGAGATCGCGAAGCAGGTCGGCTGGTCGCGGGTGAAGCCATCGCTCCACTACCTGCGCACGTACGACGGGGCCGAGATCGACGCCGTGCTCGAGCGTCGCAATGGCGATGTGGTCGGCATCGAGGTCAAGTCCGGACACGCCCTGAACGAGGGCGACTTCGCGGCGCTGCGGTCGTTCGCGTCGCGAGTGGGAGAGCGATTCCGGCGCGGGATCCTCCTGTACACGGGACGGGAGCCGGTCGCCTTCGGTCGGCGGCTGAACGCGGTCCCGCTGCACGCGCTGTGGACCTTCTGAGCTCTGAGGGTCTCGGGCGACTGCGGCCCGCGATGGATCCGGTGCGGTGACGCGGATCGGTAGCGTGACGGGGAGCGCGCGGTGGCTCGAAGCGGGCTCCGGCGATCCGGTCCTGCTGCTCCATTCGATCAGCGGGAGCGCGTCGGGCTGGCGCGAGTGGATGCGGATCCTCGCGGACGCCGGCTTCCGTGCGATCGCACCCGAGCTCCCGGGGTTCGGCGCTCCCCCGCTCGAGCCCGTGTACCGACACGAGGACTACCTCGGCTTGCTGGACGGCCTCATGAGCGCCGCTGACGGCTCTCGCGAGTGGGCCGCCATGGGCGACTCCCTCGGCGGGCTGCTCGCGCTCCAGTTGTGCGGGCGCGGGCGGATCGGTCGCTGCGTTCTGCTCGAGACGCCGGCGGTCTTCCCCTACCCATGGCTGCGGCCCGTTGCGCGTGCCGGGGTCGATCTGACAAGGCGACGTCCCATCGCGAGCCTTGGCGCTCGGCTTGTCGGCTCAGGCCTTGGCCGACGCGTCATGGGCGCATTCGACCTCATCTATGCGGCCGATCCCACCGTCGCGCTGCAGGAGGCGAGCAATGTATCGCTGCCGCCCCTCCCGTTCCTCGCGAGCGTGATGGAGGCTATCGCCGCGGCCGACCTGCGGGAGTTCGCTGGCCGAGTGCGCCAGCCCGTCCTGATCGTGGTGGGCTCGCGCGACCGATGGGCGCCGACGGCCGAAGCGGAGCGATTCGTCCGTGTGCTCCAGCGAGGGCGGCTGCATGTTGAAGCGGGCTTCCGCCACGGCGACGCCTTCCATCGTCCCGGCCGGATCGCTCCGGTCGTCATCGAGCACCTCAGGAGGACGGACCACCTTCGGGATCCAGGCTCCTCGCGCCGAGCCACCCACTGACCCACCCCGGCGTGACATTGCGGTGTCCCCGAAGTCGTGGTGGTCCCGGATCATCCCCACACCCGAAGGATCGCTGCGACCGTCAGAGCCGGCGCGCCGCCGTCAGGTCGTCCACCGCGACGATGATCTCCTGGTCGCCGGCGCCCGCACTGCCCGTGTACAGGGTCGTGATGTTGATCCCCGCATCCGCAAGCCGGCGCGCGTACCGCCCAAGCTCGCCCGAACGATCGTCCAGGGACACGCGGAGGACCTCCTGGCTGCCGATGACCTTCCAGCCGTTCCGCTTGAGGGTCGCGAGAGCGCGGTCCGGGTCATCCACCACGAAGTGCAGGAAGCCTCGGCTCTCGTGCGTGAAGGCCGCCGCCGCTCTGATCTTCACGTGGGCCTCACCGAACAGCTCGCCGATCGAGGCTATGACGCCTGGACGGTCATGGGTCTCGATGACGATCTCGGTCGCCACATCCGAACTCTAGACCGGGTCAGCGGTCGTACAAGGATCGCAGAGGCCTGAGTTCCCTCGGCGATCTCTGAGCCGACGCCGAGATTCGAACTCGGGACCGATGGTTTACGAAACCATTGCTCTACCACTGAGCTACGTCGGCGGGGGGCCGGCGACCTTCATTGTACCGACGCGATCAGCGCGGGTCGATCACCCCGATCCGCGGACACAGACCCGCCAGCACGCACTGCGAGCCGAACGGCC
>JACPEQ010000043.1 GCA_016183435.1 Chloroflexota bacterium
CAGTTCCGCGTCGTTCTCTTCGCGTCGGCCATGAAGACCGAGGCCGACGGCGAGCGCATGGCGCGCGCGATCCGCTCATCGGCCGCGGCCATCGGACGCTGGCGCGCGGAGGCGCGGCGGCTCTCGCGATCCGACGTGATCCGCGCGTACGAAGCCCTCTACGCGACGGACCTGGCGATCAAGCAGGGCCGTACCGATCCGGAGACCGCGCTCATGCTTTGCGTGTTGGATCTATGCGGGGTCGCTGGTGCGGATCCGCGTGGGCTTGTCATCGGCGAACCGCCTCGAAGATGACAACTTCCGCTACGAAGCGGATCGGGCACCCGCGCGCGTACGCGCGCGGGAACAAGGGCCGAGGGGAGCCGCCTCTCGTACGAGGCGGCCACTTGTCGCGTTCATGCTGTTGGCCGCCGAGGGCGAGAGGCGCGACCCGAGGCAACGTCACCTGCCCGAACGCTGGCCTAGTGCTTGCGGCTCCTGGGTCTTGCGGTAGTCGCTCATGAAGCGCTCGATGCCGCTGTCCGTGAGCGGGTGCTTGTACATCTGCTCGAGGACCTTGAACGGCATGGTCGCGATGTCCGCGCCCGCGAGCGCGGACTGCGTGACGTGCATCGGGTGGCGGAGACTGGCCGCGAGGACCTTCGTCGTGATGCCCTGCTGGCGGTAGGCGTCGACGATGCCGCGGACGACCGCGATCCCGTCCTCGCCGATGTCGTCGAGCCGCCCGACGAACGGGCTGATGAAGTAGGCCCCGATCGCCGCGGCCAGCAGCGCCTGGTTCACCGTGAAGCACAGCGTCACGTTGATCTTGACGCCCTCGCCCGCGAGCACCTTGCCGGCGGCGATGCCGTCGGGCGTGCACGCGACCTTCACGATCACGTTCTCGTGCCATGACGCGATGCGGCGGCCCTCGACGATGAGGTCGTTCTTCTTCTCCGTCACCGTCTCCGCCGACACGTCGGCGACGAGCTCGCAGATCCGCTTCACCTGCGTTTCGTGGTCCTGGCCGGCGCGCGCGATGAGCGTCGGATTCGTCGTCACGCCGCTGATGACGCCCCATCCGACCGCCGCCGCGATCTCGTCGAAGTCCGCGGTGTCGACGAACAGCCTCACGTGATGCTCCCCTGCAGCGTGGCGGGCGTCGCCTCGGCGCGCCCGCTCGCGCGCGCGTACTTCAGCGTGGCCTCGATGAACTCCGCCAACAGCGGATGCGGCCGATGTGGCCGTGACTTGAACTCCGGGTGGTACTGCGTCCCGAGGTAGAAGGGGTGGTCGCGGAGCTCGACGATCTCGACGAGGCGTCCGTCGGGCGAGAGCCCGCTGTAGCGCATCCCATGGCTCGCGAGCAGCTCGCGGTAGGCGTTGTTGAACTCGAAGCGGTGACGGTGTCGCTCGAGCACGATCGGCTGTCCGTACGCGCGGTGCGCGATGGAGCCTTCCTCCAGGACGCACGGGTACGAGCCCAGGCGCATCGTCCCGCCCTTCGCCTCGACCTCGCGCTGCTCCGGCAGGATGTCGATCACGGGGTGCGGGGTGAACGCGTCGAACTCGGTGGAGTTGGCGTCGTCCGAGCCGAGCGCCGTGCGCGCCAGCTCGATGACCATGCACTGCATGCCCATGCACAGGCCGAGCGTCGGGATCCGGTGCTCGCGGCCGTACCGGGCCGCCTGCACCTTGCCCTCGATGCCGCGGTAGCCGAACCCGCCGGGGACGACGATCCCGTCGAGGCCGACGAGCGGCTCGTCGTCCCCGCCGCGCTCCAAGCGCTCGGAGTCGACCCAGCGGATCCGCGGCTCGCATCCGTGCGCCCACGCGGCGTGCTTGATCGATTCGGCGACGGAGAGGTACGCGTCCGACAGCATGATGTACTTGCCGACGAGGCCGACCTCGAGCGGGACGCGCGCCGTGCGGATGCGCTGCTCGAGAGTGCGCCACGCGCTGAGGTCCGGCGGGCCCGCTTCGAGACCGAGCTCCTGCACCACGATCCGGCCGAGCCCGACGTCCTCGAGCATCGTCGGGACGCCGTAGATCGACCACGCGTTCGGCTCGGAGATGACGTTCTCGACCTTCACGTCGCAGAACAGGGCGATCTTCTCGCGCAGCTCGTCGTCGATGGGCTCGTCGGCGCGGGCCACGAGGACGTCCGGCTGGATACCGATCGCGCGGAGCTCGCGCACCGAGTGCTGCGTCGGCTTCGTCTTCAGCTCGCCCGTCGCGACACGCGGCAGCAGCGTGAGGTGGATGTACAGGACGTTCTGCCGGCCCACCTCGTTGCGGAACTGGCGGATGGCCTCGAGGTACGGCAGGGACTCGATGTCGCCGACCGTGCCGCCGACCTCGACGAGGACGACGTCCGCCTGCGCCTCGCGTGCGACGCGGTGGATGCGCGCCTTGATCTCGTTCGTGATGTGCGGGATCACCTGGACCGTCGCGCCGAGGTAGTCGCCGCGGCGCTCCTTGGCGATCACCGCGTTGTAGACCTGGCCGGTCGTGAGGTTGGACGCCCGCGTGACGTTGCGGTCGATGAAGCGCTCGTAATGGCCGAGGTCGAGATCGGTCTCGGCCCCGTCCTCGGTGACGAACACCTCGCCGTGCTGGTACGGGGACATCGTCCCGGGGTCGACGTTGAGGTACGGGTCCATCTTCAGCGACGCGACGGAGAGGCCACGTGCGGCGAGGATGCTGCCGAGCGATGCGGCCGTGATGCCCTTGCCGAGCGACGAGGTGACCCCGCCGGTCACGAAGACGAACTTCGACAACGCAGGACCTCCGGGGTTTTTCCCATGGTAATCCCTCGGTCGGGCAAAGCCCACCCTCAGGCGCAGGAATGGTCTAGCGTCCGAATGGCAGCGACTGCAGCACCACGAGACGCGGACGCTCCGCCGGTCCCGTCGGCGGTGCGCTCGGCAGCTCGACCGGCGTCTCGCAGATCGCGCTCGCCACGTCGCCGTCGAAGCGCAGCGCGCGGAACCGCGCGTCAGCGAGCTCGGTCCCTTCGGACCCGTCGTGCTCGACGATCGCGACGAGCGTCGGCCGCAGCCAGCGCGAACCGCTGCGCATCGACATCGGTGTCGCGAACGGCGACGCGTCGCTCGCGAAGACGCGCGTCGCCTCGTCGAGCCACCGGCCGAGATACGGCGGCACGTACGCCTCGCCCGCGTATGCGAGCCCGTTGGGACCGTTCCATCCGCAGATGATCGTCCGCGCGCCGCGCACGTCGTCGACGGCCAGCCCGCCGATGACGACGTCGGCGCGCGGCGTCACGTGGTATTTCAGCCAGTCGGCCGTGCGCGCGCCCGGCACGTACGGGGAGCGGCGGCGCTTCGCGACGATGCCCTCGAGCCCGTACTCCTCGACCGCGTCGTAGAAGGGCTCCCCGTCGCTCTCGAGGTGGTCGGGGGCGGCGATGCGGCGGTCGCTGATGCCGAGGGCCATGAGCTTCTTGCGTCGCTCCTCGAGCGGTCGCGACAGGAGCGGCCGGCTCGCCTCGTACAGCAGGTCGAAGGCGACGTAGATCGGCCCGCGTCCGCGCTTGGCCGCACGGGGCCCGAGCCGGCCCGCGAGGAGGTCGTACGACGGCCGGCCGCGCGAGTCGCACACGATGAGCTCGCCGTCGAGGAGGACCCCGTCCGGGAGCTTGACGTCGCGCATCTCGGGGAGCAGCCGCAGGAGGTCGCCGCCGCGGCGGTCGGTGAGGCGGATCGTCCCGCCCTCGCTCGCGAGCTCGGCGCGTATGCCGTCCCACTTCACCTCGAAGATGTGGTCGGGCGAGTTGAACGGCGCGGCGGCGACGCGCGGCCGCATCGGGACGACCGACCTCGGCAGCGATGACCGCGCCTCATCGACCGGGATGAGGGTCGGTCCGGCCGGAGCGCGTCGCGCCACGTTCGGAGGATACGGACGCGGCATACCTCTCGGACAGGGCGGGCGCTATGCGGTCTTGCGCTTCCGTGCGGCCGTGGGCTTGCGCTCGTTCCCCGCGCGACGGATGCGACCCGCGGCCTTCTCGCCCTTCTTCGCCCGCTCCACGGAGGCCTTGAGCGCCGACATGAGGTCGACGACCGTCGTCTCCGCCTCGGCCTCGGGCGCCTCGATGATCTCCTTGCCCGCGACCTTCGCCCTGACGATGTCCTCGACCGCCTCCTTGTACTCGTCCTTGAACTCGTCCGGCTCGAACTTCATCGCCATGGCATCGACCAGGGTCTCGGCCATGGAGATCTCCTTCGTGCTCACGGTGACGTCCTCGGGAAGATCGAGGTCCTCGGTGGCGCGGATCTCCTCGGGCCAGTGCAGCGTGTTCAGGAGGAGGGCGCCGTCCAGCGGCCGCACCGACACGAGCCGCTCGCGGTCGCGGAGCGCGAACTTCGCGATGGCGACGCGGCCGGTCTTCTCGAGCGTCTTCTGCAGGAGCGCGTATGGCTTCGCCGCGGCCTTCTCCGGCTCGAGGTAGTACGCCGACTGGTAGTAGATCGGCCCGGGGAGCTCCTCGTCCTCGATGAAGCCCGCGATGTCGATGGCCTTGCTCGACCTCAGCGGGAGCTTGTCGAGATCGTCGTCGTCCATGACGACGTAGCTGCCCTTCTCGTACTCGTACCCGCGCACGACGTCGCCCCACGCGACCTCGTGCTCGCCCTCGGGGCACCAGCGCTTGTTCTTGATGCGCGTCCGGTGCTCAGGGCACAGCAGGTTGAA
>JACPEQ010000044.1 GCA_016183435.1 Chloroflexota bacterium
GAAGGCACCCGCGTGAACGTGACGCTCGTGTTCTCGGCGACTCAAGCGCTGCTGGCGGCCAAAGTCGATGCGACCTACGTCAGCCCCTTCGTCGGGCGGCTCGACGACATCGGCGAGGACGGGATCGCGGTCGTCCGCGGGATCGTCGACGCCTACCGCCAGCAGGGCATCACGACGAAGGTCCTCGCGGCCAGCCTGCGCCACCCGATGCACGTCACGCAGTCCGCGCTGGCGGGCGCGGACATCGCGACCATGCCGTTCAAGGTCCTCGAGCAGATGTACAAGCACCCGCTCACGGACAGCGGCATCGAGCGCTTCATGAGCGACTACCGCAAGACCCAGGAGCCGCAAGCACTAGGTCAGCGCTCGGGCAGGTGACGTTGCCTCGGGTCGCGCCTCTCGCCCTCGGCGGCCGATAGCACCGGTGGACCGGGCGGCCGCCTCGTGCGAGAGGCGGCTCCCTCGACCTCACCTGCCCTCGCGCTGACCGGCTATCGCCTCGGCGGTTCACCCACCACGAGCTCGCGCGGATCCGCGTTCGCCACGCCGCACAGGTCGAGGACGCACAGCATGAGCGCGGTCTCCGGATCGGTACGGCCCTGCTTGATCGCCAGGTCCGTCGCGTAGAGCGCTTCGTACGCGCGTATCACGTCGGATCGCGAGAGCCGCCGCGCCTCCGCGCGCCAGCGTCCGATGGCCGCGGCCGATGAGCGGATCGCGCGCGCCATGCGCTCGCCGTCGGCCTCGGTCTTCATGGCCGACGCGAAGAGAACGACGCGGAACTGCCAGAGAAGGAGCGCGAGGATCTGCTGCGGCGCCTGGCCCTCCCCGAGCAGGCGCTCGAGGAGGGCCACAGCGCTCCGCGGGTCGCGGCGCACGACGGCGCGAGTGAGGTCGAAGACCTCGGTCTCGATCGCGCCCGGCACCAGCGCGCGCACCGCGCCGACGGTCACCGTCTCGCCCTTCGCGTAGGTCGATAGCTTCGCGAGCTCCTGCTCGAGACGGTCGGTGTCTGTGCCCACGGCCGACGCGAGCTCGGTCACGGCGGCGGGCTGGAGCGTCACGTTGGCGAGCGCGGCACGCGCCGAGATCCATGCGGGCACCTGGTCCGGGAACAGGCGGCCGATGCGCTCGACCCGTCCGCCCGCCGCCTCCACGGCGCCGACGAGGTCGGCCGGCGCCGCCGCCTCGGTCTTCGCGCGCGGGCGCCTGCGTCCCGCGGGCACGCGCTCCGTCGTGACGAGCACGAGCGCGCTCTCGGGCGGGAGCTCGGCGATGAACGACGTGTCCGTGAGCGCCTCGGCGTTCTCGACGACCACGGCGCGACGCTCGTCCGGGGCGTCGAACAGTCCCTGGGACCGGCCGCTCATCGCGATCGCGTCGACGCTGTCGCTCCGCGCGTCGTGACGCGTCACGCCGAGCGTCATCCCGAGGCTCGGGCTCGGCCACCTCGCGATGGCGCTGTCCTCGGTCGGCGCGCCGGCCACGAGAGAGGCGACGAGCTCAGCGAGGCGCAGACGCGCGCGGTACGGGTCCTCCCCGATGAGGAGGAACACCGGCCTTCGCGGTGCGGACGACGAGGGGGTCGGCATCGAGGGTGAGGACCACGGTGCCATAACGGTCGGTGCGATACACGGCCACCGCATCGAGGGCCGCCAGCGTGCCCGGCGTGGGATGGCCGTACCGGTTCAGCGCGCCGCTCGAGATGACCGCGGCCGCCGGACGAACGGCCGCGGCGAGCGCTCCGGCGTGCGACGTGTCGGCACCGTGGTGCGGCGGGACGTACACGCGCGCGGCGAGGGCGTCCGGTGCGAGCAGGAGGTCGGCGATCGCCTCGTCGACGGCATCGCCCATGAACAGCGCCGAGCCGGACCCGGCGGAGACACGCAGGACCAACGACGGCACCTCGACGCGTCGGTCGCCCGGCGCGAGGACGCGCACCGCGGCGCCGCCGACGCGGATGACGGTCCCGGCCCGGACCGCGCGCCGGGGGACGTTCGAGCGGGCGAGGCGCTCCCACCACATGCGAGTCAGCGGGACGTCCGCCATGCCCGCCGGCTCGATCGCGAGGCCGACCTCATACCGGTCGAGGACCGCGAGGAGCCCGGTACCGTGGTCGGCGTGCTCGTGCGTGAGAGCGACGAGATCGATCCGCCGGTGCCACGGCGGCAGGATCTCACCGAGGCGTCGCAGGAGCACCGTCGCGTCGGGACCGCCGTCGATGAGCGCGTAGCGGCCGTCGCTCTCGAGGAGGAACGCGTCGCCCTGGCCGACGTCCAGCGCGTGCACGCGCGATCCGGCGGCACGCGGTAGCGCGAAGGAGACGAGCGCCCCGCCCACCAGCGCGACGACGCCGGCGGCGACCAGCGCACGGGAGCGTACCCCCGCGAGCGCGATCGGCCGCGGTGCCAGGCGCGGGGCGGCGCGTCCGAGCCGCTCGAGAAGCCTCGGAGCAGCGAGCCACGCTCCAAGAAGGAGCACGGCGACGGCCGCGCCCGCCGGCGGGCCCGACGGGACCTCCACCGCGGCGAACGGGATCCCGGCGAACGCCTCGACCGCGCGCCGCAGCGCGGCGGCCGCCACGTACGACACGAGCGCGAGCGGACCCGCCGCGGCCGGAGCCAGCGCTCCAATCAGCGCGGTCGCGGCACCGAAGAGCATGATCGGCGCGAACAGCGGCACGGCGACGAGGTTCGCGATCGGAGACACGATCGAGATCCGCCCAAAGACGGCCGCGACGACCGGCATCGTCGGGATCGAGGCCGCGATCGTCGCGGCGAGCGCTTCAGCGAGGGGACCCGGGAGGCGGCCGAGCCGCTCGGACAGCGGCCGCTGCCATGCGATGAGCCCCGCGGTCGCGGTCACGCTGAGGATGAAGCCGACGTCTTCGAGCGCGAACGGATCCGCGACGAGCATCGCGACGACCGCGGCCGAGAGCGCGTTCGCCGCAAGGGTCCGCCGGCCGAGCGCGAGGGCAAGAGCGCCGGTGACCGCCATGAGCGCGGCGCGCGTGACGCCCGCGGCGGGGCCGACGAGCACGCTGTAGGCGACGACCGCGGCGAGCGTCGCGACGGCGACGGCGGCCGGACGCGTCCTGCCGCGAAGTCCGAAGGCGACCGCCGTCGCGACGAGCGTCATGTTGAAGCCCGAGATCGCGAGGAGATGCGCGGTCCCGGTGATCGCGAACGCGTCGCGCAGGTCCCGACCGATGCTCGAGCGCTCGCCCAGGACGATGCCCAGCAGGATCCCGCTCTCCGGCTCCGGAACGAGCCCGTGCAGCGCGGTCGCAAGAGGCTCGCGGACGCCTGCGACGACGGCCAGGAGCGGCCATGGATCGATGGGTGGCACGGGAAGGACGGCCCGCGCGGCGATCGCGGCCGCGCTCGCGGCGCAGGCCGCCCACATCGTGCGGCGGGGCACATCGGCGCTGGCGATCGCCAGGAGCGCGCCCGCTGCACAGATCGTGAGCGCGGCGATGACCGCCGCCATCGGGTGCTCCGCTCCCAGGAACGCGAGCGCCACCGCCACCGCGGCGGACGCGGCGAGCGGCACGGTGAGCAGACGCGTCAACGCGTCGTGACGAGGTCCTTGATGTCCGAGTACACGCGCGCGGTCACGAGACCGCGGGTCTGGAGCTCGTCGGGCCGCGCGAACGGCTTGGCCTCGCGCGACCGCACGATCTTCGCGGCGGTCGTCGGGCCGATCCCCGGCAGGGAGACGAGCTCCGCCTCGGACGCGCGGTTGACGTCGATCTTCGTCTCGGCGGGCGAGCCGAGGCTGCCGGCCGGCGGCTGCTCACCAGGACGCGGGACGTAGATGCGCATGCCGTCGCGCAGGAGGGCTGCCTTGTTCACCGCGAAGAGATCCGCGTCGCCGGGCATGCCGCCCGCGGCGAGCAACGCATCGAGCACGCGCGACCCGGCGGGCAGGCGCACGACGCCCGGCCGCGCGACCGCGCCGACGACGTCGACGACCACGATCGCCGGGGCCGTCGCCGTCGGCGTCGGCGCGGGCTCCTCCACGATCGGCGGCGGGTCGGCGGGCCGAAGCGCCAGGCCCATGCCTGCGCCGACGACGGCGAGCAGCGGGACGGCGAGCAGCAAGGTCCGGGGCATGCCGGAAGGATCGGACAGCGCGTGCGAGCTACGTCCCCGGACTCAGTTCTGCCTTGGCGCGTTGGCCGGGATCTGGGAGATGGCGACGGGGAGGCTGCCGATCGTGGACCCGTCCACCTCGAGGTCGAAGCGGTGCATGCCGTACGTCGTGAAGCCGAGGTTGTTCAGCTCGACGATGACGTTCACGTCCTGGCCGGGCACGGCGTGCACCGCGATGCGCGGCGCCTCGTTCATCGCGGCGCCGCCGTCGGGCTTGAGCAGGCGCACGACGACGCTGTGCGCGCCCGGGTCGAGCTCGAGCACGGCGACGAGGTACATGCGCGGGTGCTGCGCCGGCAGCTGGCTGACGCTGATGTTCCGGAAGATGCCGAGCATGCTGAGCTTCCCGTCCTGGCCGACGAGCGCGTGATCGCACAGGGCGGCGAGGCGGATCTCGGGCTGCGTCACTTCGCCATGACGATATTCACCAGGCGGTCGGGCACGACGACGATCCTCTCGACCCGTCGCCCGGCGATCGCCTGGCGCACCTTCTCGGCGGCCAGCGCCGCGGCCTGCGCCTCGTCATTCGAGAGACCCGCGGCGACCGCCAGGCGGTCGCGCACCTTGCCGTCGACCTGCACCACCAGCGTGACCTCTTCCGACCTCGCCAGATCGGCGTCGTACGCCGGCCACGCCTGCTGGTGCACCGAGTACGCGCCACCGCGGCGCGCCCACAGCTCCTCGGTGACGAAGGGCGCCAGCGGCGCCAGCAGCAGGAGGAGGGTGCGGATGCCTTCGTCCCGCGTCGGGCCGGACCCGCTGCTCAGGCGGTGCTCCAGCTTCATCAGCGCCGCGACGGCCGTGTTGAAGTGGAAGGCCATGAGGTCGTCGGTGACCTTGCGGATCGTCCGGTGGATCTCGCGCTCCAGGTCGGGATCCGCGTCACCCGCGACCGGCCGGGACAGGGCCAGCCGCCACACCGCGTTCAGGAAGCGCCACGTTCCATCGATGCCGGCGGCGTCCCAGTCGGCGCCGTCCACCCACGGGCCCATGAACATCATGAACAGCCGCAGCGTGTCCGCCCCGTACCGCTTCACGTACGCGTCGGGCGTCTGCACGTTGCCGCGCGACTTCGACATCTTCCGGCCGCCGAAGACGACCGTTCCCTGGTAGCGGAATCGGATCGCCGGCTCGTCGAACCACAGCTCGCCCAGGTCGCGCAGCGCCTTGGCCATGAAGCGCATGTACAGCAGGTGCAGGATCGCGTGCTCGACGCCGCCGGTGTATTGGTGCACCGGCAGCCACTTGCGGCCCGCGTCCCTGTCCATGAAGGAGCTCTTGATCTTCGGGTCCAGGTAGCGGTACATGTACCAGGACGAGTCGACGAACGTGTCCATCGTGTCGGTGTCGCGCCGCGCCGCACCGCCGCACTTCGGGCAGGTCGCCTCGACGAACTCGCGCACGTGCGACAGCGGTGAGCCGCCGCGGCCGGTGAACTCGACGTTGCGCGGCAGCACGACCGGCAGCTGGTCGTACGGCACCGGCACGACGCCGCACTTCGCGCAGTGCACGACGGGGATCGGCGTGCCCCAGTAGCGCTGGCGGGAGATCAGCCAGTCCCGCAGGCGGTACGAGACCGTCGGGCCGCCGATGCCGCGGCGCTTCGCATCCTCGGCGATCGCGCGCTTGCCGTCCTCGCTGCGGGTCCCGTCGTGCGCTCCGCTGCTCACCATGACGCCTTCGCCGATGTACGCCGTGCCGAGCGGCTCGTGCGACGTGCCGTCGGGCGAGATGACCTCGCGGATGGTCAGGCCGTACTTCTTCGCGAACGCGAAGTCGCGCTCGTCGTGGGCCGGCACGGCCATGATCGCCCCCGTGCCGTACGTGACGAGCACGTAGTCGGCGATCCAGATCGGGATCCGCTCTCCGGTGAACGCATTGCGCGCGTAGCCGCCCGTGAAGACGCCGGTCTTCTCGGCGCCTTCGGCGGTGCGCTCGATCTCCGGCGCGTTGCGGGCCTTCTCGACGTGTGCCTCGACCTCCGCCTTGCGATCGGGTGTCGTCACCACGTCGACCAGCCGATGCTCCGGCGCCAGCACCATGAACGTCGCGCCGAAGATCGTGTCCGGGCGCGTCGTGAAGAAGCGGATCTCCTCGCCCGGATGTCCCTCGACGGGGAACGCCATCTCGGCGCCCTCGGACCGACCGATCCAGTTCGTCTGCAGCACGCGCACGCGCTCCGGCCAGTCCAGGCCCTCATACCGCAGCAGCTCGTCCGCGTAGGCGGTGATCCGGTAGAACCACTGCGTCATCTGGCGCTTCACGACGACCGTGTCGCACCGCTCGCACCTGCCGCCGATGACCTGCTCGTTGGCCAGCACGGTCTCGTCGCGCGGGCACCAATTGACCGGCGCGTCGCCCCGGTAGGCCAGGCCCTTCTCCAGGAGCCTCAGGAACATCCACTGGTTCCAGCGGTAGTACTCGGGGTAGCAGGTGACGACCTCGCGCCGCCAGTCGATCGCGGCTCCCATCATGCGGAACTGCTCCCGCATGTGGGCCATGTTCTTCTCGGTCCACACCGCGGGATGGATCTTGCGGTCGATCGCCGCGTTCTCGGCGTTGATCCCGAACGCGTCGAAGCCCATCGGGAACAGGACGTTCTTGCCCTGCATGCGCATCGCGCGTGCGGCAGCGTCCGGCGGGGCGTACGCGTACCAGTGGCCCACGTGCACGTCGCCGGAGGGGTACGGGAACATCGTCAGGAAGTAGTAGTTCGGTCGGCCGGCGAGCTCGTTCGGCGTCTCGTGCAGGCGCGTGCGCTCCCAGGTGTCGGCCCACTTGGCCTCCACCTCGGCAGGCACGTACCTGTCGAGCCGTTCAATAGCCGTCGGCTCGGCCCTTCGGGCCTCGCTCGCGGCTAGCCGCTCCGCTCCTATCGTGCTCGCTCGGACCGGCGGAGCCGGATCCTCGCTCACCTCTTCTTTCGCCATTGCCGGTCCTCCTTCGCTCGCGGGAACAAGAAAACCCTTCGTCCTCCAGACAGGGGACGAAGGGCTGTGCCTCCGCGGTACCACCCCGGTTGAGAACGATCGGTGGACCTGGCGGGATTCGAACCCGCGACCCCCACACTGCCAGTGTGATGCGCTCCCACTGCGCCACAGGCCCAAGACGCTCTCCGACTCGAGCACGCTGATAACGGGCGTGACCCCGGCGAGCGCTAGCGCCATCGCGCTTCACGCTCGCGGCTCCCGGGTGAGTTCCGCCGTCCCCTCGCACCAGCTCTCACCGTCCGCTGGCTCTCTGAGCGCCGGGAATGACGTACTGCTCCCGTTCGCAGCCGCTGCAATGCGAAGTATAAGAGGCTTCGCCTCTTCCAAACGTCGCTCGTCCTCACTCGAAAGCCGCGGCTTTCGATCTCGTCCTCGCTGGCTTGTAGGTTTCCGCGCTCGCTCGCCTGCGACAGGAGCGCTCTATCAGCGCGAGGGCGGGTGATGTCGACGAGGGCGGCGACGATCTCGCCGCGAGGGAGCGGAGCCGAGCGGGCGCCTCCAAGGGACGAACGGACAACAGAGGGCGACGAGGTACGCCAGGACGGATCTGAGTCCCGGAACCAGGGGGCCGAGCGCTTCCGAAGCGTCTTGGCTGCGTCACCCGCCCGAGCGCTGATCCCTATCCGAGCGTCTTCTGCTCCCGACGCATCGAGATGGATTGCAGCGCCCCGAGGGCGAAGCAGATCGAGATCAGCGAGCTGCCGCCTTGCGAGATGAAGGGCAGCGGGATGCCGGTCACGGGCATGAGCGAGACCGCCATCCCGACGTTCACGACGATCTGGAACGCGAGCATCGCCGCGACGCCGCCGGCGAGGTAGGTCCCGAACGCGTCACGTGAGCCGTACGCGATCCGCAGCGCGGAGAGCAGCAGGACGATGTACAGCACGAAGAGGATCGCGGCGCCGATGAATCCGAGATCCTCGGCAAGGCCGGAGAAGACGAAGTCGGACTCGGCGATCGGGAGATAGCCCAGCGGCGACTGCGTGCCGGCGGTCAGGCCCTTCCCTGTCAGCGAACCGGACCCCACGGCGATGAGGGACTGGATGATGTTCCAGCCAGCCCCCTGCGGATCGCTGTACGGGTCGAGGAAGACCGTGAGCCGTGCCCTCTGGTACTCCTTCAGGAAGCCCCACAGCACCGGGATCGCCGCGGCGCCCGCGGCGAGGATCGCCGTCAGATGCCAGAGCCGCGCGCCGGCGATGAACGCCAGGCCGAAGAACATGCCGAGGAACACCAGGCTCGTCCCGAGGTCCGGCTGCTTGAACACGAGGCCGACGGGCGCCGCGAGAAGCGCGAGACCGCCGAGCAGCGTGAACGGCGAGCGGACGTCGCGGTCCGCGAACCACTTGGCGAGCACGATGACCATGAACACCTTCGCGAACTCGCTGGGCTGGAACTTGAAGCCGGCGATCGTCACCCAGCGCGTCGCGCCGAGCGTCGAGTCGCCGATGACGAGCACGATCGCGAGCAGGGCGAGCGTCCCGATGTAGATGAGCGGCGCGAGGGTGCCGAGCCACGCGTGGTCGACGACGGCGACGATCGCCATGGCGGAGAGGCCGATGACGGCGTAGAGGACGCCCCGGAGCACTTGTTGCCCCACGTCCCCGCTGAACGTCCGGTCCTCGATCGTGATCGAGTAGCCCATGGCGAGGCCGTAGCCGATGAGCAGCAGCGTCGCGAGGAGCAGGATCCAGTCGAGCTCGAGCAGCCGACGCGCGCTCGGCCTGTCGTGGAACGGCGACGCCGCCTGCGGGATCGCGATCGGCCGCACGCTCACGGCACGCCCGCCGCGGGTCGCACGCCCTTGTACGTCTCGAGGATCTTCTGCGTCAGCGCGATCGCGGGGTTGAAGCACGAGTCGCAGACCGAGCGGCTCGAGTCGAACGTGAAGATGACCATCGCGATCTCGGCGGTCGGGTCGGCGTTGTCGGCCTTCGGCACGAAGCTCACGAACCAGTTGTGGAATCCGAGCTTGTGCCTGCCGGCCGAGTCGAGGCCCCCCGACTCGCCGAACTCCGCGGTGCCCGTCTTGCCGGCGATCGGCAGCTTCGCGTCGGGCATGAACGCGTGCCCGATCGTGACGACCCGGCGCATGGACTCGCGGATGAGGCGCAGGTCCTCCTGCTTCACGTCCAGCTTCCGCGCGACCGAGGCCTGCTCCGTGTGCACCGTGCGCCCGTCGCCCGACCGCACCTCCTTGAGGAGGTGCGGCTTGTAGACGGTCCCGCCGTTCGCGATCGCGGCGTACGCGTTCAGCAGCTGCAGCGGCGTCACCGCGACGAACCCCTGGCCGATCGCCGCGTGGTACGTGTTGCCGAGCGTCCACGGCTCGTCGAACGTGGCGAGCTTCCAGAGCGGGTCCGGCATGATCCCCCTCGCCTCGCCGGGCAGGTCGATCCCGGTCGGCGCCCCGAATCCGAGCATGCGCCCGTACTTCGCCATCGCCTCGGGGCCGGCTCCACGCTGCCCCGTGTACGGGTTGCCCCCGCCGAGCGTGTAGAAGTAGATGTCGCTCGAGTGAGCGAAGCCGTCGACGAAGTTGAGGGGGCCGTGCGCGCGCCAGTCGTAGAAGCGCCATCCGTCGACGACGAGCACGTTCGAGCTCACGTTCACGACCGTGTTGCGGGTCGCGACGCCCGTGCTGAGCGCCGTCAGCCCGGTGACCATCTTGAAGGTCGACCCCGGTGGATAGATGTCGCCGATGGCCTTGTTCACGAGCGGTCGGCGGTCGTCGCTGTTCCACGCCTTCATCTGCGCGGCGGAGACACCCTGTACGAACGCGTTGTTGTCATACGCGGGGATCGACACCATCGCGAGGATCTCACCGTTCTGCGGGTTCATCGCGACGCCCACGGCCTGCGAGAACTTGTCCTCCTTCACGCCCTTCTCCAGCTCCTCGTTCATGAGGCGCTGGAGACGGTCGTCGATGGTCAGGACGAGGTCATTGCCGGGCTTCGGCGGAACGAGCGCCAGCGTGCGGAGCTCCCGCAGCGACGCGTCGCGCTCGATCTCGCGCCATCCGAGCGTTCCGCGCAGGTAGCCCTCGTATTGCCATTCGAGACCGGTCTTGCCGATCGTGTCCTGCAGGAGATAGCCGCCGCCCTTCCGCTCCGCGAGCTCCTCCTCGTCGATCGGACCGACGTACCCGAGGATCGGCGAGTACAGCGGGCCGTCCACGTACGCGCGCATCGCCTCCGCCGTGACCCGCACGCCCGGGTAGAGCTCCGCGCGCTCGACGAGCAGCAGCGCTGTTTCGCGCCCGACCGGTCGCGCGCTCACCTGCACCGGCTCGTACGGGTTCCGCGCGCGCTGATCCGTGATCGCCCTCAGGATCTCGTCGCTCCCCCGCCCCACCAGCACCGCCAGACGCGACGCGAGGTCGTCCTGCCGTGCGCGCGGGACGTCCACCGGGACCACGCTCACCGCGAAGCCCGGGTCGTTGCGCGCCAGCAGACGCCCGCTGCGGTCGTACACGACGCCCCGCGCGGCGAGCACCGGCGAACGCATCACGCGGTTCTGCTCCGCCAGCTCCCGGTAGTGGCTGCCGTTCACCACCTGCAGATCCCACATCCGCACGCTGAGCACGACGAACACGCCGACGATCGCGAGCGCGACCGCGGCGAGGCGGCGTGGGTGCACGAAGTGGCGTTCGCTCCGGTCGATCACTAGAAGGGCGACTCCTTCTCCGTGAGTCTGCGACCCAGGCGGGCCAGCGGGTAGACGGCGAGCGCGAGCGCTCCCGTGTAGATACCGACGCCGAGCGTCTGCGCGAGCGTGACCGCCGGCGCCGCGAGGGGATGCCCGAGGAACGACAGGATGCCGAGGTAGAGCGCCTGCGCCAAGATCGCGGCCACCCCGACGGCGACGGCGCCCGCGAGGACCGGGATCGGCTTCGCGGGCGTCCGCTCCCCCAGCCCGGCGAGCAGCGTCCCGGGGAGCACCGCGACGGTGAACGCGCCGAGCGGCCCGGCAGAGAGGACGTCCATCGCGAGGCCGCCGACGAACGCCCACCAGAGCGCCTCGCCCGCCCCGGCTGCGACCGCCCACGACGCCGCGACGAGCACCGGCAAGTTGGGGAACGCACCTCCGACCGTGATGAGCCCGGCCACCGCCCCCTGGAGCA
>JACPEQ010000054.1 GCA_016183435.1 Chloroflexota bacterium
CTGTTCTTCGGCTTCGTCACCCAGGCGGCCGGAAGCCTCTACCTCGGGTGGACGCACGACCCGATCGTGCACACGTACCGCACCACGCTCTCGTACACGAGCGCGCTCGTCGGCGACGCGATCCTGCTCCCGCTCGTGAACGTGTTCATGACGGCGCAGCTGTGGGAATGGCGCCGCCGCCCCCGCGTCAGCGAGGTGGCGCTCTCGCTCCTCGCCGGCGCGGCGCTCACGGTCGGCGTGCACCTCTATCAGGCGGTCAACGAGATCCTGAACTGGACGATGATGGCGCCGTACTCGTGGACGTTCCTCGGCTACGTCCACGGCGCCTTCATGTTCGCGGAGCTCACGTTCGTGCTGTTCTTCTGGGGCCAGGTCGGGCTGGCCGCCCGCGATCAGCCGCGCGCCATCTTCTCGCGCCGGATCGCCTTCGTCGTCCTCTGCAGCCTCGTCTTCATGCGGCTGCTGTTGGGCGATTACGGCTACTTCGCGTAGCGCCTAGCCCTCGGGCACCTCGAGGTCGAGCTTCCCCGGGTCGAGGTCAAGTTTGCCGGGATTGAGAAGGCCCTGCGGATCGAGCGCGCGCTTCACGCGGCGCATCACGTCGAGCGCCGGGCCGTGCTCCGCGCGCATGTAGGCCGCGCGCACGGCGCCGGTCCCGTGCTCGCCGGTGACCGTGCCGCCCACCTCGATCGCGAGACGGTGCAGGCGGTCCGCGAGCTCGTCGGCACGCCGCACCTCGTCCGGATCCTCCGGGTCGATGACGATCCCCGAGTGGACGTTCCCGTCGCCGAAGTGGCCGTAGAAGAGCACCGTGACGCCGGTCTCTTCGCCGATCTCTCGCGCCCGCCGGACGGTGCGTGGGATCTCCGAGATCGGCACCGCGAGATCCTCGCCCGCGAAGATGCGGTGCTTGCCCGGGAACAGGAGCGCCGTCGCCGCCGCCAGGCCGCCGCGCGCGGCCCACAGACGCTGGATGGCCGCCTCGTCCTCGGCGAGCCTCGTCGTGGTCGCCCGTCGCTGGACGATCGCCTCGACCTCGCGCACTGAGGCGGAGACGCTCGTCTTCGTGCCTTCGATCTCGATGAAGAGGACCGCCTCGCCCTGCGGGAGGTCGAGGTCGGGACGCCACTTCATCAGCGCGTCGACGGCCGAGCGGTCCAGCAGCTCCGCCGTGGCCGGGAGGATGCCGGCCGCGAAGAGGTCGTCGAGCGCGCGCACGGTGTCCTCGAGCACGTCGTAGGCCGCGAGCACCACCGCCCGCGCCGGCGGCCGCGGCTGGACGCGCAGCCGGAGCTTCGTGAGGATCCCGAGCGTGCCCTCGGAGCCGACGAACAGCTTCGTCAGGTCGATCCCGCTCGATGACTTCAGCGCCTTCGACCGCGCGCCACCGGTCACGATGACCGTGCCGTCGGCGAGCACGACCTCCGCACCGAGCACGTACGCGGACGTCGTGCCCCACTTCACGGCGTGCGGTCCGCTCGCGTTGTTCGCGACCATCCCGCCCACCGTGCACGCGCGGCCGCTGCCCGGGTCGGGCGGGAAGAAGAGGCCATGGCCGGCGAGGGTCGCGTTCAGGTCCGCGTAGACGATCCCCGGCTCGGTCACGCACTGGAGGTCCGTCCGGTCGATCGCCAGGATGCGGCGCATGTGCGCGAACGCGATGACGATGCCGCCGCGCGCGGCCACGGCACCGCCCGCCTGGCCGGTCCCCGCGCCGCGCGCGACGATGGGCGTGCCCGTCTGGGCGGCAAGGCGCACGATCGCGGCGACCTCGTCGGTCGTCTCCGGCAGGACGACGACGTCCGGCATGCGTCGGGCCCGCAGCGACCAGAACGACGCGTCGAACGCGTACGGGATGAGGGCGGCGGGTCCATCGAGCACGCGATCGGCGGGCAGGATCGCGCGCAGACGCGATGCGATCGATGCGATCGCGGTCGCCACCGTCTCGTGCCCTCCTCGCAGGGGGCTTTCTTCGCGGGGCCTACTCGGCCCCGCGACCCGGGGCCCCCTTCCACCCCCAGAATGGAAGGTATCGCAACGAATGTAGTCTCGGTGCGTCCCGAGGACGTCGCGACATGCGTGTCCTGCGGTCTGTGCCTGAACGACTGCCCGACCTATCGGATCCTCGGCGACGAGGCCGACTCGCCCCGCGGACGCATCCACCTCATCCGCCAGCTCATGACGACGACCGCGGCGCCGGATCCATCCGTCGTCACGCACATCGACGCGTGCCTCGTGTGCCGCGCGTGCGAGACCGCGTGTCCCTCCCTGGTCCCCTTCGGGCGGATCATGGAGGGCGCGCGCGAGGAGATCGCGCACCGCCGGCCGGCCGGACGCCTTCGGGCGGCGCTGATCGATCTCGTCACGCATCCTCGGCTGCTCGCGGCCGCCGCGCTCCTGGCGTGGGCCTACGAGCGGAGCGGTCTGCGGCGCGTCGCGCGGCGTCTGCTCCCGCGGCGGCTCGCCGAGATGGAGGCGCTGCTGCCCGCGGCCGAGGGCGCCGTGTATCGCCCGGCGCCACGCGCCGACGCGGACGTGCAGCTCTTCGCGGGCTGCCTCATGCGCTCCTCGTTCGGCGACACGCAGCGCTCGACCGTCAGGGTGCTCGAGCGCTCCGGGCTCGGCGTGGGGTCGCCGCAGGACCAGGTGTGCTGCGGCGCGCTGCATGCGCACGCCGGGCTGGGCGAGCGCTCGCGCGAGCTGGCGCGCGCCAACATCGCGTCGTTCAGCGGCAGCAACGCGCCGATCGTCGTCACCGCGGCCGGATGCGGCGCGCACCTGCGGGCGTACGGAGAGCTGCTCGGCGACGAGGCGGCGCGCCGATACGCGGCCCGCGTGCGCGATGCGAGCGAGGTCGCCCGCCCGCCGGGCGCTCGGCGGACGCTGCCGAGGCCGGCGCGCGTCGCGTACCAGGACGCCTGCCATCTCGCGCACGGCCAACGCATCCGCCGCGAGCCGCGCGAGCTGCTGCGCGGGATCGACGGTGTGGAGCTCGTCGCCATCGCCGACCCGGACCGCTGCTGCGGTAGCGCCGGTATCTACAACCTCACGCATCCCGAGATCGCGCGCGAGCTACAGCGGCAGAAGGTCGAGACCATCCTCGCCGCGCGGCCCGATGTCGTCGTCTCGGCGAACCCCGGATGCATCCTGCAGCTCCGCGCAGGGCTCGCAGCGGCAGGCGCGCGGGTGCCTGTCGTGCACCTCATGCGCTTCCTCGACGACCCGTCCTCGGCGCTGGGGGCCACTTCGTCCCCCGGGCGCGCAGACAGAGGCGCGTAGCGACGAAGTCGAGCGCGCTTCACGCACAGGGGCCCCCACCCCTGGGGCCGCGAGGGAGGGCCTGCCCGACCGAGGGTCGGAACAGGACGGGTGCGAAGGCGGCCCGGACGTGCGAAAATGGATGCACCGATGAGCGTTTCGAGGTCCACCTATCGCCACCGCCTGAGTTCCGAGGACGTTCGCAAGAGCCGGATCCTGATCACCAAGGACGCGTGGAAGCTCTTTCCCGAGCCGGGTGAGCGCGTGGCGCTGCGCATCGGCGCGCGCCGCTTCGACGCCGAGATCAAGGCCGAGCGTTGCGAGTGTGTGCCGCCGGAGCACGAGCACTACCACTTGACGTGCCCCGCGTTGAAGGGACAGGCAGGCTTCAAGAGCGGCGCCCTCGTCGTGATCGCGAAAGACTCCGACGGCGGGTACCGCTTCGTAGAGGAGCGGGGCTAGACTCGGACCGTGGGTCCGGGTCGACGCCCGCTGATCACGAGATGACCAGCTACGTCCTGATGCACGCGTTCGGCACGCTCCGTGACGAGCTCGACCGCTCGGACCACGGCAAGCGCACGTACTCCGGCTGGCTTCGCCAGTTCGTCGCCGACACGCCGCAGCGTCTCACCGAGATCGCCCGCCTCATCGACCTGCTGAGCGAGAACGGCTGGAAGATGGCCGGCTCCCCGTACGACTGCGACGTCATGCTCGAGCGGGCGGTGAGCCGCGAGACGGCCGAGCAGGAGCTGCGCCGCGCGGAGATCTGGGACCGCCTGATGCAGGTCGCGTCGCCCGACGACGACGGTCACGTCGTCTGGCACGAGCACCCCGAGGGACGTCCGAGCCCGAGGCGGCGGCGCCGCGTCCGTCGGCCCCCGACGCGCGAACAGGGAAGCTGATACCGCACCCCCTCGGAGACGAGCTCACCGAGCTGCACGTCCACCTCGGTGGCGCCGTCGATCCCGCCGATCTCTGGCGCATCGCGCACGCGCAGGGCATCCGTCTTCCGACGAAGGACTACTGGGAGTTCGTGGACCTCATCACGCTCCCGCGCGGGAAGAAGCGCTCGTTCGAGGAGTTCCTCGAGCTCTATCACTGGACCGAGCTCATCCAGTCGAGCCCGCTCGCGGTGGAGGAGTCCGTCTACGCGGTCGTGGGCGGTGCCTATCGCAAGGCGAACATCACGACGCTCGAGCTCCGCTACAACCCGATGAAGCGCAACCGACGCGGTGAGCAAGATCTCGACCACATCATCATGGCCTCGGTCCGCGGTCTCGACCGGGCGCACCTCGAGTACCCCGTGCGTGCCGGCCTCATCTTCTGCCTCGACCGCCAGTTCGACCACGCGCTGAACGAGATCATCGCGGAGAAGGCCATCGCGTACCGGCACCGCGGCGTCGTCGGGATCGACATCGCCGGCGGCAAGAGCGCGGAGTTCCGGTACCGCGACTACGCGGCGATCTGCAAGAAGGCGAAGCGCGCCGGCCTGGGCGTCACCATCCACGCCGGCGAGGACGAGGGTCCGGCGTCCGTGGACGAGGTGGTCCGGTACCTCGAGCCCGACCGCATCGGTCACGGCATCCACGCCGCCCAGGACCCGGCCCTGTGCGATCGGATCGCGGAGCGCGGCATCCTCCTCGAGATCTGCCCGACGTCGAACCTCGACACCGCGGTGGTGAAGGACGCGGAGGAGCTGCGCTCGTTCATCAGGACGTTCCGCAAGCACAAGGTGCGGTTCAGCTTGAACACGGACGGCCCGGAGATGCTGCGAACGACGCTGCGGGAGGAGCTGCGCAGCGCCGTGCGCAGCGCGTTCGTCTCGAAGGACGAGCTGAAGCAGTGCGGCCGGTGGGCGCTCGAGGCATCGTTCGTGCGCCGCGATGGAGGGGCATGAGTGGACGGTCGACAGCGCGTCGCCCTCATCCGGATCGCGATCATCAGCGCCGCCTGGGCGCTGGGCGAGGCGCTCGCCTGGCAGATGGCCGTCGCCGGCCTGGGCCTGGTGGTGCCGGCGCTCCTGGCGGCCGCGGCGTTCGTCGCGACCCGCGACGCGTCGTCCCTGCGAGGCGACGACAGCACGTACTGGCGCGGACGGCCGATCGATCGCGACCGGTGGCGCCACTGATGCCGAACAAGCTCGTCTCCGATGAAAGGTGGGGCCAGCTCTTCGACGAGCTACAAGTCACGCTGCGCGAGCTCCGCGATCTCGAGCCGCGCGTCGCCGACGGCGGCGCGAGCGAGGAGGAGTGGACGAGGGCGTGGGGCCAGTACTCGGGGCTGCTCTCGCGGATCGGCCACCTGCAGCAGCAGCTGCTCCGGCGCCGCATGGAGCTGCTCGACCTCACGCGCTCCTAGCCTATTTCCCGGCTTCGTGCTTCTCCTGGGCGCCCGCCGCGAGGGCCGACGGCTGCGTGCCCGGCTTCACGCCGAGACGGGCACCGAACGACGCGGCGCGCATCGCATCCATTTCCGCAGGATTGTCCGGCCTTACCACATAAGGCGCGAGTGCCCAGAGAATCGCGCGGAGAGGTTCCGGATCGTCGACGCGGTGGCCGAGCCGTTCGCTCACGAAGCGCAGATAGCCGTTCGGCGACGTGACCATGCGCCCGTCGAAGCGGTCGGTCGCACCCGCGGGCACGTGCGCGGTGTGCGTGAGCGCGAATCCGCGCTCGAGCTGACCCTCGGTCGTCCAAGAGATCAGGGCGTCCGCCGCTGACAGGGCCTCGCGGCAGACGTCGCAGACGAGGTCGTACTCGGCCATGGCGTAAAGATAGGCTGGGAGAACTGATGTCGCAGCGCTATGGCTCCTGGGGCAAGATCCTGCGGGTCGACCTGACGGAACGCCGCACGCACGTCGAGGAGCTCGACGAGGCCACCTTCCGCATGCGGCCCGGCGGGCGGGCGATGATCGCGCACTACCTGCTCACCGAGCTGCCGCCCGGGACCGACCCGCTCGGTCCGGACAACCTGCTCATCTTCGCGCCGGGCGTGCTCACCGGGACGCCGCTCTCCGGCGCCTCGCGCCACTCCGTCGGCGCCAAGTCGCCGCTGACCGGCGGGTTCGGCGAGGCCGAGGTCGGCGGGTTCTGGGGCGCCGAGCTCAAGCGCGCCGGCTGGGACGGCATCGTCGTGCGCGGCGCCTCGCCGGCGCCGGTGTACCTGTTCATCAAGGACGACGCGGTCGAGATCCGCGACGCGGCGCACCTCTGGGGCATGGAGATCATGGACACCGAGGAGACCCTCAAGGCCGAGGTCGGCGAGCGCCTCGCGCGGGTCTGCGAGATCGGTCCCGCCGGCGAGAAGGTCGTGCGCATCAGCGGGATCGTGAACGACTTCAAGGACATCGCCGGCCGCGCCGGGCTCGGCGCCGTGATGGGCAGCAAGAAGCTCAAGGCCATCGTGGTCAGGGGCTCGAAGAGCCTCCCGCTGGCGGACGCCGCGAAGGTCAAGGCGGTCGGCCGCTGGGTCGCCGACACCCTCCAGGA
>JACPEQ010000055.1 GCA_016183435.1 Chloroflexota bacterium
CGCACGCCGCCGGCCCAGTCGTACTCGGTCAGGCCGAACTTGATCTCCGTGCACGCGGCCCAGAAGAGCAGCGGGTCGCCGCCGGCGACGAAGGCGACGGGCATGCGCTCGCCGCGCGCGAACCACTTGTCGCGGTGCTGGCGGCCGTGCTTGCCGGGTGAGATGTAGAAGCCGAGCCGGGTCTTGTCGTGGACCATGACGCGGTACGTCCCGAGGTTGATCCAGCCGTCGTCGGGGTCGCGCGTGATGTCGAAGGAGCCCGTCCCGAGGTAGCGGCCGCCGTCGAACTCGTGCCACTTCGGGGTCGGGAAGATCGTGCAGTCCACCGCGTCGCCGCGCAGGACGTTCTCGAAGACCGGACCGTCCTTCACGACCTCGGCGGGGATCGGCTCGATGCCCCTGGCGATGCGCTCCTGCCATGCCTTCACGAGCTCGTGCGGCGTCGCGTCGACCGGGAGCCCGAGCGTGATGGCGACGCGCGGGAACGACCCGAGCGCGTTCACCAGCACGCGGAAGCCCTTCCGGTACCCCGCGATCTCATCGAAGATCGTCGCCTTCGACGGGCGCGTCTGGCCGAGGATCTCCGTCGCCATCCCGATGTCCTCTTCGGCATTCGCGCCGGTCACGGTCTGCAGCTCGCCGAGCGCGGCGACGCGGTCGAGCCACTGTCGGAGATCGGTCGGGACCTTCGATCCCCCCGGGGGGACCCCGAGCTTCGTGTCTACGGCCATGGCGACGCACCTCCCGCAGGTCTGGGCCGCGAATGGTACTACCATTCGCCGCGCTCACATGGTGTTCACACCGGTCCGCCAGGCCCGGGCGTCAGGCGAGATCGTCCTGCAGATCGAGCGCGCGATCTTCGACGGCGAGCTCCGTCCGGGCGACCGCCTCGAATCGGAGCGCGAGCTCGCGGAGCAGTTCAGCGTCTCGCGGATCACCGTGCGGGACGCGCTCCGCGTCCTCGAGGCGCGCGGCCTCATCAACGTGAAGGTCGGCGCCACCGGAGGCGCCTTCGTCTCCGAGACGAACCTCGATCAGGTCGTGGGGTCGATCTCGACGATGATCGCGCTGCGCAAGATGACGCTGTCCGAGCCCGCTGAGGCGCGGACGGTCGTCGAGACGGCGACCGCCGAGCTCGCGGCGGAGCGAGCCGACGACGCGGCGATCCAGAGGGTCGGCGAGACGGTCGAGCGCGGCCGCAGCGTCGTGCGCGAGCAGCTGCCGCACACCGAGGCCAGCATGGACTTCCACGTCGCCATCGCGGAAGCGGCCCGCAACGAGCTCCTGTGCGCGACGGTGCGCGCGTACCGCGACCTGCTCATGCAGACGCTGGACGACATGCGCGACGTTCGCTCGGCGCGCGCGACGCAGAAGGCGCACGAGGAGATCCTCGAGGCGCTCCGCGCGCGCGACGGCGAGGCCGCGGGCAAGCTCATGCTCGAGCACCTGCGGGACTTCGAGAAGCGGCTCCGCCGCTACCTCCAGACCAAGGACGCGACGTCCGACGGGCGATCCCAGCGAAAGCCGGCGCCGCGGACGGCGCGGATCGAGCGGATCGAGCGGCTCCGCCGCGCGTCCTCGCGATGAAGAGCGCGACCCGGGGGTGGAAGGGGGCGGAGCCCCCTGCGACGAGTGAGGATCGCTATCTCGTCGCGAAGATGGCGCTCTCGCAGCTGCCGCACCCCGTCTGCGTGATCGGCGCCGCGGCCGGCGGCGAGCGCTCCTGCGCGACCGGCACCGCGATGTACGTGTCGCTCGCCCCCGCGCAGGTCGCGATAGCGCTCGCCCCCGGGACCACGACGGCGAGGCTCATCGAGCGCAGCGGCGAGTTCTCGGTCTCGATCCTCACGCAGGCGCAGCAGGACGTCGCGGCGGCGGCGGGACGGTCCGGTCCGGCGGGCGAGGACAAGCTCACGGCTCTGCGCATCCCCGTGGCCGACGCACCCGCCGGCGCGTCCGCGCCCGGGGTGGCCGGCAGCATCGCGGTCCTGTGGTGCCGCGTCGTCCATCGCCTGGCCACCGGCGACCACGTTCTGCACGTCGGCGAGGTGACGGCGTACCTGCCGGACGCCACCAAGCTCGATGCGCTCCTGCGCTTCCGCCGCCGCTACTGGAAC
>JACPEQ010000056.1 GCA_016183435.1 Chloroflexota bacterium
AGCAGGGCGTCGAACTGCCCGGGCGTGACGTCGGCGAACGACCGCTCCACCGCCGCGGTCTCGCGGCCCTTGTCGCCCTTCAGCTCCTGGCCCGCCTGGAGCCCGACGATCGTCACCTCGTGTCCGGCTGCCTTCAGCGCGTCGTACGGCTGCTTGAACTCGGAGTCCTCGAATCCGTTCGCGAGGACGCATGCGACCTTCATGTCTCCACCTCCGTCAGCTTCGTCCCGGGAGCATCGCTCCGCCGACCGCGCCCGTGCGCGCCGGATCGAGCAGCGACCGGCTGACCAGCTCCGGTGGTTCGCCACCGGCGAACCACCACACCACCTCGAGGTTCGCGCGGAAGAGCGCGTCGAAGACGGCGTCCTCGGGGCTGGAGTTGCGGCTCGAGTACCACCAGAACCAGTCGCTCCCCTCGGCGACCATGAGCGCCTGCCGCACGTTCGTCGGCATGTCGCGCAGCGACCCCCACTGCCGCTGCGCGAACGAGCGCGTCGTCTCGAGCGCGGTCCAGGCCGCCAGGTGGGTCTGCTCGCCGATCCAGACGCGGAAGCTCTGGTCGATCCACGAGCCCGAGTGCAGGCCCGGCAGCTCGGCCGTGGGCGGGTTCGCATCCAGGAACTCGCTGATGCGGACGGTCTCGAAGCGGTCGTCCGCTTCGAGCTGACCGTAGAGCCGCCGCAGGAAGTCGTTCCCGTTGTTCGGATAGCCCTCCCACGCGTTCTCGCCGTCGAGGATGATCGACGCGAGCCAGGGCCCGCCGTGATCCGGCAGCCGCTCGCGCGCGCGGGCGAGCTTGCCGACAAGGTCGCCGACGGCGTCGCCTGGGTCCATGCCGCCGTAGGCGAAGCCGATGCGGTCGGACACGACGCGGTCGCGGAAGATCGCGACCGCCCCGTTCGAGAGGCGGTACGGCCGGTACAGCAGGTCCGGCTGCATCAGCGCCTCGGTCTCGTCGCGGTAGAGCTCCGTCCCGAGCGAGCGCGCCAGCACGCCCTCGTCCGAGGCGAACCAGGTCAGCCCGGCGTTCTTGATCGCGTCGGCCGCCTCCGGCGAGACGGCGCCCTCCGACGGCCACACGCCGCGCGGGCGCACGCCGAACGCGCGCTGGTGCGACGCGACCGCCTCCTCGAGCTGCACCTGCGCGTCCTCCGGGAACGCGAACGGGCGCTCCGGCAGCACCGCGTCCGGGTCCGCACGGCGTGCGCTCGATCCGTCGATGAGCAGCGGCAGGATGGGGTGGTAATAGGGCACGGTCATGATCTCGACCTGGCCCTGGCGTTCGAGACGGTGGTACAGGTGCGGCGCGCCCGAGGCCATGAAGCGCTGGCGGCCGATGACGTAGCGGACCTCTTCGCGCGTGAAGTTGCGGCCCTTCGCGCGCAGCGCGGCGAGCTTGTCGTCTCCGGCGATGTCGTCGGGGTCCATCCACGCGAGGTTGAACCACAGGGCGAGGTCGACGAAGTAGTCGTCGCTGAAGAGCTCCGGCCGGTCGCCCGAGACCATCGCCATCTGCAGGAGCCGGCGGTACTCGTCGTACTGGCTGATGACGTTGCCGTGGTGGATCGAGAAGAAGCGCCGGAGCATGTGGCGCTTCTCGTCGGTGTCGAGCTGCGCCTCGACGGTGCGCATCGTGACGCGCGTGTCCTCGTCGTCCGCGCCCCTGGCGTAATCCTCGAGCTGGTCGCGCAGCGAGGTCCTTCGACGCGTGCAATCTCACCCACGGCAGCACGAACTCGCTCGTCTGCGGGTGCTTGTAGTACGGCTGGTGCATGTGCCAGATGATCGCGACGGGCAGCTTGCCGTTCACGCCGACGCCCCCGCGGCGCTCGCCTCGCGCAGGCGTCGGCGCACGAAGTCGGCCGGCAGCGTCGCCAGGAGCCACGCGGCCTTCGGCCCCATCGAGCGTCCGAGGAACGCGAGGTAGATCGACTCGAACGCGTGCTTGCTGACCCTGTCCCCCTCCACGAGACCCACTTCTCGCGCGATGCCGTAGAGCTGCTGCTGCAGCGCGTCCGCGTCCATCCGGTCGGCCACCACCTCGGCGGCGCGCTCGAGGAACCGGCGCTGCGCTGGCGACAGCGACCGCGCCGCGTCGGGAAGCCGGTCCTGGACGCTGAACTTCGCTTCCTGCGGTGCCCATCGCTCGAGCCAGGCGCGTGCCAGCTCGATGCGCCGCCGCAGGTCCGCGGCCTCCGGTCCGGTGAGGGCGGCGCCCTTGCGCTCCTCGGCCTTGCGCGGCGGATCGACGCTCGGGATCTGCAGCCAGTCCGCGACGATCGAGAAGCGCACACGGTAGGCCGGCGGCGCAGGGTCCTCGGCCACCTGCGAGAGCGCCCAGATCCGAGCGAGATCGCCCTCGGGATCGAGCGCGTACTGGTCGGCGCAGCGGTCGTACTCGTCCATGAGGCGCGGCAGGCTCATGCCGGTCGGATCGAAGTCGATGTGCCGCTTCGGATCCGTGCGCAGCATGAGGAACCGGACGACCTCCGCTGGATAGATGCTCACGAGCTCGTGCGCCGACGCGCCGAGCTTCGCCCAGTCCTCCGGGCGCGAGGTCGACATCTTCTTGCCGCCGACGTTCAGGAACTCGTGCATCAGCCCCAGGGGCGGGTCCTGCTTCCACACCTCGCGATAGATCTCGTTCGCCCGGTCGCGCGATCCGCCTTCGGTGAGGAGGTCCTTGCCGCCCTCCTCGTAGGTGACGGCGAAGTGGTCCCACATCGCGCACCACTGGAGGTTCCAGTACAGCTTGGCGTTGCCCTTGAACGGCGAGATGCGCCCGCTGTGGCCGCAGCCCTCGGCCCACGCGACGTGGTCGGTCTTGCACTCGTAGGCCACCGTCGTCCCGTCGTAGTCATACGCCGAGGTCGTGCCGATGCGGCCGCAGCTCTCGCAGATGACGCCGATCGGCAGCCAGCGCTCGTCCTTCTGAACGTTCGCGACCTCGGCGTAGA
>JACPEQ010000059.1 GCA_016183435.1 Chloroflexota bacterium
GATCCTGCAGCGAGTCGATGACGAGCAGGAGCGGCGGCTCGGTGAGCGTGTCGAGGTGCAGGAGGAGCTCATCGAGCTCGACCCCCTGCCGGCCCTCGGCGATCGCGACGACCCCCTGATGCTCGACACCGGGTGACATCCGCTCCACGTCGAGCCGATCGACGAATCGCAGCATCACGCGCTTCTCCTGCGCTTCGCGGATGAGATCCTGCACGGCGCCGCTGCGGACGCCACGCTCGTTGGCGAGGTACACGCGGCGGATCTGCCGGCCAGCGCGTATCGCCTCGAGGACGGCATGCGGTCCGGAGATCGGCTCTCCGCCCTCTTCGATCGGACCGGTGCGCGGTCCGGCCGTCGCGCGGCGGACCATTTCCTGATAGCGCTGCTGACGCTGCCCGGCTGGCGGCCGGAAGCCACCGGGACGCCCGCCGCCCCACGCGGGACGTGGCGCACCGAACTGCGGGCGCGCCGGGCCGGTCTGTGGCCGGAAGCTGGCGGGACCACCGCGCCAGGGCCCGCGCTGCTGGCCCTGCTTCTGACGGCGCTCGTACGCGGCGAGCTCGCGCATCTGCGACGACGCATCGTCCTCCTCGCGCGGCTGCGCCGGACCGCCGGGGAATGGCGGGCCCATCGGCGGCCGGCCACCACGGCCACGGCGCCCACGACGGCGCCGACCGGCGTCCTGGCCTCGCCACGGCTGGCCGGCCGGACGCGGTCCTCCGTCGCCGCTCGGGCCGCGGTCCTCGGCAGTGCGCTCCTGCGGCGGCGCATCGCGCTGCTCGTTCGTCGGTACCTCGTGCGCGGGCTCGCGCTCCGTCTCGTCCATCAGCTCACTTCCCTCTTCTCGGCACCGGCTTCACCGCTGCCTTTAGGCGCGCCGCTCTTCACGCGCTCCCAGCGCTGGCCTTCCTTCGTGTCCTTCACGAGATAGCCGCGGCGTCGCAGCTCCTCGCGCAGCTCGTCACTTCGCTTGTAGTCACCCGCCGCGCGGGCGCGCTCGCGCTCCGCGAGGACCGCGATGGCCTCGGGGTCGACCTGCCCGGCGCGCTCCGCCTGCTCGCGCAGGCCCAGCCCGAGGACGCGGTCCATGTCGAACAGCAGGCCGAGCGCGCGAGCGCGGTCGCCGCGCTCGGGCGACGCCAGCATCGCGACGGCGTCCTCGGCCGCCGCGAGCGCGCGCGGCGTGTTGAAGTCGTCGGCGATCGCCTCGACGAACTTCGCGCGCAGCGGGTCGTCCTGCGCATTGGCGGCCGGCGGAGTCGCCTGCCGCGCCTCCGCAAGGAGGCCGCGCCAGCGCTCGAGCCGCGCCTGCGCGCCGGCGAGCCCCTCGCGCGTGAACTCGAGCCCCTTGCGATAGCTGGTGCCGAGCGCGAGGAGGCGGAACGCGAGCGGGTCGAAGCCCCACGACTCGAGGTCGGAGAGCCGATGGAAGCCACCCGCGGACTTCGCCATCTTCGTGCTGTCCACCCTCAGGAAGCGGTTGTGCATCCAGAAGCGGACGAAGGGCTTTCCCGTCGCGCCTTCCGATTGGGCGATCTCGCACTCGTGGTGCGGGAACAGGTGGTCCTCGCCGCCCGAGTGCAGGTCGAAGGTATCGCCGAGGTAGTGCATCGACATGGCCGAACACTCGATGTGCCAGCCCGGGTTGCCGCGTCCCCAGGGCGAGTCCCACTGCTGCAGGTCGCCGGGCTTCGCCCTGCGCCAGAGCGCGAAGTCGTGCGGGTCGCGCTTGTTCGGATTCACCTCGATGCGCGCCCCGGCCATGCGCTCCTCAGGGAGCTCGGCATTGAGACGTGTCCCGTAGCCGGGGAACGTCGTGACGTCGAAGTACACGCCGTCGCTCGCCACGTAGGCGTGACCGGTGTCGATGAGGCGCCCGATCAAGCGGATCATCTGCGGGATGTGGTCGGTCGCCTTGGAGACGACGTGCGGGTCGAGGATGTTCAGCCTGTGGCGGTCGACGAAGAACTGCTCCGTGTACATCGTCGCGAGCGTCTGCGGGTCCGTGTGCTCGCGCTGCGCCCCGAGCGCCATCTTGTCCTCGCCCTCGTCCGCGTCACCGACGATGTGGCCGACGTCCGTGACGTTCATCACCTGCGTGACCCGGTAGCCGAGCAGCTCGAAGGTGCGCCGCCAGAAGTCGGCGACGAGGTACGCGTAGAGGTTCCCGATGTGCTGCCAGTCGTAGACGGTCGGGCCGCAGTTGTACATCCCGACGCTGCCCGCCTGGAGCGGCTCGAACGGGACGACCTCACGGCGCGCGCTGTCGAATAGTCGCAGCTGCGGCTGGATCGCGATGGACCGCCTCCTTGGGTTCTCTAGCGCTCTTCGACGAGCGCGGTCGCGAGGGCCGCGATGGCCTCGCCCGCCCCGAGGACGCCGAGGCCGTCGTTCGTCGTCGCCTTGACGCTCACGCGTCCGCTGTCCGCGCCGATCGCGCCGGCGATCGCCTCGCGCATCGCCGCGATGTGCGGCGCGAGACGGGGCGCCTCCGCGATGACGGTCGCGTCCACCGACGCGACGACGAGGCCCGCACCGGACAGGAGCGCTGCCACCCGGCGCAGCAGCCCGAGGCTGCTCGCTCCCGCGTACGCCGGATCGTCGCTGGGGAAGTGCGTCCCGAGATCGCCGAGCCCGCCGGCCCCCAACAGCGCGTCCATGACCGCGTGCAGCAGGACGTCCCCGTCGGAGTGCCCAGTGAGGCCCTTCGGGTGCTCGATCGCGACACCGCCCAGCACAAGGCGGCGATCCGGCGCGAGCCGGTGGATATCGTAGCCCAGACCCACCTTCATCGCGGCAGCGCCCTCCCCGTGCCGGTCGCGCCGGCGATGAAGACGAGCTCCTTCGCCACGAGCTCGCGCGCGTACGCGAGGTCCTCGGCCGTCGTGATCTTGAGGTTGCGCCGCTCGCCGGCGACCATGCGCGTCCGGTCGCCCGCCGCGGCGACGGCCGCCGCGTCGTCCGTGAACGAGCGCCCGGCGGCGCTCTCGCGCGCGTGCTCGAGGACCGCGCGCCGGAACGCCTGCGGGGTCTGCACCTGCCACAGGCCGTCGCGCTCCAGCTCCTCCACCGATGTCCCTGCCTCGTCCGCGCGGCGGACCGTGTCCGCGAGGGGCATTCCCGCGACGCCGCTCCCTTCCTTCCGCGCGGACTCGACGCACCTGGTGAACAGGCTCGGCGTCACGAACGGGCGCGCGGCGTCGTGGATCGCGACGACGTCGGCGTCGGTCGCGTCGAGCGCCGCCCAGGACGAGTCCGTGCGCGTCGCGCCTCCGTGGACGACGCGGACCGAGCGGTACCGCCGGCGCACCGCCGCTTCGACGGCCTCGACTCGCTGCGGCGCGGCCACCACGACGACCTCGTCGAAGCTGCCGGCCGCCTCCGCCGCGGCGATGGACCAGCACACGACGGGGACGCCACCGAGATCGGCGATGACCTTGTCCTCGCCGAGGCGCTCCGAGCTCCCCGCGGCGAGGATCGCCGCGACCACGCGCTCGGTCAGTGGCCGATCGCCCGCACGCGGCGCGTTGCGTCGGCGTCGCCCTTCGGCTGCGCGAAGATCATGCGCCCGCCGACCGTCTGCAGAACGCGCATGACGGTGACCGTGAGGTCGCTGCCGACGTGTCGGGTCCCACCTTCGATCACGACCATCGTCCCGTCCTCGAGATAGCCGACCCCCTGCCCCACCTCCTTGCCTTCCTGGATGACGCGCACCGCGATGTCCTCACCCGGGAGCACGACGGGCCGCACGGCCTTGGCGAGGTCGTTCATGTTCAGCACGGTCACGCCCTGCAGCTCGGCGACGCGGTTCAGCCCGTAATCGTTCGTCATGATCGGCACGCCGAGCGACCGCCCGAGCGCGACGAGCTTCGCGTCGGCGCCCTGCTCGGGCGGGTCCTGGTCCATCACCTCGACCCGCACCGCGGACTCGCGCTGCATCCGCTGCAGCATCTCGAGGCCGCGGCGGCCGCGCTCGCGGCGGGACGGATCCGGCGAGTCCGCGAACAGCTGCAGCTCCGCGAGGATGAAGCGCGGCAGCAGCAGCGTCCCCTTGATGAACCCGGCCTTCGCGACGTCCGCGACGCGGCCGTCGATGATCACGGAGGTATCGAGCAGCATCCGCTGCCCGCTGTCGCGCTCGCGACGTCCGTGGCGGAGCTCACGCGCGACCGAGGCGAGGTCCGCGCGCTTCAGCGCGCCGGCCATCGCTCCGACGAGCCCAAGGAGGACCGCCGCGACGAACGGCGCGAACCGTCCGGTCTCCCCCGGCAGCAGCGAGAGAGGGAACGTCAGCAACACGGCGAGCACCAGGCCGACGCCGGCGCCGACGGAGGCGCCGACGAGGTCGCCGAATTGGGTCTGCCGGATGCGCCGGTCGAGCGTGCGCGCGGGGATGATCGTCGCGTAGGGCGCGCCGAGCCAGCCGAGGATCGCGCACAGGATGCCCATGAGCAGGACCGCTCGCACCTGGTCGCTCACCGGTGTCACCTGCGTGACCTGCAGCAGCTCCGCGCCCAGGTAGAAGCCGAAGAAGAACCCGGCGAGCGCGCCGGCCAGCCGGATGACCGAGAGCATTGGTAGGTCAGTGGCCCGGAGCGACCCGAAGGGCGCCCGGTACCACTGACCCCCTGTCGAACCCCCTGTCGAATCGGGTAGGGACCGGGCTCACCCCGGCCCCTCCCACACCACCCGGCATGCGGGTCCGCACCGGGCGGTTCACAACGCGTTCCGGAAGCGACGATAGGGTTCGTTGAAACCCTTCAAGCCCAAGGTCCGATGCCAGTAGGCGTTCGGCATCGCACGCTGAAGTGGGTCGGTGCCGGCGAGGCGCCAGTATCCCTTCTGCGAAGCGGCCGTGGCTCGGGCGTCTGCGTCAGGGAGTCCGAGCGATCGCAACTTGTGCCCGCGTGTGAGCGGGCTCTTCCATTCCTTCCAGCGGATCTGCCGTA
>JACPEQ010000058.1 GCA_016183435.1 Chloroflexota bacterium
CATCGCCCTCGTCGGCATCCGCTCGCGCGGGGACGTGCTCGCCGCCCGCCTGCGCGACGCGATCCGCCAGAACGAGGGGGTCGAGCTGCCGCTCGGCGCGCTCGACATCACCCTCTACCGGGACGACCTGACGCGCATCGGCCACGCGCCGATCGTCCGCACCACCGAGATCGACTTCCGCGTCGACGACCGGATCGTCGTGCTCGTCGATGACGTCCTGTTCACGGGCCGGACCATCCGCGCCGCGATGGACGCCCTCGTCGACTACGGGCGGCCGCGTGCCATCCGGCTCGCGGTCCTGGTCGACCGCGGGCACCGCGAGCTCCCGATCCGGGCGGACCACGTCGGCAAGAACGTGCCCACGCAGCCGCGAGACGACGTCCGCGTCCACTTCGTCGAGGTGGACGGGCGCGACGAGGTCGAGCTGGTGAAGGCGGAGGTGGCGGTATGACCTGGTCTCGGCGCCACGTCCTCGCGACGGACGACTGGTCTCGCGACGAGATCGAGCTCGTGCTGCAGCAGAGCGAGGCGATGCTCGAGGTCCTCGCGCGGCCGATGCGGCGCACGCCGGCGCTGCGCGGGCGCACGGTCGTCCTCTTCTTCGCCGAGGCGTCGACGCGTACGCGCATCTCGTTCGAGCTCGCGGCGAAGGCACTCTCCGCCGACACCTCGATCATCACGGCGTCGGGGTCGTCCATCGAGAAGGGCGAGACGCTGTTCGACACGGTGCGCACGCTCGAGGCGCTCGGCGCCGACATCGTCGTCATGCGCCACGGCGCGGCGGGCGCGCCGTACTTCGTCGCGGAGCGCGTTTCCAGCGCGGTCATCAACGCCGGCGACGGCTGGCACGCGCATCCGACGCAGGGCCTGCTCGACGCGCTCACTCTGCGCACGTCGCTCGGTGCGCTCGAGGGCAAGCGGATCGTGATCGTCGGCGACGTGCTGCACAGCCGCGTCGCGCGGTCGGACATCCACACGCTCGTTCCGCTCGGCGCGCGGATCACGCTGTCGGGGCCGGCCACGCTGATGCCGAGCGCGTGGCGCTGCGGCCAGCTCCCGGCGGGCGTGGCCTTCGAAGAGGACGTCGACCGGGCGCTCGACGGCGCCGACGCGGTGATCGCGCTCCGGCTCCAGCGCGAGCGGATGGACGCCGGACTGCTGCCCTCGCTGCGCGAGTACGCGCTGACGTGGGGCCTGAGCGAGGTCCGTGTCGCGCGCATGCGCCCGGGCGCGCCGGTCCTCCATCCCGGACCGATGAACGAAGGCATCGAGATCGAGGCCGCGGTCGCGCACGGCCCGCGCTCGCTCATCGAGCGCCAGGTCACGAACGGCGTCGCGGTCCGTATGGCGCTGCTGCACCTGCTGTCGACCACTCCGGGCGCGCCTGCGGCTAGAGGCGGCGGCGAAGCCGACCGCCGAGAAGGAAAGGAGGTGGCGGCATGATCCTGGAAGAGGTCCGTCGGATCGAAGCGGACGGCACCGAGCGCACGACCAGCGTGCGCATCGGGAGCGACATGTCACCGAACGTCGACGGCCGCGGCCTGCTGGTGCTCCCGGGGCTGATCGACCTGCACGCGCACCTGCGCGAGCCCGGGTACGAGGAATCCGAGACCGTCGCGACCGGCGCGCGCGCCGCGCTCCGTGGCGGCTTCACGACGGTCTGCGCGATGGCGAACACGATGCCGGCGATCGACTCGCCGGGTCTCGTCGCGGAGCTGGCCGCGCGCGGCAGGGACGCGCGCGCGGCGCGCGTGCTCCCGGTGGCGGCGATCACGCGCGGGCGCGAGGGGAAGCAGCTGGCCGATCTCGTCGAGCTCGCCGCGGCGGGGGCGGTCGCGTTCTCCGACGACGGCGATCCCGTCGACGACGCGCGGCTGTTCCGCAGCGCGCTCGAGTACGCGCACGCCGCCCGCCGGCCGGTGATGGAGCACGTGCAGGATCGCGCGCTGTCCGGCCGGGGCGTCATGCACGAGGGCGCGGTCTCGGCGGCGCTCGGCCTCCCCGGGATCCCCGCGGCCGCCGAGGAGAGCGCCGTCGCGCGCGACATCGCGATCGCGAAGCTCACCGGCGCGCGACTGCACCTGCAGCACGTGAGCACGGCCGGCGCACTGGAGCTCGTCCGCCACGCGAAGGCCGACGGCATCAGCGTGACCTGCGAGGTGACGCCGCACCACCTCGCGCTGACCGACGAATGGGTCGGCGGATCGCGCGCGTTCGTCTGGGAGCCCATGCGGGGGGCGAGCCCCCCGCAGACCCCCCAGAAGGTCGAAGACGACCCTCAGACCCCCCGCGGGGTGCCATACGACTCGGCGACGAAGGTGAATCCGCCCCTGCGCACAGCCGCCGACGTGCGCGCGCTGTGGCGCGGCCTCGCGGACGGCACCGTCGACGCGATCGCCACGGACCACGCGCCGCACGCGTCCTTCCGCAAGGACGTGGAGTACGCCGAGGCGGCGTTCGGGATCAGCGGGATCGAGACGGCGCTCGCCGTCCTGCTCATGGCGGTCGACGCGGGGATGGGGGAGCTCGGCGCGGTCGTGCGCGCGCTCACCAGCGGGCCGGCGCGGGTCCTCGACATGCGCGGGCCCGACGACCTCATCGTCGTCGATCCGGCGCTCGAGTGGACCGTGACGGCCGGCGCGCTCGCGTCGAAGGGGAAGAACACGCCGCTGCTCGGACGCCGGCTGCGGGGCAAGGTCATCGCGGCCGTCGTGGAGGGCGAGGTCCGCTACCGGGACGAGACGGCGATGCAGGGTCGTGCGGGTCCCCCTGGGAGGATCAAGGGTGCCGAAGCGATCGCGCGCCGCTGAGCGGGCCGGCCTCCTCCGCGAGCGGCGATCCCTGACTGAAGAGCAGTTGCATCTTTATTCACAAGACCCGTATAGTTATGCATCCGTGAGCAGGGCGGCGGTCCTCGGCCTGGAGGACGGGTCGACGTGGTGGGGAGAGGCCTTCGGCGACGCCTCGACGGCGGCGGGGGAGGTCGTCTTCAACACGTCCATGACCGGATATCAGGAGGTCTGCTCCGACGCCTCCTACAACGGGCAGATCGTCGTCATGACGTATCCGCTGATCGGGAGCTACGGCGTGTTCGACCTCGCCGCGGAATCGCGCCGCCCGTGGGTCGAAGGTCTCGTCGTGCGCGAGCTCATGACCACGGAGCGCGGGCTCGGCGATCTCGACGCGTACCTGCGGGCGAACGGCGTGCCTGGCCTGAGCGGCATCGACACGCGCGCGCTCGTGCGGCGGCTCCGGAGCGCCGGCACCCTGCGCGGCGCGATCCTCCAGGTAGCGCCGCATCTCGCCGGAGGCGACGAGGTCGGACGGGAGGCCGTCGCGAAGGCAAGGACGTGCCAACCCCTCGCGCAGCGGCCGCTCGTGCAGGAGTCGACCGGGCCGTCGCGCCAGGTGGGAAGCGGGGTCAAGGTGGCGCTCCTGGACACCGGCGTGAAGGAGAACCAGATCCGCGAGCTGGTGCGGCGCGGGGCGTGCGTGAAGGTCTTCCCGGCGACGTCGACGGCGCGGGACGTCCTCCAGTGGGCGCCGGACGGGATCGTCATCACGAACGGGCCGGGTGACCCCGCGGCGATCCCGCAGGTGACCGGCACGGTGAAGGTGCTGCTCGACGCGGCCTTCCAGCGCGGCACGACGCGGCCGCTCCCGATCCTCGGGATCTGCCTCGGGCATCAGCTCATCGGGCGGTCCATCGGCGCATCCACGTCACGGCTGCGCTTCGGCCATCACGGCGCGAACCATCCGGTGCAGGACACGCGCACCGGACGCGTCGTGATCACCAGCCAGAACCACGAGTTCCAGGTGGACGAGGGCACGATCCCGGAGACCTCGGGCTTCGTCGTCTCCGCACGGAACCTCAACGACGGATCGGTGGAAGGGCTCGCGCACCGCACGCTGCCGATCCGGACCTACCAGTACCACCCCGAGGCGGCGCCGGGACCCAAGGACAACGAGCCGGTGTTCGACGCGTTCATCGCGGACGTGAATGCGGCCGTGGCCACCAAATGAAGGTGCTCCTCATCGGCTCGGGGCCGATCCTCATCGGCCAGGCCGCCGAGTTCGACTACGCCGGCACGCAGGCGTGCCGCGCGCTGCGCGAGGAGGGCATCCAGACGGTCCTCGTCAACTCGAACCCGGCCACGATCATGACCGATCCCGGCGTCGCCGACGTCACGTACCTCGAGCCGCTCACGGCGGAGGTCGTCGAGCGGATCGTCGCGAAGGAGCGGCCCGACGCGCTGCTGCCGACGCTCGGCGGGCAGACCGGGCTCAACCTCGCGGTCGCCCTCCACGACCGCGGCGCGCTCGACCGGTACGGCGTGCGCCTCCTCGGCACGCCGATCCGCGCGATCAAGCAGGCCGAGGACCGCGAGGCGTTCAAGCAGCTGCTCGTCGAGATCGGCGAGCCGGTGCCGGAGTCGGTCACCGCCGAGAGCGTCGAGGACGCGCTCGCGTTCGCCGCGACCGTCGGCTACCCGCTCGTCATCCGGCCCGCGTACACGCTCGGCGGCACCGGGGGCGGGTTCGCGCACGACAGGGACGAGCTCGTCGCGCGGGTGCGGTACGGGATCGCCGCGTCGCCGATCGGTCAGGTCCTCGTCGAGCGCAGCCTCGTTGGATGGAAAGAGATCGAGTACGAGGTCATGCGCGATGGCGCGGACGCCTGCATCACCGTGTGCAACATGGAGAACATCGATCCGATGGGCGTCCACACGGGCGACTCCATCGTCGTCGCGCCGTCGCAGACCCTGTCCGACAAGGAGTACCAGCAGCTCCGCTCCGCGTCGCTGCGCATCATCCGCGCGCTCGGCATCGAAGGCGGCTGCAACGTCCAGTTCGCGATGCATCCCGACCTCACACCGGCGGATCACGCCGACGGGCGCGTCCCGTACTACGTCATCGAGGTCAACCCGCGCGTGTCCCGCTCCTCCGCGCTCGCGTCGAAGGCCACGGGCTACCCGATCGCCCGCGTCGCGTCGAAGATCGCCATCGGCAAGAGGCTGCACGAGATCCCGAACGCGGTGACGAAGCGCACGACCGCCGCGTTCGAGCCGGCGCTCGACTACGTGGTCGTGAAGATCCCGCGCTGGCCCTTCGACAAGTTCCCGGCCGCCGACCGCCGCATCGGAACGCAGATGAAGGCGACCGGCGAGGTCATGGCCATCGACCGCACCTTCGAAGCCTCGTTCCTCAAGGCGCTGCGCTCGCTCGAGATCAAGGGACAGGGCCTGCTGTGGGAGCCGCCGCAATGGGCGGCTGTTCGCGACCCGAACGAGCTCGTCGAGCGCGCGCTCTCGGGCCCACCGACGGACGACCGTCTCTGGCGCGTGTTCGCGGCGCTGCGCCGCGGCGCCGACGTCGAGCGGATCCACGCGGCGACCGGCATCGACCGCTGGTTCCTCCAGCGCTTCCGCGGCATCGTACGCACCGCCGACGAGATGCAGGGCAAGACGCCGACGCCCACGATGCTGCGGCGCGCGAAGCGGACCGGGTACTCCGACGCGGACATCGGCACGCTCACCGGCCTGCTCGCGGCGGACGTTCGCCGCCTGCGGGAGCAGTGGGGGATCCTGCCCGTCTACAAGATGGTCGACACCTGCGCCGCGGAGTTCGAGGCCGTCACTCCGTACTTCTACTCGGCCTACGAGCAGGAGAACGAGGCGCCGGCGCTCGAAGGCCCGAAGGCCATCGTCCTGGGGTCAGGGCCGATCCGCATCGGCCAGGGCATCGAGTTCGACTGCTGCTGCGTCCAGGCGGCGGGCTCGCTCGCGGCGCGCGAGGTCGCCTCGATCATGGTGAACAGCAACCCCGAGACCGTGTCGACGGACTTCGACGCGTCGACGCGGCTGTACTTCGAGCCGCTCGACGAGGAGTCGATCGCCGAGATCGTCCGCAACGAGGCGGGTCCCTCCGGGCGTGTCGACGGCGGCGTCCCGGTCTTCCCGCAGCTCGGAGGCCAGACGGCGCTGAACCTCGCCGAGCGCATCGAAGCAGTCGGCGGGCGCATCGCCGGCACCACGGCGGACGCGATCGGCCTGGCCGAGGACCGCCGCCGCTTCCACGAGTTCGCCGACGCCCTGGGGATACCGCAGCCGCCCGGCGGCACCGCGGACTCGCTCGCCGAAGCGCTCGCCATCGCCGAGCGCATCGGGTACCCGATCCTCGTCCGTCCCTCGTACGTGCTCGGGGGCCGCGGGATGGAGATCGCGTACGGCCGCGACGACATGGAGCGCTACTTCGCGCACGCGCTCGAGGCCGGCACCGGGCGCGTCCTCGTCGACAAGTACCTGCGCGGCCGGGAGGTCGAGGTCGACGCGGTCTCCGACGGCACCGA
>JACPEQ010000053.1 GCA_016183435.1 Chloroflexota bacterium
CGGCGATCCTCGGGTTCGCCGCGATGCTGATCGGCATGTATCTCATCGGGACGGCCCGGCTCGCGCCACCTCTCCGCGCGACCGCGGTCCCAACGCCGACGCCGCGCCCGATGGTCGCATCGCCGTCGGGCACCGCGGTGCCGCAAGCGACCACGGCGCCCGTCCCGGATGTGGTCGCCGGGATCGCCGGCGACGTGATCGATACGCCGTACGGCGACCTACAGGTGCGCGTGTTCCTGAGCGCCGGCCGCATCGAGGACGTCGAGATGGTGGTCAAGCCCGCGGCTCAGAGGCGATCACGGCAGATCAGCGAGTCCGTCGATTCGAGGCTCCGCAAGCGCTCCCTCGCCGCCCAGAGCGCCCACTTCGACGTGCTCTCCGGCGCGACGTACACGAGCGTCGCGTACATGCGGTCCCTCGAGACCGCATTGCGCGCCGCATCGATGGAGCAGCCATGACGCGCCGCACGGACGTCGTGATGGGGATGCCGGTCACCGTCGCGGTGCCGGGAGGGGCCGATGCACGCGTCCTCGACGCGATCTTCGCGGAGCTGCGGGTGGTCGATGCGGTCTTCAGCCCGTTCCGCGCGGACAGCGCGGTCAGCCGCATGAACGCGGGCACGCTGGCGGAACACGAGGCCGGAGCGCTCGTGGCGGAGGTGCTCGATCTCTGCAGGCGCTACGCGTGCGCCACGCATGGGTACTTCTCCGCGTGGGCGACGGGACGGCTCGATCCGTCGGGGCTCGTGAAGGGATGGGCGCTCGACCGGGCATGCGCGGTGCTCGAGCGCGCCGGTCACACGTCATTCTTCGTCGACGGAGCCGGCGACGTGCGCACGCGCGGCCATCGCGCGCCCGGTGTCGCGTGGCGCGTTGCGATCCGCCATCCCGTCCAGCGCGACCGCGTGGTCGGGGTCATCCGGGGCACGGACCTCGCAGTGGCGACGTCGGGCACGTACGAGAAGGGCACGCACATCTACGATCCACACACACGGCGGCCAGCGAACGAGCTCGTCAGCCTCACCGTCGTCGGTCCCGACATCGTCGATGCCGACGTCTACGCCACGGCGGCGTTCGCGATGGGACGCGCCGGGCTGGCCTTCATGGAGCGAGTCCCGGGGTACGAGGCGTTCGCGATCGACGCCGATCTCTTCTCGGCATCGACGTCCGGCTTCGGGGCAGGGCTGATCGCCGCCACGGGCTGAGCGATCAGGACGCGTTCTCCAGGGCTCTCCCCCACGTGCGCAGGGCCTCGATGATGGGCCGGAACGAGCGTCCCTGCGATGTGAGCGCGTACACGACCCGCGGCGGGACCTCGGGATAGACCGTCCGCGAGACCATGCCCAGCCGTTCGAGCTCACGCAGACGGGCGCTGATCACCTTCGGACTGGCACCATGGAGAGAGCGCTCGAGCTCGCTGAAGCGACGCGGGCCCTCGACGAGATCCCGGATGATCGAAAGGGTCCACTTCGCGCCGACGACGGCGAGCGTGCGCTCGACGGGACACGCGTAGGCTCGCGTCAGCGCGCGAACGCCCCGCGCTGCGCTTCCCCCGTTCACCATGACTTCCCCTTCGGAAACTCCTTGACCAATGGAAGTGCTGGGCCGGATGATAACCGTCCACCTGCAGGGAGGTCTTCGGCATGAACGCTGATCTCGGTCTCGCTGTGCTGCGTGTCGTCGTGGGCGGCGTCGTCGCGATGCACGGGCTGATGAAGCTCGGTCTGGTGGGCCAGGGCGGATCCGTTGCGGGGGTGGGAGCCTGGTTCGGGAGCATCGGGCTTCGCCCCGGCATCCTCTGGGCGGTCGTCGCCGTCGCGGCGGAGGCGGGCGGCGGACTGCTCATGGCGCTCGGACTCGGCGGCCCGATCGGCCCCGGGCTGGTGGCGGCCGATCTCCTGGTGGTCACGATCGTCGCGCATTGGCCGCAGGGGTTCTGGGTCGCCGGCGGCAAGAGCGGCTGGGAATTCCCGGTGTCGCTCTCGGCCGCGGGTCTCGCCGTCGCGCTCGTCGGCAACGGCGCGCTGTCGCTGGACGGCGCTTTCGGACTGACCTACCCCGAAGGCTTCGCGGCCGCGTGGCTTGGCCTGATGGCCGCCGGCGCGTTGCTGGCACTGATCGCTCGAGCGATCTTCGCACCGAAGGCTTCGACCTCGGCAAGCTGAGGCGCAGCCCCGCGCGTCGCTCCTCGCAGGATCGACCGCGGGGGCATCTCCGCCGGCTTGGTCCGTGTTCCGGCCCCATCTTGCGCCTCCGGCTGTGACATAGGTCACCGGAACAGCGAGACCGTGCCGGGCGTTCCCAGGACAGTGGCGACCCACGAATGTTGAAGACCGAACGGTGCGAGCATGTCCCGGACGAGCAGGCGACGCCCCAGACCGCCAACTGCCCGCGCTGCGGGAGCTCGCACAGCCTCCGGGTGTGCTCGACGTGCGGCTACGTCGCGTGCTGCGAGTCACAGTACGGGCACGACAGGGAGCACTGGAAGCAAACCGGGCACCCAGTGATCCGTCCGTACCCGCTCACCGAGCGCGGATGGGCGTGGTGCTACGCCTGCGGGAAGTACCTCTAGTCAAGAGCGCGTGAGCGGCGCGTCAGCGTCGGCCGTACGGCCAGTGCCTGCTCTTGTCGCCCTGCTCGAAGTTCGCGCGCAGCTCCGGCTGGGTGATGTCCCAGTCAGGGCGGATCCGCCGGCTGACCTCGCGCAGGTCCTGCCACAGCTCCCACGGTGACGGGCGGCCCCAGAACCAGTAGCCGTTGTAGGCCTTGTAGATCACCAGACCTGACTCGAGCACGAGCGTGTGTGGGATCATCGGATCGTGGTGCGGGTCGGTGTACTCCTGGATCCCGAGCTCCTTCTGGAGACTGCGCTGCGGATCCGTGAGGAAGAGCCACGGCGCGCCGGCGGAGTCGCGCATCTCGTTGGCTTCGAGGACGTTGTCGGTCGAGATGGTGACGATCTTCGTGTAGGCGACCGCGATCTGTGGATAGAAGTCGGCCATGATCTTGTGCTGCCGCGCGTCCTTGGGGCAGAAGTGGCCGCGCGAGAGGATCAGGATCATCGGGTCGCTGCCCTGGATCTCGCTCAGGCGATGGCGCTTGCGGTCGTGACCCGTGAGCTCGTGGTCGGGGAAGACCGCGCCCGGCACGAGCTTCGATCCCGACCCGACGACGTCCGCGTCTTCCGACGTCACTTCTTCGCGTGGTGCTCTTCGGCGTGCTGCTTCAGCTTCTCGGCGGTGTCGAAGTCCTCACCGCACCCGCAGTGGTACTGAGCCTCAGCCCCAGCGCTCGTCTTCTCTGCCATGTGTGTGTCCTCCCGTTCGGTGTGGGGGCCTACCCTGATGCGACGCTCATCTGTTAGAACGACCGGGCGCCCAGCACTCATCCCGCGAATGTGACGGTCACCACGTCGCATGGCCGAACGAGCTGAACGCGACACGCACTGAACACGGGCAGCAACGATCTGGCCGTGGGTCGGTGTGGTGCGCAGGTCGGCATGATCGAGCGGGCGCCGCTGTTGCACAGTAAGGAGACCGAGAGCTCAGGCAGATGCCTGCCTGGCAGCGAAAGAGGAGCCCGCATGACGACGTCCCCCGCGCGACCACCGCTTCCCGTGCTCGACTTCGACCGCATCGGTCCCCGGGTCGGGGAGCGCTTTCCCGATGTCGTCCTGCCGGACCAGCACGGCAAGCCCGTTGATCTTCACGCCGCACGCGCGGGACGGCGCGCGCTCGTCGTCTTCCATCGCAGCGCGAGCTGGTGACCGTTCTGCAAGACGCAGCTCGTGGAGCTGCAAGAGCGCGCTGCCGAGTTCGAGCGCGAGCGGATGGTCCTCTTCGCCATCAGCTACGACGCCGTCCCGGTCCTCGCCGAGTTCGCTCAGCGGTATGGGATCACCTACACGCTGCTCTCGGACGAGGGCAGTCACGTCATCCGCGCGCTCGGGCTGCTCAACACGCACCTCGACGATCAGGCGGCGCACTACGGCGCGACCGTGCGGGAGCACTACCACGGGGTGCCATATCCCGGCACGTTCATGCTCGATGAGCATGGTGTGATCAGACAGAAGCGTTTCGAGCAGAGCTATCGCGTACGGCCGCAGGCCGTCGCGCTCTTCGAAGATCACGCCGGCGAGATCCCCGCGTCCGCGGTCCGGGCGACGGCGCGCACACCGGAGATCGCCGTCACGGCCTGGATCGCCCAGGGCACGTATCGCCCGTACCAGCGCCTCGCGCTGCATCTCGATCTCGCTGTCGCGCCCGGGTTGCACGTATACGGAGACCCCCTGCCCGACGGATACACCCCGCTCACCGTCGAGATCGCGCCGCTCGAGTCGCTCGACGTCGGCCCGCCGCGCTGGCCCGATCCGCGACCGTTCCGCGTTGCCGGACTCGATGAGCGGTTCGTCATCCACGAGGGCACTGTGCGAGGGACCGTACCGCTCTTCCTCGCTCGCAACGTCGGGAGCGTCGAGCTGACGATCGGAGTGCGCTATCAGGCCTGCAGCGCGGACGAGTGTCACCCGCCGGACCAGCTGACCGTGCGTTTCCCGCTCGAGGGCATGGACAACGTGCGCGGTGCGTAGGGCCGGTTGACCACCGAGCTCATCGTCTACTCCGACTACGTCTGACCCTTCTGCTACATCGACTCGGTCCGGGTCGACGAGATGCGGGCAGCCGGTCTGGTGGACGTCACCTGGCTGCCGTTCGAGCTCCATCCCGAGGTCCCGCGCGAGGGCATGCCGCGGGAGCGGCTGCTCCCGCCCGACTACATCGCGCGTGTCCGCCGGAACGTCGATGCCATGGCGCACGAGGTCGGGCTGGTGATGAGGACGAAAGACCGCCTCATCAACACTCGCCTGGCGCTCGCGACCGCCGAGTTCGCGCGTGAGCGCGGCATGTTCGAGCCGGTCCACCGCGCGCTATTCACGGCCCACTGGGAGGGAACGGCGGAGATCGATCGCCTGGCGGACCTGCAGCGCATCGCTGCCGAGCACGGCCTCGACCCAGACGAACTCGGGCACGCTCTCGCCGACGGGCGCTACGAGCCGGTCATCGACCGGCATCGCGCCGACGCCGCTTCGGTGGGGATCGACGCGATCCCATCGCACATCGTCGGTGGGCGCTATCTGCTCGTTGGTGCTCAGCCGGTCTCGGTCTTCATGGAAGTGCTCGAGCGCATCGCCGCAGAACACGGCGAGCGGTCGGTCGACCAGCCGAGATAGACGGCGCCGGGGAACGGTGGGGCGTTCCCCGGCGCCGGAGGAAGGCAAGGCTCAGGCAGCGATGTGCGCGACGCCTGGCAGCTCGCGGATACGGACGGACTGGAAGGTGAGCACCTTCACGATCGGGCCGCACCAAGAAGCACCGCTGCCGTGAAGGCGCCCGCCGGTATCGCCTGACGCACATCGATCCCTCTCACGCGGCGGGCCGCAGCGTGGTGCGCTCGAGGCGGCGTGCGCTCCAGGCCAGGCTCCCGCATCGCCGCTCTACCCGGCATTCCTCGCGTATCTCACGTCGCGATGCGATCGGACGTTCAGCGGCGGGCGGTCCCGAGGTCAGACTTCGGGTGACGGCGCGCACATCACCTGTGATCCGTCCGTGTGCGCCGGGTCACTTCGCGGGATCGGTCCGGTGACGACAGCGAAGACAGGGAAGCGATCCGGCGACCATTCCGTTCCCATGTCCGGTGGGTGGATCAGCGCGGGCGCTGGCGAAGCGCCTCGAGCAGGGCTTTCCGCGACGGTTCGACGAGCACGCGTCCGTCCTGGAGGACGGCCGTGGGCACGGAGAGCTCCCCGCGGGTCAGCGCCCGCAGGATCCGGCGCGCCTCGGGGACGGCCGTCACATCGACCTCGCGATACGAGATCTTCAGGTCCCGCAGCCACTTCGCCATGACGGCGCACATGGCGCAGAGGGGACGCGTGAAGACGGTGAGCATCATGTGACCGAACGGACCAGCGAGCTCCGGCATTCCCCCTTGGCGCTCACTATCGAACGGCTGTCATCGTCATGGCTCCTTCGCTGCCTCGATGTCGTCCTCGTTGTCCTGATCGTCACAGGCATCGTCGTCGATCCACTCGCGCTCTCGCACGGGATCGCGCTGGTCCTGGTGATCCAGGCCTTCCTGCTCGACTGGCGCGCAGCCTCATTGCGCGTCGTGCTCACGGCCGTCCTCACCACCGCAGGCGCCTTTACCCACTCCGCGCCGCTGCGCGACATCGCGATACAGGTCCCGTTCGTGTATGGCCTCGCGGCGCTCGTCGTGCTCCTGTCGGATTCGCTCCGTCGCTCTCGCGGGGCCGCCGAGCGACTGGCGCTCTACGACACGCTGACGGACCTGCCGAACCGCGTGCTGTTCCGCGACCGCGTCGAGCAGGCCCTCCGGCTCGCCGTCCGCGATGGCAGGAGCATCGCCCTGCTGCTCATGGACCTCGACCGCTTCAAGGAGGTGAACGACACGTTCGGGCACCACGCCGGCGACCTGCTGCTGAGCCAGGTCGGGCCACAGCTCCGCGACGAGCTGCGTGCCGGGGACACCCTCGCGCGTTTGGGCGGCGACGAGTTCGCGCTCCTACTCCCCGGAGCGAGCGCTGCCGTCGCCTCCGCGGTCGCCGAGCGAGTGCTGAGGGCTCTCGCGCGGCCGTTCATCGTGGACGGGCAGCCGCTCACGGTCGGAGCGAGCATCGGCATCGCCTGCAGCCCCGAGCACGCGTCCGATGCCGAGACGCTCCTCCGGCGAGCCGACGTCGCGATGTACGTGGCCAAGCGCGGCCGCGGGAGCTGGGTCATGTACGCGCTCGATCAGGAAGAGGGCGGAGCCGACCGGCTCGCGCTGATGGCCGAGCTCGCGTCCGCCGTCGACAGCGATCAACTGTCGCTCTACTACCAGCCACAGATCGACGCGGGCAGCGGTCGGATCGTCGCCCTTGAGGCGCTCATGCGCTGGGAGCATCCGGTCCACGGCCTGGTCCCTCCCGACCAGTTCATTCCCATCGCTGAGCGGAGCGGGACGATCCACCGGCTGACGGAGCGCGCCCTGCTCGATGCCATCCGGCATGCGCGGGCATGGCGCGACGCCGGCTTCGACATCCAGGTGTCGGTCAACATCTCGACGCGCGATCTGCTCGAGGACCACATGCCGGACGGGGTGCGGCGCATGCTTGAGGCGGAGGGCCTCCCGCCGGAGCGGCTGATCCTCGAGATCACCGAGAGCGGGCTGATGGCCGACCAGGAGCGCGCGGTCCGCACCGTGACACGCCTGCGCGAGCTCGGGGTCGGTGTCTCGATCGACGACTTCGGCACCGGCTACTCGTCCATCGCGTACCTGCGGCGTCTCAGCCCGACCGAGGTGAAGATCGATCGGTCGTTCGTCGCGGCGCTGGATGTGGATCCGGACGCCGAAGGCATCGTTCGCGCCACCGTCGACATCGGCCATGTCCTCGGGCTGACGGTCGTCGCCGAAGGCGTCGAGGACGCTGCGACGCGCACGCGCCTGGCTCGCCTGGGAGCCGACCGGCTCCAGGGATACGCGGTGGCTCGACCGATGCCGGCCGGCGAGGTCGACGCGTACCTGCGGCGGGAGGCGGTGCCCGCGCTCGCGATGTGACCGCGGTCACGATCGGCGGAACAGCGCGACGCCGCCGCCGGTTAGGGAGAGCAAAGGAGGCGCACATGTCAGCGACCGCATCTATCCGCGGCGGCAGCGATCTCTCGGCTAGGTCGAACGGCATACTCGTTCGCGGACTCCGCAACGGACTCATCGCCAGTGTGGCGATGGCGATGGTGATGATGGTGCTCGGGATCGTCGATCGAGGCCTCTTCGCCGCGCCGTCCTCGATCTGGGCGTTCTGGGCCGGTCCGGACGCCTACTCGCCGACGACGCTCAGCCTGAGCTTCGTGCTCGGTGCGATGGGTCACATGATGAACTCGGCGGTCTTGGGGATCGTCTTCGCCTTCATCGCGGCGAAGGTCCTCCAGCTGACCGGCACGACCCAGGCAGTCCTCGCAGGCACCGCCTTCGCTCTCGTCGTGATGGCGGTGATGTGGACGGTCCTGTTGCCCCTGGGCCCCAACGGGAACATCGTCAAGGACAGCGCGGCCCTCTGGATCTGGATCCTCGGACACGTCGCGTACGGCATGACCGGCGGCCTGCTCTACGCGCGCTGGCGCTGACCGCCCTTTCCTCGACCCTCCCAGCCAGGGGGCGGTCCCCTCAGCGGGGCCGCCCCTCGATAGGAGCAGGCGCGTCTCGCGGGGTGTGACCGGCCGCACATTCCACGCCCACGGTGATGGCCGCAGACTGTGACATCAGTCACGACCGGACGGAGTAAGGCCATCGCCGACAAGCTGTGGTTCGTCAGGCGGCTCGACCTGTTCGAAGGGCTCAGCGAGGGTGAGATGACACGTCTCGCCACCCTCATGCACGACCGCGAGTGCCGGACCGGCGAGGACGTGGTCGTACGGCCGAAGGGCGATCGCATCTACCTGGTCAAGAAGGGGCGCGTGAGCGTCCTCGACCGCGGGGTGAACGCGGCCGTGCTGGGCCCCGGTCAGATCTTCGGTACGTCGGCGTTCTTCGGGACCGAGAGCAAGCAGCAGCGGGTCGTTGCGCTCGAGGACGCGGTCATCTGCGATGCGCCCGCGGCTCAGTTCCTGGGTGCGATGGCGGCGCATCCGCGCCTCGCCGCCCGGATGATGACCCTGCTCGCCCGACAGATCTTCGAGCTCGAGCGCGCCGTGGAGCGGACCGCGACAGAGCCGGTGAGCCAGCGGCTCGCCGACCTACTGCTGCGAATGGCCAAGCGGGACGGGGTGGTCCCCGAGATCCGCGCCCTCGCCGAGGCGGACCTGGCCCGGATGATCGGAGCTTCTCGCGAGTCCGTCTCGCGGCTCGTCGCGGCATGGGAGCGCGACGGGATCCTGCGCGCGGGACAGCGCCGGATCGAGATCGTGGACGAGGGTCGCCTGACGCAGATGGCACGTCCGCCCGGCCCCGCCGGGTCCCCTGACGATCAGGCGTAGGTCTGCCGGCGTCTCACTCCGACCGGCTCGGCGTATCGGGAGGGAAGTCTGCCGCGGCGATCTCCGTGTGTGGCGCGTCGAGCATCATCCCGTGCGAGATCGTGTTGAACGCCTTGTAGTGGATGACCGCCCCGGCGATCTCCACGACGGTAGCATCGTCGAAGCCGTACGACACGCGCCCGAGCTGGTCGAAGTACCCGGTCCAGTAGGCGCTGTGCGCGTTCATGGCGACGGCGAGAGCGACCGCTGCCTTGAGGTCGGCCTCAAGCTCATCCTCGCCCAGAACGAGGCGATGCTTCCGCCATACCGCTTCGAGGAGGCGCGGCAGTAGCGCCAGGGTCCGCCAGAACGCCGGGACGTGGTCCATACGCAGCATGTCGCGCGTCCACTGGGCGATCGCCGCGAGCACCGACTCCGCCTCGACGGGCGCCGGCCGCGTCCAGTCGACCAGCTCGGTCGCGGGACCGGTGGCCGGACGAGGGGCATCGGAGCGCAAGCGCAGACCTTCGGCAGCCGCCGCTATGGAGGCCACGTGCTCCGCGACCGCGAGGATCTCGGTGATCCCCTGCTCGGTGGCTCCGAGTCGCAGCACGGCGACCACATGGGAGCTCAGTCAGTAGTCGCACGCATTGGACATCGAAACGCCGACGTGCATCGCCTGCTTCGTGAGCATCGGCAGCCCTCCGGTCGCGAGGAACGCCGCCGATGCCTCGCGGATGTTGGCCTCGAGCAGCGGGGGCCAGTGCGCCTGTGCTTTCCAGATCCCGCCCAGGCCCTCGACCGTCGTGCCGCGACGCTTCGCGACCCGCTCCAGGATCTCTCGATCGCTCGGCGAGAGATCCTCCGGCCGTGGGGAACGCAGAGTCGGCATGGCCC
>JACPEQ010000057.1 GCA_016183435.1 Chloroflexota bacterium
GGACCTGCCGGACCGGGACCTGCCGGACCGGGACCTGCCGGACCGGGACCTGCCGGACCGGGACCTGCCGGACCGGGACCAGGCTGACCTGGCTGACCAGGTCCGGGCTGACCTGGCTGACCAGGTCCGGGCTGACCTGGCTGACCAGGTCCGGGCTGACCGGGCCTCGGTGGCTGACCAGGTTGTCCAGGCTGACCAGGCACGCCGCCTGGTCCAGGCTGACCGGGCTGACCTGGGATCCCAGGCTGACCGGGACCACCGGGTCCAGGTTGACCGGGCTGACCTGGGCCGCCGGGCCCTGGCTGTCCGGGCTGTCCAGGGCCACCAGGTCCAGGTTGACCGGGCTGTCCAGGGCCACCAGGACCGGGCTGACCCGGAGGTCCGAATGGAGGCTGACCAGGCGCGTTGGGATCACCAGGCTGACCAGGACCACCAGGTCCACCGGGACCACCAGGCCCAGGCTGCCCAGGGAATCCAGGCTGACCAGGACCACCAGGTCCACCGGGACCACCAGGCCCAGGCTGCCCGGGGAATCCAGGCTGACCAGGACCACCAGGTCCACCTTGTCCAGGTTGACCAGGCTGACCGGGACCACCCGGACCGCCGCGGCCGGCATCCGCGAACGGGTTGAAGGCCGGGTTGCCGCCGGTGAAGAGCTGCGAGAAGGGATCAGGGGCGCCCGGGCCACCGAATGGCTGACCCTGACCCGGGAAGCCCTGGACACCTTGACCTTGACCAGGGAAGCCTCCCTGGGCTCCCTGACCCTGACCCGGGAAGCCGCCGAACTGCGGCTGACCACCTTGCCCCGGGCCACCAGGACCACCGGGTCCACCCTGGGTCCCTTGACCTGGGAACTGGCCGGGCTGACCGGGGAACTGACCAGGCTGGCCAGGGAACTGACCGGGTTGGCCACCAGGTCCTTGTGGTCCGCCAGGTCCACCGGGACCACCCGGGCCACCGGGACCACCAGGTCCTTGCGGTCCGCCGGGCGCTTGCGGTCCGCCGGGACCTCCGGGACCACCGGGTCCACCTGGGCCTTGGCCACCTGGTCCGCCGGGACCACCAGGTCCGCCCGGACCACCGGGCGCGCCGAAGCCACCAGGACCACCCGCACCGCCGGGCGGCGGTCCACCAAAGAGACCGTTGGGCTGCGCGAACGCGGTGCCACCCTCCTTCGCGCCTGGCGGAGGTGGCGGGATGAAGCCTTGGATCTGCTGTGCCGTCCCAGCGTTGAACGCCACGAAGCCCTGGAACTGACCACCGCCGGGTCCGCCAACGGGTCCGCCGGGTCCACCGGGGCCGCCGGGAGCGCCGCCGGGACCACCTGGTCCGCCACCGGGACCACCCTGCGGGCCGCCTTGCTGGGTAGGAGCCTGGAACGCCTGGAAGCCGCCGTGGAACTGGCCTGTGGCCGCGTCGAATCCAGGCGGAGGCGCGTTCTGCAGCGCCTTGAAGTCGATGCCGAACGGAGTGCCACCGACGCCGAGACCTTGGCCCGGGAATCCGCCCTGGACACCCTGGCCTTGACCGGGGAATCCGCCCTGGGCGCCCTGACCCTGACCCGGGAACTGCCCAGGCTGTCCCGGTCCGCCGGGACCACCGGGGCCGCCGGGAGCACCGGCGCCGCCCGGAGCACCGGGTCCACCAGGTCCACCAGGTCCACCAGGGCCACCGGGTCCACCAGGAGCACCAGCTCCGCCGGGCCCGCCCGGCGCACCGGGGTTGCCCGGGATCGCCGCCGGGTTGAAGTCGGGTCGACCACAGCCAGCAGGTCCGCCCGGACCGCAACCTTGCGGATTCACCGGCGGGACGAAGCCCGCAACGAAGTCGGGCTTCGCAACGGTCGGGCCGCCGAATCCGAGGGGACCGCCGCCCCCGCCAGCCTGCGGGATCGCGGCGATCGCGGGCGCGGTGAACTGCTGCGCCACCGCGTCGGGCATGACCACGACGCCGCCCGTCGTCAGCACGACGCCGCCCTTCGCGGTGCCGCCCTGGTCCGGCTTGCGGAGCTCGACCGTGTTCGCCACGACGGCACCGCCCACCTGGACCTGCGTCACGATCGGGACGGATCTCGTGGGATCGTCGGTCTTGATAACGGTGCTGATGCGCCCGGGCTCCTTCGTCGGGATCGTCATGACGAGCTTGCCATCGGGGGTCGTTTCGACCTTCGAGCCGGGGGCATAGCGCACCGCTTGCCCGTTCACCACGCCGACGGATCGGCCTCTCGAGTCGACCGCTGCCGCGTTCGCGGTCGGCGTAACGGTCGGATCGATGGTGATCTGCACCGTGGGCACCAGGGGCGAATCGGTCGGCGCCCCGGGCGCGGCCGCCGGCGCGATCTGCGTCTGCTGGCCCGGCGGGACGGCGACCTCCTGGCCGGCGGCCGATGCCGCGACGACCCCGTCGGTCGTGATGATCTCCGACGTCCCATCCTGGTTCACGTTGGTCTCGAAAGCCGTGCCGCGAACGGAAGCCGTCGCGCTCGGCGTCTTCACTCGGTACTGCGAGCCGCCGCTGAGCTTGTGCGCGACGACGTGCCAGCTGTTGCCGACGGTCTGGAAGAGGGTGATGAAGACCTCGCCCTTACCGTTGCCCGAGACGTCCTCGAGCGTCAGCTCGCTGTTCGGCTGCAGGGTCACCGTCGAGCCGTCGAACAGCGTGATGACGGCATTCGTCTCGTCGCCGGTGCGCACCGACGCGCCCGGCGGGAGGATCGCCCCGTCTTCCACGGCCGAGAAACCGGCCGCGCCTGCCGCTCTCACTTCGACCGTTCCGGTGAGCACCGTCAGAGTGCTCGAGGCTGCGAAGACGCGGTTGGGGAGGACGAGTGCGGTGATACCGGTCAATCCGATCACCATGGCGATCACGAGCCCGGCCGCGACAGCGGCCTTGGCGCGACCGCGGAGACGCGCGAAGCGACGCAGCATGGCACCCTCCCGACCCACGAGCGGAAGTCTCAGGCCGGCAGTATGCCCCTGCCTGTCCGGCGAGGGAACTAGCGGACGATCATCGATCCGGTCTCAGACCGCGCGGTCAGATCCACGCTGCGGTCACCGAGAGGATCGGCGGAAGGTACTGCTCGATCCGCTCGAAGGTCCTCCCCTCGTCCGTGCTCCCCCACAGCTCGCCGGCCTGCGTGCCGAAGTACACCCCCGGGATCTCGAGCGGATCGACCGACAGGCCCTCGCGCATGACCTCCGCGTTCATCGCCTTCGGCAGCCCGCGGTCGAGACGCTTCCACGTCTTCCCGCGGTCCGTGGTGCGGTAGACGGCAAGGCCCGCGGTGCTCTCCGGGGTGGACATCCGCAGCCGCGGGTCGAGCGGGATCACGTACGCGGTCTTCGCGTCGTGCGGATGGACCGCTCCGGCGAACCCGTAGTCCGTCGGCAAGCCCTCGGTCGTCTCGATCCACTTCTTGTCCTTCGGTCCGCGCCAGTAGATGCGCTCGTGGTTGCGCATGAAGAACTGGCCCGGCTCGGCCGTCGCGAGCAGCTTATGCACGCACTGCCCGACCGTCGGCTCTCCGCGCGAACTCGGCGGCAGATGCTTAGCGTGCACCGCGTCGTTCCACGGATGCCAGGTCACGCCGCCGTCGCGCGTCTCGTACGCCCCGCCCGCGCTGATCCCGATCGCCATGTGCTTCGCGTCGCCGCGGTCGATCGCGATCGAGTGCAGCCCAAGCCCGCCGCCGCCCGGCTCCCAGCGGTCGCGGGTGGGGTGGCGGTTCAGGCCGTCGATCGTGCTCCAGTACTCGCCGTCGCGCGTGACGAACAGTCCCGCGGGCTCGGTGCCCACCCACACGGCGTCTGGATCGTCGGGGTGGCCGGGCTCGATGTGCCACGTGCGCCGCAGGACCATGTTCATGTCCTCGCGGAAGACCGGGTTGCTCACGGCCTTCCATGTCTTGCCGAGATCCGTGGAGCGCTCGATCCGCGGACCGCCCCACGTCGAGTTCACGGCCGCCCACATCGAGCGCCCGTCACGCGGGTCGTACGCCATGTGGTAGACGGGCGCGCCCGCGAAGTGCGGTCCGTCCGCCGTCCACTTCGAGCGATCCGCGTTGCCGCGGAAGATGTAGCCGCCCTTCTTCGTCCCGACCAGGATCGCCACCTTCTTCGCCGCCATCGCTACTGCCCTCCCGAGACCGCCGGCATGAGATGGACGACGTCGCCGTCCCGAACGGAGGTGCGCTCACCCTGCAGCCGGCGGATCTCTTCTTCGTTGTGGAAGACGTTCAGGTGCTCGCGGATCCGACCGTGCTCGTCGCGGATCCGCTCGCGGAGGCCGGGCACGCGCTCGGGGAGCGCGTCGAGGACCTCGCCCACGGTCGCGGCCTGGATCGTGACCTTCCGCGTGCCTCCGGCGAAGTCGCTGAACGCGCCGTGCAGCCGGACCGTGACCGTCGCCACGGTCGCCGACGCTACCAGATCTACCGCACCGATGCGGCGATGCGCAGGGCCTCGTCCCTCGTGACGTCGGCCTCGAGCCGCACGAACACGGCCTTCTGGTCCCACGCGAGCACGTTCCCGGCGAGGCGCAGTGAGTCGATGACCACCTCGCCGTTCGGCGCGCGGAAGAAGATCTGGTGCGGCGCGCCTTCGATCCACACACCGCGGCCGCCGTTCACCGTGAGCTGCTCCGATCGCGCTCCCGGCGGGAGGACCTTCCCCAGGAGCGGCGCTTCGAACGCTCCGGGCGCCTCCGTGATGAGGACACCGATCCCCGCCTGCTTCGACGGCGCGATCCCGGACCGCGGGCCGTATACGAGGAAGACGGTCGGGCCCTGCGGCGTCCGGCGGACGTACACCTCATCGGGCCGGCCGAGCGCCGCCGGAACGAGGACGGTGAATCCGGCCTGACGCGACGCCTCTTCGACGCCCGCCACGCGCTGCGCGTCCGCCAGCACCGCCTTCCCGTTCGTCGCCGCGGGCGTCTCGGCCGCGCGGAAGATCGCGAGACGGCCGAGCCCGAGGGCTTCGGCCGCCGTCGCGCCGATCGGCTGGAACGCGATCGTGGCCACGAGCAGGAGCGCCACGGTGGCGAGCGCGGGGACGAACGCGGCGCGCGGCGACCAGAACGTGGACCAGAACCCCTCCCGACGCTCCCCCGCGATGCGCGCGCGCACGGCCGGCACCAGGTCCGCGCTCGCCGGATACGAGAGGTGCGCGCCGACGTCGCGCAGCGCGGTCTCCAGCTCGCGCTCGGTGAAGCGGCGCTCAGTCACGGAGCTGCTCTCGCAGGCGCGTCATCGCGCGAGAGAGGCGCGACTTCACGGTGCCGCGCGCGATGCCCAGCGCGTCGGCCATCTCCGCCTCGCTGAGCTCGAAGAAGTAGCGGTAGGCGATCACGATGCGGTCATCCTCCCTCATCTCGTTCAGCGCGCGGACGAGGCTCTCGCGGCGCTCGCTTGCCAGCGCCTGTGCCTCCGGCGACGCCGCCGGATCGCCGACCTCGCTCTCGGCGAGCGTGAGGTCGACCTGCGGGTGCCGCGAGCCCGCCTTCGCGCGGTTGATCGCTTCGTTGGCGACGATGCGCAGCAGCCAGGGGCGCACGGGCGCGCCGGTGCGGAACCGGCCGAACGCGCGGAACGCCTTCACGAACGCTTCCTGAGCGGCATCCTGCGCGGCGTCGGCGTCCCGCAGGATCACGTAGGCGGTCCGCTGCGCCAGCGCCTGGTACCTCGACACGAGCTCTCCGTAGGCCTCCACGTCACCTCGCCTCGCGTGCTCGACGAGCGTCTCCTCGGCGACCGCTGAGCGGTCAGATGGGTCCGTCGATCCTCCCGGAGGGACCCGCATCTCCTACAAGCGCCGCCGGGGGCCGGTTCCTTACGGGCGCGGCGGCGGAGGCACGGCCTCGGCGAGCGTCTCGGCCTCGATCGCCACGAGCGAGCGCAGCACCTGATAGCGGCGCTCGACGGCGTCCGCGCTCGCGGCCTCCACGCCGTCCACGCTGAACGACTCGACCGCGAACGACGCGCAGACGGTCCCATGGACCACGGCGCGCCGCAGCTCCGCCGCGCCCGCGCGGCCGGTCGCCGCGAGATGGCCGACGAGTCCGCCCGCGAACGAGTCCCCCGCCCCGGTCGGATCCTGCACCTTCTCGAGCGGGTACGCGGGCGACCAGAACATCTCGCCCTCGCGCAGGAACAGCATCGCGCCGTGCTCCCCGCGCTTCACGACGAGCGCGGTCGGTCCGAGGTCGAGGATCTCCCGCGCCGCGCGGATGATGCTGAACGTCTGCGCGAACTGGCGCGCCTCGCTCTCGTTGATGCAGACGACCTGCGCGCGCCGCATGACGTTCGCGACCGCGGCGCGCTGGTGATCCAGCCAGAAGTTCATCGAGTCCATCGCGACCAGCACGGGATCGCGCACCTGGTCGAGGACGTCGAGCTGGATCGAGGGATGGATGTTCGCCAGGAACACGAACGGCACATCGCGCATCGCCTGGGGGACCTGTGGATGCCAGTGCTCGAACACGCCGAGATCCGTGTTCAGCGTCTCGGCCGTGCTCATGTCGTAGTCGTACCGGCCGAACCAGCGGAACGACCGCCCCGTGCAGCGCTCGATCCCGGAAACGTCGATGCCCCGCACGTGCAGGCGGGCGATGTCGCTCTCGCGGAAGTCGTCCCCGACGACGCCGACCAGCCGCACCTGCCCGTAGAGGCTCGCGGCGAGCGAGAAGTACGAGGCGGCCCCGCCGAGGACCTCGCGCCGTCGCTCGAACGGCGTCTGGACGTCGTCGTACGCGAGGGAGCCCACCACGAGGATGTCGGCCACGCGCGAGCGGATGCTAGCGACCTCGCATCGCCATCGTGCCGTGACGACGGGACGCTAGACGGCGCCGTCCTTCCGCAGCCGCGCGATCTCAGCCGCGCTGTAGCCGATCTCCGCGAGGACCTCGTCGGTGTGCTCGCCGAGCATCGGCGGGTGGCGGCGCACCGAGGGCGCCGTCCCACTCATCCGCACGGGGATGCCCGGAGCGCGCACACGGCCGGCGACGGGGTGGTCGACCTCCGCGATCAGCCCGAGATGCTTCACGACCGGGTCGGCGAACACCTCGCCGAGGTCGCTGATCGGCCCGACCGGGACGTTCACCTCGCGCAGGCGTCGCACGACCTCCGCCTTCGTCAGCTGGGCGACTCGCTTCTCGATGTGCGCGGTGAGGACGTCGCGGTGCGCGATGCGCTCGCCGTTGTCGGCGAAGCGGGCGTCGTCGAGCAGGTCCTCGAGATCGAGCGCGCGGCACATGCGCTCGAAGAGCGCGTTGTTGGCGCAGCAGATGTTCACCGACCCGTCCGACGCGCGGAACGTCTGGTACGGCGCGATCGAGCTGTGGCGGTTGCCCTCGGGCCTCGGCACCGTGCCGTCCGCGAAGTAGCGTGCCGCCTGCCGCGACAGCAGCGCGACCTGCCCGCCGATCATCGTCGCGTCGATCACCTGCCCCTCCCCGGTGCGCTCGCGCGCGAGCAGCGCGGAGGAGATGGCGAACGCGGCGAACATCCCCGCGATCATGTCCCCCTGCGGGACGCCGACCATCGTGGGTGGCCCGTCGGGCTGGCCGGTGAGGCTCATCACCCCGCCCATCCCCTGGACGATGAGGTCGTAGGCGGCCCATGCGCGGCCCGGCCCGTCCTGGCCGAAGCCCGAGATGCGGCAGACGATGGCGCGCGGCCCGATCGCGCGGATGCGCTCCGGCGGGAACCCGAGGCGCTCGAGCGTTCCGGGGCTGAAGTTCTCGACGACCACGTCGGCCCCCTCGATGAGGCGCTCGAGGACCTTCTTCCCGCCAGGATGCTTGAGGTCGACCGTGACGCTCCGCTTGTTGCGGTTGATCGAGAGGTAGTACGCCGACACGCCGTTGATGTGAGGCGGAGCCCACTCGCGCGTCTCGTCGCCGCTGCCGGGCAGCTCGAGCTTGATCACGTCCGCGCCGTGATCCCCGAGGATCATCGTGCAGTACGGGCCGGCGAGCGCGCGCGTGAGATCGACCACTCGGATGCCGTCCAGCGCGCCCGGCCCGGCGCCCCCGCTGATCGCCGGCAGCACCTCGAGGGTGTCGCCATCGGACAGCCGAGCGGTGGCTTCGCACTGCTCGCCGTTCACCACGTATGCCGCGGTCGCCTGGGACGGCACGCCGACGGCGGCCAGGAGCTCGCTCACGCTCCGGCCCGCCCCCTGGACCTCGAGGACCTTCCCGGGCGCGTACTGGCGGAGCTCGCCGTGGAGGATCAGGCGTACGGCCACTTGGATCGCGACTTTATCCCGCGCTAGGGTGCAGGGGTGGACGAAGAGCGCGCGCTGGCACCGGCCGGGAGCGAAGGGCTCGTCCCGCTGTTCCCGCTCAATAACGTCCTGTTCCCCGACATGCTCATGCCGCTGCACATCTTCGAGCCGCGGTACCGCCTCCTCGTGCGCCGTTCGATAGAGAAGGAGACGCCGTTCGGGATCGTCCTCATCCAGGAGGGCGAGGAGGTCGGACCCGCGGCCGTCCCGCACCGGATCGGCACGCTGGCGGCGATCGTCGCGCACGCGCCGCTCCCCGACGGGCGCTTCCTGATCACGGTGCAGGGCGACCGGCGCTTCGAGATCGCCTCGGTGATCGACGACGAGGAGCCGTACCTGCTCGGCCGCGTCCGCTACTTCGGCGATCCGCCCGAGGAGGCGGCGCGATCGCTCGCGAACACCGTCGCCGAGGCGTACGCCGACTACGTCGTGGGCGTCGTCGCTGCGACGGGCGGGGTCCGACGCGAGGTGCCGGTCGTGGACGAGATCCAGGGCGGCTCGCCGTGCGACGTGTCGTTCCGCATCGCGGCCGGCCTGGCCATCGAGGACGACGAGCGGCAGATGCTCCTCGAGACCGCCACCGCGCGCGAGCGGCTGGTGCGCGAGCGCGAGATCCTCGCCCGCGAGTGCGCGCTGCTCTCAGAGATGCTCGTGCGCATGCGCGCGCGCGGAGAAGGGCCGACGCTGCACTAGTTCCGGGGACGGTCGGGCTATCCCAATCCTCCGTCGTAGCGCACGACGCCGTCGGTGACCGTCGCGCGCACCGCGAGACCCGGCCACTCCACCGGCGGCACATGCGCGAGATCGGCCGCGACCACGGTCGCGTCGCAGCGCTTGCCCGGCTCGAGCGTGCCGATCTCGTGCTCGCGAGCGAACGCGTACGCGAAGCCCGACGCGTACGCGGCGAGCGCCTCGTCGAGGGTCAGCGACTGCTCCGGATGCCACGGTCCGGCGTCGCCGGGCCGCATCCGCGCCACCGCGGCGTGGATCCCGAGCAGCGGGTCGATCGGCTCCACGGGCGCGTCGGACCCGAACGCGAGCACCGCGCCGCGGTCCCGCAGTGTGCGCCAGGGATACGCCCGCGTGGTGCGGCGCGCGCCCCAGTAGCGGTCCGCGAGGTCGCGGTCGCTCGTCGCGTGGATCGGCTGCATCGACGCCACGATCCCCAGCTCGCCGAACCGTCCCAGGTCGTCCTCGCGGACGAGCTGGATGTGCTCGATCCTCTGCCGCAGGTGCGGCGCGGTCCGGCGCGTCGGCGCGATCGCGTCGAGCGCGACGTGCACCGCGCGGTCGCCGATGGCGTGGATGGCGACCGCGATACCCGCCGCCGCGGCGCGCGCGACGACCTCGTTCAGGCGCTCCGGCTCGACCGTCAGCACGCCCCGGTCGTCGCTGCCTTCGTAGGGCTCCTCCAGCGCGGCGGTCTGCGACCCGAGCGCGCCGTCCGTGAAGATCTTCAGCGGCCCGATGCGCACCTGGTCGTCGCCGAACCCGGTGCGCAGCCCGAGCGCGATGGCCTCGTCGACGCGCGAGAACGGCAGGCCCACGTGCACGCGGATGCCGAGCTCGCCGCGGTCGCGCATGCGCTCGAAGGCGTCGAGCGGGATCGTGCCGGCGAAGTTGTCGAGGTCGCCGATCGCGGTGACGCCGCGCTTCCACGCTTCGCGCTGGCCGATCACCGCGTGCTCGTGCCGCTCATCGGCGTCGGGCTGAGGCAACACGCGGTCGACGAGCGCGTTCGCGTTCTCCTTCAGCACGCCGGTCGGATCGCCGCCGCTGTCCCGCTCGATGACGCCGCCGGCCGGCGCCGGCGTGCCGCGCGCGATCCCGGCGAGCTCCATCGCGCGGGAGTTCAGCCACCGCGAGTGGCCGTCGCGGCTGCGCAGCGCGGCGGGATGGCCGTGGCTGACGCGGTCGAGCTCACGCGCCGTCGGCCACCTCCCCCAGCGGTTCTTGTCGAAGCGGCCGCCCAGGATCCAGCGGCCCTCCGGGAGCGACCGCGCGTGTGCGTCGACCGCCGCGAGGGCCTCCTCCACGGACGACGTCCCGCTGACGTCGATGCGCCGCATCTGCTGCGCCCACCACACGAAGTGGACGTGCGCGTCGCCCCATCCGGGGACCATGAGCCCCCCGCGCAGGTCGATCCGCTCCGCGCTCCGTGCTTCCTGTGCGAGCTCGACGGCCCTCCCGACGGCGACGATGCGTCCGTCCCGCGCCAGCAGCGCCTCGGCGCTCGTCCCGTCGCCGACGTGGATGCGGCCGCCCTGGAAGAGGATGGCGCTCATCCCAGCCACTCCCGTATGAGCGCGGGAAGCCCGGTGAGATCGGGGAGGACCGCGTCCGGCCGCACGTCGACGCCCGCGTCCCCGCCGCACAGCGAGCAAGCCACCACGCCGTCCCGCAGCAGGAGGCTCTCGGAGGGGTGCTCGCACGTCGCCGGGTCGCGCCGCCGGCGGTCGCCCCAGGTGTCGTGCGGCGCGCCGCGCTCGTCGGTCGGCGGATGAACGCGGAAGGAGCTGCGCCAGACGCCGCGGATCCCGAGCTGCTGGGCGCCCCAGACGTCCGCGATGAGGTTGTCGCCCACGTGGAACGCTTCGTCCGGGCGTACGCCCGCGATCGCCAGCGCTCGCTCGAACATCGCCGGGTGCGGCTTGCGCCAGCCGACACTGTGCGAGCTCGCGACCCCGTCGATCGCGTCGTTCATTCCGAAGCGCTCCCAGTCGGCGAGCGCCTCGGTATCGCCGCGCGAGAGCGTGTTCGTCACGAGGACGACACGTAGTCCCTGCTCCTTGCACCAGCGGATCGCCTCGAATGCACCCTTCACCGGCGATGAGATCTCGTCGAGCGGAACGCACATCGCGCGGCGCAGTCGGTCGAGGTCGTTGTCGTCGATGGCGATCCCGCGGTCCCGGAACCACGCCGCATACCAGGCGAGCGTCACCTGCCGTGCCTCCTCGGGGGCGAACCGCTCGGTCGCGTCGGAGCGCCGCGCGATCCGCCGGGCGAGGGATGCGTTCCAGGCCGGCTCGAGCCGGGCTCCCAGGAGGTCGTCCAGCCATGGACGCGCACCGAGGTCCGAGCAGATCCGCGATCGCGCCCTCGCGTTGACGACCTCTCGCGGTGCCCAGTGCTCGACCAGCGTGTCGCCGACGTCGAAGAACGCCGCCCTCACGCTCACGTCGGTACAGTACCGACGGACATGTCCCTCGACTTCGAGCAGCTCGCCTTCATCGAGAAGTGGCGGACGAAGGCCACGCGCGGCGTGATCGTCGCGCTCGACGGCCGACGCGGCGACATCGTCCTCACCGTGCGCGTCGGCGACTTCGGCGAGCAGCTCGACCTCCGCGGTCGCGACGCGAGCGGCGCGGTCCGCAAGTCGCGGCTGACGATCGGCGACCGCGTCACCATCGCGATCGAGTACGCGGCGAAGGACGCCGTCCCCGGCACGGGACGAGCCGGCGTCAGCGGCGACCTCGTGGCACCCGGTGCCGTCGTTGAAGGCACGATCGCGTCGACCGGCGAGATCGCCGTCGTCCAATGTGGGGCCGACGTCCTCGTCCGCGGCGACACGCTGGCCGGCTTCTCGGCCGGCGAAGGCGTGCGGTTCACGGTCGCCCAGGAGGGCAAGGCCTACCTGATCCCGACGCGTTAGATCTTCGCGAGCTGCTCCTCGATCTCGGTCGTGTCCGGCACCTCGCGCAGGGCGTGGACGTCGATGTAGCGGACGATCCCGCGCACATCGATGACGAAGATCGAGCGGTTCGGCCGGCCGATCTCCTCGTTCATGACGCCGTATGCCTTCGCCACCGCCCCGTGCGGCCAGTAGTCGGAGCAGAGCGGGAAGAGGATCCCGCCGAGGTGCTCGGCCCAGTCCGTCAGCGCGTACACCGTGTCGCAGGAGATGCCCACGACCTGGGCACCGTCGGCGCCGAGCCTCCTCTGGAGGTCGTTCAGCGCCGGGATCTCGCTGTTTCAGGTGTTCGTGAACGCGAAGTGGAAGAACGCAAGGACCACGCGCCTGCCGCGAAGCCCCGCGAGCGTGATCTCGCGTCCGTCGTGCGAGCGAAGGGCCAGATCCGGCGCCGTGTCGCCGACCTTCAGCGTCGAGGTCTCGGAGGCGAGCTTCGTCCGTCCGACGGGGGCGACCATCGCGGATAGAGTACGGGCGTGACCATCGAGACGACGAAGCGGCGCATCCAAGCTGATCGCGCGGCCTTCATGGGCTACGAGGTGAGATGTCCCTTCGATGGCACGACCGTCGGACCGCGCTTCGTGACGAGGGAGCATCTCGACGTACCGCCGAACCCGCCGTACGCGGCGACCGTACGGTGCCCGAAGGACAAGGAGCTGTTCGAGGTCGTCTTCCGGGTCTAGCGATGCAAGCGCGGCCCGCCCGCCGCGCCTCATCGCATCAAAGAGCGAGAGTTACTTCTTCTTGCCCTTCTTCGCGCTCTTCTTGGCGGCCTTCTTCTTCGCCGGCATCAGGATCACCTCCCTTCCACTGAGACTGTCCAACGGCCCCCGTCAGAACAGTCGGCGCTGACGCCCGACCAGGCGTGACGCCTGTCCGGAGCGGGTCAGCCATTCCTCGAACTCTCGCCGGGGGATCCGCCAGACACGACCGACCCGGACCGCGGGTATCCGCGCCGGGTCCGCATCGCCCATCGCGCCGAGTCGGCGCAAGATGGTCGTGGGGTGGACGCGCAGGCGCTTCGCGACCTCATCGGTCGTGAGGTATTCATCCTTGTCACCTGGCCCGACTGCGCTGGCTGCGGTAGCTGCGTCTCCGGGCCCTCCCTGCTTCACCTGCGCAGGCACATTCTGCCTGCACTGTCAAGGCGGAGCCACTGGGCGACCGTGCAGACGGGCGAGCGCTCTCCGGGATGCGCCTCATCCCCTTCTCGTGCGTACATAGGACGCGATGCCTGAGACCGTCGGCGATCGTCTCGTCCGGGGCGACAAGGGAAAGGGCCTCGACGCGCTCGGCAAGCTCTTCGGCGCCATCGTCGGCGGGTTCTATCGCCTCCCCGGCACCCGCGTGATCAAGGACCTCCTGCACGGGACGGCGCTCCTGCGCCATCCCCTCCACCCTGCCGTCACGGACGCCGTCGTCGGCGGCTACACGGTGGTCGCGGCGCTCGACCTCGTCTATCTCTTCCAGCGCGACGCCACGCTCTCGAAGGCGACCGACATCGCGCTCTTGGTCTCGCTGCTCTTCGCGCTCGTCGCCGTCCTGAGCGGCTACACCGACTGGAACGACACGTATGGGAACGAGCGCCGCCTCGGGATCTTCCACGGGACGCTCATGTCACTTACGACCATCGGCTACGTCGTCTCGCTCGCGCTCCGCGTCGGGGGCGGCCCTCGCGAGCCAGCGATCTACCTCGCCCTCGTCCTCTGGGTGATCGTCGCCGCCACCGCCCACCTCGGCGGCGAGATGGTCTTCGGGTTCGGGACCGGAGTGAACCGGCACGCCTGGTCGGCGATCCCGTCGAAGTGGCAGAAGATCGCGATCGAGGCCGCGACGCTCCAGGACCGCAAACCGGTCCGCGTCGAGCTGAAGAACGGCTTCACCGTGATGGTCGTGCGTGTCGACACCGAGATCGCCGCGATCGGCGCGGTGTGCACGCACGCCGGGGGGCCCCTGGATGAGGGCGAGCTCGTCGGGCGCGATCGCCGCGACATCAAGTGCCCGTGGCATGCCTCCGTGTTCTCCGTGCGGACGGGGCGGGCACTGCACGGGCCGGCGACGATGGACGAGCCGCGGTTCGAGACGCGCGTGGGGCCCGACGGGATGCTCGAGGTGCGCTCGCTGAGCCCGGGGCACTGAGCTTCCCCTCGGCGCGCAGGCGCTGGACCTCGTTCGCCAGCAGGCGTAGCGCGCGGGTCAGGAGCGCTCGGTTCCGCTGCTCATTCAGCCAGCGGGACGTGCCGCTCGGATGCGGAAGCGGGATCCACAC